>CADCVQ010000086.1 GCA_902806175.1 uncultured Solirubrobacteraceae bacterium
TGCCGACGCTGTTGCGCGGCAGCTTCAGCGCGGCATAGCTCGTGCCGCCGAGCGCGACGATCAGGGCGACGCAGGCGACGATCATCGCCGGCGAGGGGCAGAGGTTCGGGAGCCGGTGCATCGCCAGATGGTACGGGGTGCCGGCGCGTCCGCGCCGCTACTCGATCCCGAGCCGGTCCAGGAGGCTGTCGTCGCCGCGCCAGCCGCGACGCACGCGGACGGCGAGGTCGAGGTGCACGTGGGTGCCGAGCTGGCGCTCGAGCTCGCGCCGTGCGGCGGTGCCGATCGCCTTGATCATGCGGCCCTGAGCCCCGATCAGGATGCCCTTCTGCGACTCCGCCTCGACCCAGGCCAGCGCCTTGACGCGGGTGAGGTCCGCGCGGCTGTTGTCGATGTCCTCGACGTGGACCTCGACCGCGTGTGGCACCTCCTGAAACGTGCGGCGCAGGATCTGCTCGCGGATGAGCTCCGCGAGCAGCACGGACTCGGGCTGGTCGGACGGATCCTCGACGTCGAAGAGGTGCGGGCTCTCGGGCAGCAGCCCGGCGAGGTGCTCGACGAGCGGCTCGACGCCGGTGCCCTTGCGTGCCGAGAGCGGGAAGATCTCGTCGGAGATGCCGAGCTCGGCGGCGGCCTGCAGCGCCGCGAGCGTGTGGGCGCGGTCGAGGCGGTCGATCTTGTTGACGACGATCGCGACCGGCACCTCGGCGCGGGCGAGCGCGCCGGCGATGAAGCGATCGCCGGGGCCGACGCCCTGCTCGCCGTTGAGCAGCAGCAGCGCGGTGTCGGCGTCGACGAACTCGCGCTCGACGCGCGACTGCATGCGCTGCGTCAACGCGTCGCGCGGACGCTGCACGCCGGGCAGGTCGACGAGCACGAGCTGGGCATCGCCGCGCATCGCGATCCCGCGGATCGCGCGCCGCGTCGTCTGCGGCTTGTCGGAGACGATCGCGACCTTCTGGCCGACGATCGCGTTGACGAGCGTCGACTTGCCGACGTTCGGGCGCCCGGCCAGCGCGACGAAGCCGGCCCGGGTGGTCATTCGCTGTCGGGCGATACCCACGACATGATCTCGCGCTGCACGGCGAGCATCTCCCCGTCGTCGGTCTCATGGTCCATCCCCGTCAGATGCAGCGCGCCGTGGATGATCGCCTCGCGCAGGTCGGCGGTGTGCTCGGGGCAGATGACGATGTCACCGAGCTCGCGCGGGCCCGCGACCGGCTCGATGCCGTCGATCGGGAACGACAGGACGTCCGTCGGAGCGCGCTTGGCGCGATATTCGCGGTTGAGCTCGGCGATCCGCTCGGGGCTGACGAACTCGAGCGCGATGTGGCCGCTGTCGATGCCCGCCGAGCCGAGCGCCAGCGCGAGCAGCCGCTCGATCTCCTCCAGCGGCAGGATCGGTCCCCCGAGGCCGACGACCTCGATCTCCAGTGCGTCGGTCATGGCTAGTGGCCGTCCCCGTAAGTACGTGCCCTGTCCGGGCGGTCGCTGGCGCCGGCAGGCAAGGACGCAGTGAGGGAGTGGGCCTCCAGGCCCATGACGGGCACCGCCGGCTCGGACCGGCCGCCACCTAGCAAACGTCCACCAGCCGGTGGTCCAGGACGCCGCCAGGCGGTGATCAGCGGCCGCCCGGCAGGGTGCGTATTTGCGGGGACGGCCACTAGGCCCGGCGGCGCTCGGCGGAGCGCAACTCGGACGTCTGGCTCTCGGCGTGCACGGCGTAGGCCTCGACGATGCGCTGCACGAGCCGGTGGCGAACGACGTCCTCGCCGCCGAAGCGCACGAAGTCGATCCCGTCGATGCCCTCGAGGATGTCGTTGATGACGACGAGGCCGGAGCCCTCGTTCTTGGGCAGGTCGATCTGCGTGACGTCGCCGGTGACGACCATCTTCGAGTTGAACCCCAATCGCGTGAGGATCATCTTCATCTGCTCGGGCGTCGTGTTCTGCGCCTCGTCGAGGATGATGAAGCTGTCATTCAGCGTGTTGTGCGTGACCAGGAAATCATCTGTCACATACAGCGAATCGCCGGCCGCGACCTGGATGCACACCGTCTCGGCCTCGCCTGCCGGCTCGATGCGCTCGATGAAGCGCATTGGCCGCCCGCCGCCGTGGGCGCGGTAGACATCGCGCTTGCGGGTCAGACGAAACGGCTCGAGTCCCTCCGGGAGGAGGATATCCATCACGTGCGTATCGGAGCGGTGGTGCACCTCGCGGCCTCGCGCCAGCCCGGGCGGGCGCCCGTATGCCCGGTGGGTGCGCGTGGACGCGACGCCGCCGAGCGACCGCACGATGAACATGACGTCGTCGCTCAGCCGCGGCGAACACGTCGTGTACTGGATGCGGCAGGTCCGCCCGCGTTGCGTGACCGGCCCGCCGTCGCTGTCGAGCAGGCCCTGCAGGACCGCCAGCCGGACCTCCGGCGCGTTGCGCAGGTACACGTCGGGGACGAACTTCGTCGATGACCGCGTCCCCGCGAGCCCCAGCTCGCGCAGCGCCACGGTTACGGGATTGGCAACGATGACGCCGCCGCGACCGCCGTGGGCGTGGCGCAGCACGTAGTCCACCATGGTCTTGCGTCTGAGCTCGATGCCGTCGAGCCGCTCCTCCAGCGCCTCGGCGAGTTGCGGATCGGCCGTCGTAAACGACGGCGTCGTGCGCGTCGTGAGACAGCCGTCGCCGAGGAGCAGTCCGAGCGCGTACGGCTCTAGCCCGACCGGCTGGGGCTCGAACTCGACCGGCGAGCTGACCAGCGGCAGCTCGAGACGATGCTGGTGCGCCGCGCGCAGGCGTCCGACCATCTCATCGGTGCGCAGGGTCCGGCGAGTGCCGCGGCGCCGGTCGTCGGGCGTTCGGACGGTCCACAGGTGCTCGCCGCAACAGAGCGTCGATGCGCCGTCCTGCGCCTGCACGCGAAACACTCCGCGCCGCCCCTGGGGAAAGACGCCCAGGACAGCTGTCGGTAGCCCGTCGGAGCCGACGACGAGGTCGCCGACGCGAAGGCTCCCAATCGCGCGCCAGCCCGTCGGCGTGAGCACCCGGCGGTCGACCGGCTGCGCCCGGCCCCGCATGAAGGCCAGCGGCGCGACCTCGATCTGCCCGCGCTCGAGGAAGGCAGCGACCTTCTCGGCGTCGAGCATGTCGTGCAGGGCGTCGAAGAGCGGGCGCAGGTAGGGATCGATCTTCGCCATCAGGTCGCCGGGCAGGAAGCCGAGGCGCTCGCCGGCCTCGACGGCCGGGCGCGTGAGGATGATCCGGTTGACCTCGCGGCGGCTCAGCGCGGCGGCGGCGAGCGCGACGGCCAGGAACGTCTTGCCGGTGCCGGCCGGGCCGATCCCGAACGTGATCGTGTTCTTGCGGATCGAGTCGACGTAGCGCTTCTGGTTGACGGTCTTCGGCGCGACCTGCTTGGAGCGGTGGCGCCAGACGACGTCCTCGAGGATCTCGGCGGGCGAGCGGTGCTGGTCCAGCGCGCCCGTCACCGCGGCGATCGTGCCCGGCGCGATGTCGTGGCCCTGCTCGATGAGGTCGGCGAGCTCGCGCACGACGACCGCGGCGGCGTTGACGGCCTCCTCCTCGCCGTCGAGGGTGATGACGTTTCCGCGCAGGAAGAGGTCACACTCGACGTGGCCCTCGAGCGCGCGCAGCACCGCATCGCCGCTGCCGGCAAGCTCCGTGGCGGCCTCGTTGGACAGCTCGATCTGGATGCGCATCAGTGGCCGAGCGCCTCTCGCACAAGCGCCGATACGCGCTTGCCGTCGGCGCGCGTGCCGACGACCGCCATCGCGGCCTTCATCACCTGGCCCATGTCCTTCGGCGACTGCGCGCCGGTCTCGGCGACCGCGGCGGCCACGACGCCGCGCAGCTCGTCGTCGGACAGCTCGGCCGGCAGGTAGGACTCGATGATGCGCGCCTCGCTCTCCTCGCCTTCGGCGAGCTCGCTGCGCCCCGCGCTGCGAAAGGCGGCGGCGGACTCCAGGCGGCGCTTGCGCTCGCGGCGCAGGACGGCGAGCTCGTCGCCCCTGCCGTCCTTGGCGGCCTTCTGCAGCTCGCTGAGGACGAGTCGCAGCGCGCCGACACGTTCCTTCTCGCCGGCCCGCATCGCGGAGGCGACGTCCTGCTTCACCGTGTCGACCAGCGTCATCTGACGTTCAGGATACGCAGCCCGCGGATAGGTCCCGGCAGGGTCGGTCAGCGCGCCGCGCTCGCGCTGCCCGCGGGCGCGCCGGCGCTCGCGTCGTCCTCCGTGCCGTTTGCGCCCGCCGAGGCCACCTCCGCGAGCGGCGCCTCGAGCGCGCGCGGCTCGCCGAGGCGGCCGAGCTCCGCGGTGTCGCGGCCGAACAGCAGGCCGATGTTCCAGTCCACGAGCAGCCGCGCACGGCGCCCCGCGCCGGGCATCATCGCCAGGTGGTAGGAGCGGGCGAGCAGCCACGCGGGGGTGCCGCTCCAGGTGATCGGACCCGTCGTCGCCACCGCCTTGCGCCGGCCCATGTCGACGAAGACGCCCTTGGTCTTGTAGGTGAAGCGCCGGCCCCGGCCGCCGCCGCCGAGGGCGTTGGCGACGTTGCGCCCGACGACGCGGCCCTGGCGGATCGCGTGCTGTGCGGTGGGCGGGGAGGGCACGCCCTTGCGCGCCGGATCGGGCACCGCGGCGCAGTCGCCGATCGCCCAGACGTTGTCAAAGCCCTTGACCTGCAGACGGTCGTCGGTGTCGATCCGGCCGCGGTCGTCGAGCGGCAGCCCGAGTTGCGCCACGACCGGATGCGGCTTGACGCCGGCCGTCCAGACGAGCGTGCGCGTCGCGACGACCTCGCCGTCGCTGAGCCGCGCGCTGCGCGCGGTGACCTCGTCGAGCGTCGTCTGCGTGCGGATCTCGATGCCGCGCGCGCGCAGCTCGCGCACCGCGAAGTCGGCGAGCTTCTGGCCGATCTCCGGCATGACGCGCCCCGAGGCCTCGACGAGGATCCAGCGCATCCCGGTGACCTGGCAGCGCGGATAGAGGTCGATGACGTCGGCGGCGAAGTCCTGCAGCTCGGCGAGCCCCTCCAGGCCGGCGTACCCGGCCCCGACGAAGATGTAGGTGAGGTACTCGCGGCGCGCGTCGCCGTCCTCGAGCGTCTCGGCGATCTCGAGCGTGCGGACGACGTGGTTGCGCAGCGCGATCGCCTCGGGCAGCGACTTGAGTGCCTTGCCGTGCTCGGCGAGCCCGGGGATCGGCAGCGTCCGGCTGACGGAGCCCAGCGCGACGATCAGCTGGTCGTAGCGCAGCTCCTCCTGGGTGCCGTCCAGCGAGCGCACGTGGATGACGTTGCGATGCGGCGTCGCCCCGGTGATCTTCGCCAGTCGTAGGTGGATCGAGCTGTCGAGCTCCTCGCGCAGCGGCACGACGACGTGGCGTGGCTCCAGCGTGCCGGCTGCGGCGCCAGGCAGCAGCGGGGTGTAGAGCATGAAGTTGTCCTCGGTGACGAGGCGCACGCGGGCGCTGTGCGGCGGCAGGACCTTCGCGAGCGTCTTCGCGGCGTAGAAGCCGCCGAACCCGCCGCCGGCGATGAGGACGTTCCAGGCCATCTGCGGCTCTGAGGGTACCCGGCGGATGTGGCGGGCGTGTGAAGCGTCAGCGCGCCAGCGTGAGCGCCGTCCATTCGCCGCTCTCGCGGCGCGTGCGCTCGCGCAGCCCGTGGGCCGCGGCGAATGCGGCGGCGATCGGATCGGCCTCGGCGCGCAGCAGGCCGCTGACGACGAGCACGCGCGGCGGCTCGCCCTGAAAGCCGCGGTGCGCGACGTGCTCGAGCAGCGGTCGCAGGAGGTTCGCGACGACGGTCGGCGCCGATGGCGCGGGGCCGCCGTGCAGCAGATCGCCGTGGCGCACCGCGATCTGCACCCCGTTGACGTCGGCGTTCGCGCGCGCGGCGCGGACCGCCTCGTGCTCGTGGTCGATCCCCAGCACCGGCCCCCACCCCAGGCGCGCCGCGGCGATCGCCAGCACGCCCGAGCCGCAGCCGAGGTCGACGAGCGGGCCGGCGGGCTCGAGCTCGAGCAGGGCCTCGAGGCACAGGCGCGTGGTGTGATGCGCGCCGGTGCCGAAGGCCTGGTTGGGATCGATGACGATGTCGATCAGGTGCCGGTCGGGCCTGTCCGCTGAGCCCGCCGGCGCGTCCGCCCACGGCGGGCGCACGTGCAGCCTGCCGCCGACGGTGACCGGGCGGTGAAACTCGCGCCAGCGCGATGCCCAGTCGTCGGCCACGCGCGTCGTCGTGACCTCCACGAGCGCGGCGCCGGCGGCCGCGCGCAGATCTGGCAGCGCGGGCAGTTCGCCCGCCGCGCCGTAGACCGCGTACTCGACCGTGTCGCCGCGGTCGACCTCCTCGACGCCCGCCGGGGCGAGCTCGAGCAGCTCTGCGAGGGCGATCTCGGCGTCGGCGCGCGCGACCCGGATCGCGAGCCGGATCACCCGTGCAGGACGCGCTTGAGCTTGGCGAACATCGATTCCTCGGACTTCGTGTTCGTGTCGGTCATCGTCTC
>CADCVQ010000087.1 GCA_902806175.1 uncultured Solirubrobacteraceae bacterium
CGCCGTGGTGAGTCGTGGTGCCGCGGTCCTCGTGCTTGTCACGCTCGGCGTCGGCGCGAGCGGCTGCGGTGACGACGACTCACCGCCTGTGCGCGCGCCGCTCGGGACGCAGCTCTTGGACGCCATGCGCGCCGGCGCGCTGACCGTGACCCCGGGCGGGGAGCTGCTCGCGGGCGAGCTGGAAACCGGCGCGATCGTCTCCTCGCGGGCGCGCGCCAGGCCGCTGCCGCGCCTGAAGGTCGCAACCGGCGGCCAGCGCGGGCTGCTCGGACTCGCCGCCGACCGCCGCGGACGGGTCTATGCGGCCTACACTCGCAGCGGCGATCGGCGGATCGTCGTCGACCGGATCGCGCCGGGGGCCGTCACGCGCATCTGGACGGGACCGCGCAGCGCCGACCTCGCCAACGGCGGCCACCTCGAGCTCGCGGCCGACGGCCGACTCGTGATCGGAATCGGTGACCTGCAGAACCCCGCGCGCGTCGCTGACCCGCGCGCGCCCAACGGCAAGCTGCTCGCGCTGCGCACCGACGCCCGCAACGGGCGCCCAGCGGTCCTCAGCACGGGCTGGAACAACCCGTTCGCGTTCACGTTCATCGCGGGCAGCCGGCTGTGGGTCGCCGACAACGCGCCGGGCAAGCGCTCCGAGCGACTCGCGCGCGGCGACTTCGGCGGCGCGCCGCGCAACGTCTCGGGGCTCTCGCGCAAGACGGCGCCGTCCGGCCTGGCGGCGATCTCCTCGACCGAACTGGCCGTCTGCGGGTTCGTGACCGAGACGCTTGACCGCTACCGCCTCACAGAGGGACGCTGGCGCTTCGCAGGCACGATCGCGCGCGGCTGTCGCTACGGCGTCGTGCGCCTGCCCCGCGGGCGCCTGGCGTTCTCCACCGGCCGCGACATCAGGGTGATCTCCGCGCGATGACGCGCGTGCTGGTCACCGGCGGCGCGGGCTTCATCGGCTCGCATGTCGTCGACGCGCTGCTCTCGCGCGGCGGCGAGGTGCGCATCCTCGACGCGCTGCATCCCGCCGCGCATGCCGCGCAGCCCGGCTACCTCGACGCCGCCGCGGAGTTCGTGCTCGGCGACGTCCGCGACAGCGACAAGGTGAGCGCGGCCCTGGAAGGGGTCGACGACGTCTGCCATCAGGCGGCGATGGTCGGCCTGGGGACCGACATCGGCGACGTCGCCGACTACGTCGCGCACAACGACCTCGGCACGGCGGTGCTGCTGCGCGAGCTCGCCCGGAGGCGTTTTGCGGGCCGCCTCGTGCTCGCGTCGAGCATGGTCGTCTACGGCGAGGGCCGCTACGCGTGCGGCGAGCACGGGCTCGTGCGGCCCGCTCCGCGCCGCGAGTCCGACCTCGCCGCCGGCCGCTTCGAGCCGCCGTGTCCGGTGTGCGGCGCGTCGCTCGAGCCCCGCAGCATCCCGGAGGAGGCGCCGTCAGATCCGCGCAACGTCTACGCCGCGACGAAGCTTCACCAGGAGCACCTGGCGGCGGCGTTCAGCCGCGAAACCGGCGTGCCGGTGACGGCGCTGCGCTACCACAACGTCTACGGCCCGCGCATGCCGCGCGACACCCCGTACGCCGGCGTCGCCTCGATCTTCGCAAGCGCGCTCGCGAGCGGGCGCGCGCCGCGCGTATTCGAGGACGGCGGCCAGCTGCGCGACTTCGTCCACGTCCGCGACGTCGCCCGCGCGAACGTCCTCGCGCTCAGCGCGCCGCAGCCCGTGCCGGGGGCGTTCAACGTCGCCAGCGGCACACCGCGCAGCATCGGCGAGATGGCGGCGGCGCTGCACGCCGCGAGCACGGCCGGCGCGCCCGCGCCGCTGACGACCGGTGCCTACCGGCTTGGCGACGTGCGCCACGTGTTCGCCGGCGTCGAACTGGCGGCCCGGCAGCTCGGCTTCCGCGCAGAGGAGCCCTTCGATGCCGGCATGGCCGAGTTCGCGGCGGCGGCGCTGCGCGCGCCACCGGCATGAACAGACGCTGAACTCGGGCCTGAGCGCGTGCCGCGACCGCCATCTGCTGCGACACTCGAGCCAGGCATGGCGACCGTCGATCACACACGCGGCAACATCCTGGTCGTCGACGACGAGCAGACGATCTCCGAGGTCCTGTGCCGCTACCTCGAGCGCGCCGGCTACAGCACGCGCGTCGCCGACGACGGCCACGCCGCGGTGGCGGCGGTCACGGCGCAGGCGCCGGATCTCATCGTGCTGGACCTCATGCTGCCGGGCATCGACGGCCTCGAGGTGATGCGACGCGTGCGCGAGCACGATCGCGATCACACGGCGATCATCCTGCTGACGGCGCGCGGCGAGGAGTCTGACCGCATCGTCGGATTGCGCCTGGGCGCCGATGACTACGTCGTCAAGCCGTTCTCGCCGGCCGAGCTCGTCGCCCGCGTCGATGCCGTGCTGCGCCGCCTGGACACGAGTCCCGACACGCAGCCGCCCCTGCAGTTCGGCGAGCTCGTGATCGACCCGACCGCGCGCCGCGTCACCGTCGGCGCTCAGGAGGTGGCGCTCACCCAGCGCGAGTTCGAGCTGCTGCTGTTCCTCGCCCGCCACCCCGGCCAGGCGTTCACGCGCAACCAGCTCATGGACCTCGTCTGGCGCTACTCGTTCTACACCGACACGTCGACGGTCACCGTCCACATCCGCCGCCTGCGCGCGAAGATCGAGCCGGACCCGGCGCTGCCGCGCTACATCGACACGGTCTGGGGCGTGGGTTACAGGTTCTCGCCGTGAGACGCGGCCTCGCCTTCGCCGTCCTGGCCGCGGCGTTCGGCGGCGGCCTGGCCGCCGCCGTCCACGGCTCGGCCGCGGGCATCACCAGCCTGCTGATCCTCCTTCCGCTGGGCTGCGCCACGGTCTTCGCAGCGCATGCGATCGTCGCCGCCCGTACGCGTATCGGCGGCCTGCGACGCCAGTTCGGGCTGCTCGCCGCCGTCGCCGCGGCGCAGCTGGCGATCGCCGTCGGCGTCTTCGTCGAGCTCATGTTCGTCTCGCGCCACGACGCGTTCTTCGCTGTGCTCGTGGCGGGCTTCACCGGCACGCTCTCGTTGTGGGCGGGGCGGCTGCTCGGTCGTCGCGCGCTCACCGACGTCGAAGCCGTGCGAACGACCCTCGGGGCTGTCGGGCAGGGCCGGCGCGACGTGCGCACGAACCTCGCCGGGCACGACGAGCTCGCGCGGCTGGGCGCGGATGTCGACGCGATGGTCTCGACGCTGGCCTTCGAAGAGCGCGCGCGACGCGGGCTGATCGCTTCGATCTCGCACGACCTGCGCACGCCGCTGACCTCGCTGCGGCTGCTCGTCGACGCGATCGACGACGACCTCGTGGCCGACGCGGCGATGCGCCGCGACTACCTCAGGCGGATCTCCACGAACGTGCACGCCTTGAGCGCGCTGATCGAGGATCTCTTCGAGCTGTCGCGGCTGGAGTCCGGCGACATCCGCTGGACCATGGAGCGCGTGATGCTCGACGAGCTCGTGCAGGAGACGATCGACGCGATGCGCCCGCATGCCGACGCACGTGCGGTCGCCGTGCATGCCGAGCTCGCGCCGCGGCTCGCCGCCGCGCAGGCCAACCCCGAGCAGATCCAGCGCGTCCTGTTCAACCTCATCCAGAACGCGATCCGCCACACCCCGGCAGACGGCAGCGTCGTCGTCCGCGCTGCACCGGCGACCGAGGGTGCGATCGAGATCGAGGTCGCCGACACCGGCACGGGCATCGCCGGCGACAAGCGCGACCGCGTCTTCGAGCCGTTCTTTCGGGGCACCGACCACGACACCCGTTCCGACGACGGCGCCGGCCTCGGGCTGTCGATCTCGCGCGCGATCATCGAAGCGCACGGCGGCCGGATCTGGCTCGCCGACGCCGCGAGCGGGACCAGCGTGCGCTTCCGGCTGCCATCCGTCGCCGGTCAGCCGGCTCGCTGAATCTCGAGCCGGGGGTCAGCGTGCTGCGCGCAGCTGTTCGTAGGCGGCGTCGAGCGCCTCGCGCATCGGATGGGCGTCCTGGTGGACCGAGGAGAGCAGGTAGCCGCCCTGGATCGCCGCCAGGAGGTTCCGCGCCAGCGCGGCATGTTGCGCCGAGCGGCCGAGCCTGCCGGTCTCGCGCATCCGTTCGAGGGCGAGCTGAAGCGCGCTCTCCCAGCGGGCGAACGCCGCCGCGACGGTGTCGCGCAGGCGATCGTCTTCGGTGAGCAGCTCGGCGACGAGCGATCCCAGCGGGCATCCCGAGAAGCCCTGCTCCTGCTGTCGGGCGACCAGCGAGTCCAGCCACGCGCGCAGGCCCTTCCAGGTATCCAGCTCGTAGCTGGCCTGGTCGCCGAGGATGTCTTGCAGCTGGTACTCGACGACCGCGGCGAGCAGCTCCGAGCGCCCGGCAAAGTAGTGGTAGAGCTGGCTCTTGCCAGATCCGGTCGCTTCGAGAATGTCGTTGAGGCTCGTCGCGCGCACGCCGCGCTGGTACATGAGGGCGGCGGCGGTCTCGATGATCGCGGCGCGCATCTGCCGTCCTCGTGCGGTCTTCGGTTCGTCCATCGCCAATCGGGGATCCCCGCTCAAATGAGGTTCAGTAGTGGACTGTGCGGTACAGTCTGGCCCATGGATGCACTTGGGGCCATCGGCCTGGGATTGCTGGCGGGGGCGGTCGGAACGGTCGCCCTGACGCTGGCAGAGAAGATCGAGATCCGCTCGAGTGGCCGTGAGCCGAGCACCGTACCCGGTCAGGTCGGAGCGAAGATCAGCGGGCACGATCCGCAGACGCACGCGCAGCTCGTGGAGCGCCTCAACCCTGTCGTGCACTGGGTGCACGGAATCTCGATGGGTGCCGTGCGGGGCCTGCTCGGATTGGCCGGCTTGAGCTTTCTTCCTGCGACCGGCGTGTTCTTCGTGGTCGTGTGGGGCGGCGACGTCCTCCTCTACCGCGCGCTTGGCATCGCCAAGATGCCCTGGTCATGGGGCGGGCCCGAGCTGGCCGCGGACCTCTGGGGCAAGGGTGTCTACGCCGTCTCGACGAGCGCCGCCTTCGTGGCGCTCGAGGGGGCGTTGTAGAGCCATGGCATTGGGAGACGCCGCTGCTGCGGTCGGCAAGGGACTGCTCGCCGGTGCCGTGGGCACCGCCGCGATGACCATCTCCAGCACGCTCGAGGCGAAGCTGCGCGACCGAGGTTCCAGCTCTGCGCCGGCCGACGCCGCGGGCAAGGTGCTCGGCGTCCAGCCGCGCGACGAGGCGGGGGAGGCGCGCTTCTCGAACATCGTGCACTGGAGCTATGGCACCTCGTGGGGCGCCGTGCGTGGGCTGCTGCACGCCGGCGGCGTCGACGGCATCGCCGCGACGGCGCTGCACTTCGGCGCGGTCTGGGGAGGTGCGCAGGTGATGCTGCCGGTCCTCGAGGTCGCGCCGCCGCCGTGGGACTCGCCGAAGGAAGAGGTCCTGATCGACGCCCTGCACCACGCCGTCTACGCGTTCGCGACAGGTCTCGCGTTCTCCGCCCTGCAGCGCAGCTCGTCGTGCTCGTGACCGTCAGCGACGCTCTCCTCCTCCCGGCTCGGGGCGCCCGCGAGGTCCACGACGTCGGCGCGGCGGCCTGATGCGAGCCACCTGCCTGGTCTGCACCCTCAAGCGCTCGCCGCAGCAGTCCAACTCCGAAGCGCTCGCGCAGGTCGTGCTCGGCGAGCTGCGCGCGGAGGGCGTCGATACCGACGTCATCCGGCTCGCCGACCACCAGATCGACTTCGGCGTCGTCTCGGAGGCGATCTCAGACGGCGACGAATGGCCCGCGATCCGCGGGCGGATCCTGGCGTCGGAGATCCTCGTCATGGCGATTCCGACGTGGCTGGGCCAGCCTTCGAGCGTCTCGAAGATCGCGATTGAACGGATGGACGCGTTCCTCTCCGAGACATACGACGACGCCAAGACACCGATCGCCTACAACCGCGTCGCGGGCGTCGTCGTGGTCGGCAACGAGGACGGCGCCCACCACGTCATCGCGGAGACCAACGGCGCGCTCGGGGACATCGGCTACTCCGTGCCGGGCCAGAACTGGACCTACTGGAACAAAGGCCCCGGCCCAGGCGAGGAGGAGTGGCTGACGACCGATGAGCGCGAGTGGTCGATCTCCACGGGAAAGGCCTGCGCTTCGAACCTCCTGGCGATGGCCCGCGCGCTGCAAGCCTCGCCGATTCCAGCACCGCCAGGCAACTAGCAAACAGGTGAGAGAACTCATCTGACGGTGTCCGCGAGGGTCTCGGTCAGGTGCCGGCGTACGACGCCCCTGGTGTGCGGCTGCAGCGCCTCGCGCTTCCGGCGCGCGCCGGGTGTCAGTGGCTGAGCGCGGCTGCGTCGGCGAAGTCGCTTGCGGGTCGGCCGAGTAAGAAGCCCTGTCCGGCGCGAACGGAGTGGCGCGGTGCGTGGTCTGCGGTGGCAGGCTCGCGGACGAGTGCGAGTTGCGTCTCGTTCTCGATCCCTTCGGCGATCACTGTCGCCCCCGTCCGGGTCGCGTAGGCGATCACCGCCTCGAGCACGCCGAGCGCGGAGGCATCGTCAGGGGCGCTGCTGACGACCGAGCGGTCGATCTTCACGAAGTCGACGCCGACGCTGCACAGCAGCTCCAGTCCGGCGTTGCCTGCCCCGACGTCATCAAGCGCGATCTTGAAGCCCAGGCTTCGCAGGCGGCTGATCTCGCGCACGACGTGCCGCAGGCGCGTGGTGACATGCTCAGTCAGCTCGAGCACGATCTGATGCGGAGCGAGCCCGGCGGACCCAACGGCATCGACGAGCGTCGTGCCGGCGAGCATGTTGCGTTCCAGCGACTTGGGGGAGACGTTGAGGAACAGCAGCGTTCGCGGTGGCAGGTCGCCCGCGCAGCGCAAGGCGCTGCGGCGAGCGATCTCGCAGAGCTGATGGGCATTGCCGACCTTCTCGGCCAACTCGAACAGTTCGCCTGGCCCCTTGAAGCCGAACTGCGCCGACGGCCGCGCGAGCGCCTCGTAGCCGAGGACCTCGTTGCGGTCGAGGTCCCAGATCGGCTGAAACGCGACATCGAGTTCGCCATGTTCGATGAGGTCGCCTAGGGCGCGCACGCGTTCGGGATGCGCGAGTGTCGCGGAGGACGAGATCTCGTCGAAGATCACGATGACGCTGGCGGTCGTGCGCTTGGCTTCGTACCCGGCGACGTCGGCCTGCTCGCGCAGCAGCGCGACGTCACCGCCCGCCGACGAGAGCACCGAAACGCCGATGCTGAGGTGAATCCCGGGCAGACTCGCGTTGGCTCGCTCGACGGCACTCTCCAGCGCGACGCGGGCACCGAGCAGGTCGGTGTGCGGCAGCAGGACCGCGAACTCGTCGCCCCCGAGCCGGAAGCACGCGTCCCCACGCCGCCCTGCCGCGAGCGCGGAGGCGATTCCGCGCAGGACCCTGTCGCCGTAGTCGTGACCAAGCCGGTCGTTGCAGAACTTGAAGTCGTCGATGTCGATCACCGCGAGCGTGAGGTCGTGCCGATGGCGATTGGCGAGCGCAGCCTCCCGTTCGGCAGCCTCATAGAACGCGCTGTGGTTGCCCAGCCCGGTCAATGCGTCCGTCAGCGATCGCTCCACCGCCGAGGCGTGTCGCCGAGTCAGGTGCCGGCCACCGACAAGGAAGAACACGACCAGTGCGACCGGCAGCCCGACGAGCCCGAGCGTCACGAGCTGCCGCCGGACCGCCGTGATCCGCGCGTCCAGAACTCGGCGCGGCTGATCGGTCTCGAGCGCCAAGCGTCGCCCCGCTGCTTCGAGCGGCACCCGGTACTCCAGGTCAGCGCCGGACTCGTGAGCCTCGGTCTCGGCGCCCGCGCTCGCGCGCCCCGTCCGTGCCACCTCGACGATCGGCCCCTGCTCGACTTCACCAATCTGCGTGCGGTCAGCCGCCGCGACCACGCGCCCATCCACATCGACAAGCTCCACGCCGGCCACGGAGGGCCGCGCGGCGATCACGTCGACGAGTTCCTGCGCTTCGTCAACCGGCTCCTCGCCGTCGTCTGCCTGCGCCATCGCGCGAGCAATCGAGGCCGCGTCGGCCCGCTGGTCAGCGAGCTGCTCCTCGACGAACGCCCCGCGGACCGTCCGGGAGACGATCGTTTCAGCCGCGGCACCGACGAACAGCAAAGTCACGACCGCGGCAGCCATGAGTCGAACGACGAAAGAAGACACTCCGATGCTCTCGACCACCCGCGCCAACCCGTAAAGCAGCCCGCGATCGAATCAATCATTCGTCGGGCGCCAATGCGCTCGCGGAGCCGAGGTTGGCCGCGGACGCCTGCTGCGACGGCGCCCGAGGACGTCGAAGCGTCTGCACTCGGACGAGGTGCCACCAATCGTGTCTCCGTCGGCGATTGCCAGCGCGTTGCGCCGGCCTACGGCCGCCGTCAGCGAAGGGCGCGGAGGGTGCGTGCAGCGTCGAGTGCCACACGGCCGTCGGAATGATGCGTCGGCCCGTTGCGGCGGTCTTGGTAAGCGAACGGAACCAGGTTCAGGATCGCGAAGACGCTGCCAAGCGTCGTAGCCCAGAGCAGATCGTGCAGCGGGCCGCCGTTCGGTGCCGCGGCCAGCGCAGCGAGGCTCACCACCAGGCCACCCGCGGACGCCGCCGGACCGGCGAGCGCGATCCAAAGGATGTCGCGGGCCTGCCCGCGCGACGCGTCGAACTGCGCCCAACCGGCCACCGCGGTGGGGGAGCTGAACGCGTTCAGCGATACGGAGATCCTGCGCAGGTGCAGGTGGGCGACTTCACCGAATGACCCGACGACGATGCTCACGGGCGTATCGAGCAGCCATCGCGCTGTGAGGGCGTGCCCGAGCTCGTGGACCAGAACCACGGGGACGCCTGCGACGACGACGTACAGCAGCACCCAGGGAGAGGCCGCGGGCGAGTTCATGAAGTCATCGATCGCGGCCGCCGGGCCATACAGTGCCTCGTGCCCCATCACATCGACGGCGAGGACCGTCACGATCGCGAAGCTGATCAACCCGATCACCGCGTTACCTCGACCGCGGGGAACGACCTGTCGTCGGCTCTGCTGCCGGTGCGCGAGCGGGCTCGGGCGTTGCCGTCGCTCACGAGCCCGTCGCTGCCGCGACGGCGGTGCTCCGTCGGCGCCTGTCAGCCGCCAGAAGGCGTCTTCGTCGGGCAGATCCTCATGCGTCGGCACGTGCTCGAGCATCGACCGGCGAAACGATGGGCATGAGGTGATCCGCCAGCCGAGGACGCATTGCAGAACCTGCGGCCTTGTCGTCCGCCCCGCCTCGCTCGGCGCCGTCGATCTCCTTTACCTCGCTACGGGTAGCCTTCCCGGCGTGTCCGTCGAGCGCCAAGCGGCGCAACCGCAGAGCTTCTACGACGCCGTCGGCGGCGAGCCGACGTTCCGCCGCATTGCTGCGCGCTTCTACGAGCTCGTCGCAGAGGACGAGATCCTGCGCCCGCTGTACCCGGAAGCGGACCTCGGGCCGGCCGAGGAGCGCCTGCGCCTGTTTCTCATCCAGCAATGGGGCGGCCCCGCGTGGTACTCGCAGCTGCGTGGCCCCACGGGGCTTGGGGCGCGCCACATGCCGTTTCGGATCGCGCGCCCGCACCGCGACGCCTGGCTTCGGGCGATGCGCGTCGCGATCGACGACGCCGCCCTGGCGGCGCCGCACAGCGAGCGGCTGTGGAACCAGCTCGAAACGATGGCATGGAACTTCACGACCCATGCGAGCCCGCGCACGCCCCCGAAGGTCTAGCGCCGCTGGTGCATTGCTGTCTGTATCTCTCGCGCGAGGGTCAGGGGACGGCGCTGGCGATCGCCTGGCCTGGGGTCTTCCCCGCGCCGCGTGCCCCGTCTCCCTGTGGGCCGGCGCCGGCGGGCGCGAGCAGAAAGACCTCGACGGCGACGTCTGGCTCGATGTGGTTGTCGCTCATGAACGCTGTGACCTTGCGCCCGAGGATCTCCTCGATGCCGCCGATCAGGTCGTGGCGCATCGTGCTCTGGAACGCCTTGCGCATCGAGAGCACGAGCTCGTCGAGATCGTCTGAGACGAGGCTGCGCTCGCCCTTCGTCAGGGTGCACTGCAGCACGACGGTCACCACGTCGTCGTTGAGATAGGTGCGCGCCTTCGTCGGCCCGCGCCCGGTGTACTCGCTCATCGTCCGCACCACGTGGTTCGAGATCGCCGCGGCTTTCGAGCCGGCGACGGGCGCTTCGGTCTGAATGCTGGCCATTGCCCAGCCTCCCTCTCGCATCCCTCCTGGGTGCGGGCGCGCGCGAAAAGCAGGAAGGAAACGAAAAGGATCCGTCCGCGCGGCCCACGCTTCCCTCTCGTCGCGGCAGGACGCCGCGCAAATCGAGACTCGCGTCCAGTAAGCGTACTCATCATTCAGCGGCACGCGTCGATCGTCGAGGCCAGCAACCGAGACTGCAGGCAGTGTCGGGAGCGACGGCGCAGTGCGGCAGTCGTCGCAGCATGGACGATCGCGGTTCGTGGTGGCCGACGCACGGTGCGACAAGACCCCCGCCCAGAGCCGACGCGGTGGGGTCCAGACGCCACCCAATCCGGCACGACGTGGCACGATTCGCAGGTGAGCAACAGGCCCGTCGAGGACGAGCACCTGCGCGACCTCGCGCGGCTGCGGCGCGTCCGCGACCGGATCGACCGGGAGTACGCGCAGCCGCTGGACGTCGAAGCGCTCGCCCGTGGCGCGCACATGTCGGCCGGGCACTTCAGCCGCCAGTTCCGGCTCGCCTACGGCGAGTCGCCGTACGGCTACCTGATGACGCGGCGCATCGAGCGCGCGATGGCGCTGCTGCGTCGCGGCGACCTCAGCGTCACCGAGGTCTGCTATGCGGTCGGCTGCGCGTCGCTGGGCACCTTCAGCAGTCGCTTCACCGAGTTGGTCGGTGTGCCGCCCAGCGTCTACCGCGACGAGGCGGCGCGCGCGACGGCGGGCATGCCGCCGTGCGTCGCAAAACAGGTGACCAAACCGATCAGGAATCGAGAAGCGCGGGCCCCGAGCCGCAGCTAGCGTGACCGCCATGGACATCACCATTCACTCGAGCTTCCTCCCGCACAACGACCCGGACGCCTCGCTGGCCTTCTACCGCGACACCCTCGGCTTCGAGGTCCGCAACGACGTCGGATACAAGGGGATGCGCTGGATCACGGTCGGCCCTGCCGACCAGCCCGACACGTCCTTCGTCCTGCACCCGCCCGGCGCCACGCCCGGCATCACCGACGACGAGCGCCGCACGATCCTGGAGCTGATGGCCAAGGGCAGCTACTTCGGCGCCAACCTGGCCACCGGCGACCTCGACGGCACCTTCGCGAAGCTGGAGGCCAGCGGCGCCGAGGTCGTCCAGGAGCCGACCGAGCAGCCGTACGGGCTCCGCGACTGCGCCTTCCGCGACCCCGCCGGCAACCTGCTCCGGATCCAGGAGCTGCGCTGAGCCGTCCGGCGATCGCCCTCTTACAGATGGAGACACGATGAGCATGGCCACGAGGACAAACGCGCAGTTGCCCGCGCCGCGCGTTGCCGACGCCCACGACCTGATCCGCGTGCACGGCGCCCGCGTGAACAACCTCAAGGACGTCAGCATCGAGATCCCCAAGCGCCGGCTGACGGTGTTCACCGGTGTCTCCGGCTCGGGCAAGAGCTCGCTGGTGTTCGGCACGATCGCCGCGGAGTCCCAGCGGCTGATCAACGAGACCTACAGCGCCTTCGTCCAGGGCTTCATGCCGACGCTGGCGCGCCCGGATGTCGACGTGCTCGAGGGACTGACGACCGCGATCATCGTCGACCAGGAGCGGATGGGCTCCAACCCGCGCTCGACGGTCGGCACGGTCACGGACGCGAACGCGATGCTGCGCATCCTGTTCAGCCGGCTCGGGCAGCCGCACATCGGAGCGCCCAACGCGTACTCGTTCAACGTCCCCTCGGTGCGGGCGAGCGGTGGCATCACGGTGCAGCGAGGTAGCAAGACCCAGACCAAGAAGGCGACCTTCAACCGTCTCGGCGGCATGTGCCCACGCTGCGAAGGGCGCGGCGCGGTCACCGACTTCGACCTCTCTGCGCTGTACGACGACGGCAAGTCGCTCAACGAGGGGGCGCTCACGATCCCCGGCTACAGCATGGACGGCTGGTACGGCCGCATCTTCCGCGGCGGCGGCTTCTTCGACCCGGACAAGCCGATCAAGAAGTTCAACAAGCGCGAACTCCACGACCTGCTCCACCGGGAGCCGACCAAGATCAAGGTCGACGGCATCAACCTGACGTACACGGGGCTGATCCCGCAGATCCAGAAGTCGTTCCTGTCCAAGGACGTCGACGCCATGCAGCCGCACATCCGCGCCTTCGTGGAACGAGCCGTGGTGTTCACCACCTGCCCCGAGTGCGACGGCACGCGGCTCGCCGAGCCGGCCCGGAAGTCGAAGATCAACGGGATCAACATCGCAGACGCCTGCGCGCTGCAGATCAGCGATCTTGCGGAGTGGGTCCGTGGCCTCGACGAGCCGTCGGTGGCGCCGCTGCTGGAGGCGCTGGGGGAGACCCTCGACTCGTTCGTGGAGATCGGTCTGGGCTACCTCTCGCTCGAGCGGCCGTCGGGCACGCTGTCGGGCGGCGAGGCGCAGCGCACCAAGATGATTCGCCACCTCGGCTCGTCGCTCACCGACGTCACCTACGTCTTCGACGAGCCGACCATTGGCCTGCACCCCCATGACATCCAGCGGATGAACGACCTGCTGCTGCGGCTGCGCGACAAGGGCAACACCGTGCTCGTCGTGGAGCACAAGCCGGAGGCGATCGCGATCGCCGACCACGTCGTCGACCTCGGCCCCGGCGCCGGTACCGCCGGTGGCGAGGTCGTGTTCGAGGGCACCATCGAGGGGCTGCGGTCCAGCGACACGCTGACCGGGCGCCACCTGGACGACCGCGCCTCCCTGAAGCCCTCGGTGCGGACGGCGTCGGGGGTGCTGGAGGTGCGCAACGCCGCCACCCACAACCTGCAGGACGTCGACGTCGACATCCCGCTCGGCGTGCTGGTCGTCGTCACCGGCGTTGCCGGGTCGGGCAAGAGCTCGCTGATCCACGGGTCGGTGTCCGGCCGGGACGGGGTGGTGTCGGTCGACCAGGGCGCCATCAAGGGCTCCCGACGCAGCAACCCGGCCACGTACACCGGTCTGCTCGACCCGATCCGCAAGGCGTTCGCGAAGGCCAACGGCGTGAAGCCGGCGCTGTTCAGCGCCAACTCCGAGGGCGCCTGCCCGACCTGCAACGGCGCCGGCGTCATCTACACCGACCTGGCGATGATGGCCGGCGTCGCCACCACCTGCGAGGACTGCGAGGGCAAGCGCTTCGAGGCATCGGTGCTGGAGTACACCCTCGCCGGCAAGGACATCAGCGAGGTGCTGGCGATGGCGGTCAGCGAGGCGACCGCGTTCTTCAACGGCGGCGACGCCGAGGTGCCCGCGGCCCACAAGATCCTGTCGCGGCTCTCCGACGTCGGCCTCGACTACCTCAGCCTCGGCCAGCCGCTCACGACCCTCTCCGGCGGCGAGCGCCAGCGGCTCAAGCTCGCCACCCACATGGGGAAACCATCCCAGCCATCCGGCCTCTACGTCCTCGACGAGCCGACCAGCGGCCTGCACCTCGCCGACGTCGAGCAACTGCTCGGCCTGCTCGACCGGCTCGTCGACTCCGGCAAGTCGGTCATCGTCATCGAGCACCACCAGGCGGTCATGGCACACGCCGACTGGATCATCGACCTCGGCCCCGGCGCCGGCCACGACGGCGGCCGGATCGTCTTCGAGGGCACACCCGCGGAACTCGTCGCCGCCCGTTGCACCCTCACCGGCGAGCACCTCGCGGCCTACGTCGGCACCTGACCGAGGCCCGCAGACAGGCTGAGAGGAGTTCTCTCACCTCGGCCGTTTCGTCCGGCCCTGAGCCTGATCGTTGGATGCTCGCGCGGCGTCGGAGAGGTGCGCGCGCGACGGCGTTGCGGGCCAGCACGTCGAGCGCCGCGTTGAGCACGATGGCGGGGGTCGCCCGCCCCGCAGGCGACCCGCCGCAGATCCGCTGCCCGCCGGGCAGTGGGGGAGGATGTGGCGATGGACAGCAGAGGATGGGATCTGCGCTACGCCGGCAGCGAGCTGGTCTGGACGGCTGAGCCGAACAGGTTCCTGGCGGCCGAGGTCGCGGATCTGCCGCCTGGTCGCGCGCTTGACGTCGCGTGCGGCGAGGGACGTAATGCGGTTTGGCTCGCGCAGCGCGGCTGGCAGGTGACGGCGTGTGACTTCTCGCAGGTCGGGCTGAACAAGGCTGAGCGCCTGGCGCAGGAGCGCGGTGCGGCGGTTCAGTGGCTGCTGGCCGATGTCACCGCCTACGTCCCCGCGCCGGCCGCCTTCGATCTCGTGGCGATCCTCTATCTGCACCTCGAGGCGCCGACGATGCGCGAGGTCCTGCGGCACGCGGCCGCGGCGGTCGCTCCCGGGGGCACGCTGCTCGTCGTGGGGCACGACCCGACGAACATCGAGGAGGGGCACGGCGGCCCGCAGAACCCGGCGATCCTGATGGCGCCAGACGAGATCGCCGACGCACTGGGAGATCTCGCCGTCGAACGCGCCGAGCGCGTTCGCCGGCCGGTCGCTTCGGCCGGCGAGGATGTCTACGCCATCGACGCGCTCGTGCGCGCTGTGCGAGCGCCGTAATCGTTCCTGCAGGCGCGTGCGGCCCGCCTTGCGACCGATAGGCGGTGGGCGTACGGTGGCGTCATGCCTCCTGTCAGCCGCGGCTTTCAGCGCCGACGCAGCCCGGGCGCCGACGCCTCACGGATCCCGCCCGGGCAGTACCTGACGTCGGACTTCCCGGTGCTGTCGGCCGGACCGACCCCCCACACTCCGCTCGACGAGTGGTCGTTGACGATCGACGGGGCCGTCGACGGCTCGCGGCGATGGTCGTGGAGTGAGTTTCTCGCCCTGCCGTCCGAGACGTTCACCGTCGACATCCACTGCGTGACCAAGTGGTCAAGGCTCGACATGACGTGGACCGGCGTGGCCGTCGACACGCTGCTCGCCGATGTCGAGACCTCGGGCGACTACGTCACGGCGTGGTCTGACGGCGGCTACACGACCAACGTGCCGCTCGAGGATCTCGCCGGCGGGCGCGGGTGGGTCGCGCACTCCTACGACGGCGAGCCGCTGGAGGCGCAGCACGGCGGTCCAGCCCGCTTGCTGGTGCCGCACCTGTATTTCTGGAAGAGCGCGAAGTGGCTGCGCGGGCTGACGCTCACCGTCGACGACGAACCCGGGTTCTGGGAGAACTACGGGTACAACAACTACGGCGATCCATGGCGCGAACAGCGGTACTGGGGCGACTGAGGCGCCTGCCCTGGGTGACGGCGACGGCGCGCGACGTCGTCGACGAGACGGCGCGGGCGCGCACCATCACCCTCGACGTCGAAGGCTGGACGCGGCACCGGCCCGGTCAACACGTCGACGTGCGGCTGACCGCAGAGGATGGCTACCAGGCGCAGCGCTCGTACTCGATCGCCTCCGGGCCCGAGGAGGACGGCGTGAAGCTCACGATCGACCGCATCGATGACGGCGAGGTCTCGCCGTACCTCGCCGGGGCGCTGCAGCCGGGGGACGTGTTCTAGATCCGGGGGCCGATCGGCGGGTACTTCACCTGGACGGTCGACGAGGGCGGGCCGCTGCTGCTGATTGCCGGAGGCTCGGGGCTGGCGCCGCTCATGTCGATGCTCCGTCACCGTGCCGCGCGCGCCGCGCCGGTCCAGGCCCACGTCCTCGTGTCGGCCCGCTGCGCCGATGACGTGCTCTATCGCGACGAGTTGGCGGCCCTCGAGCCGCGCGAAGGGCTGCGGGTCGCGCACACCTACACGCGCGAGACCGCTGCGGACCGGACCGGTTGGAGCCGGCGCGTCGACGCCGCGATGATCGCCGACGTGTCGCCCGGCGCGCATGCGCGGTGCTTCGTCTGCGGTCCGACGCCGTTTGTCGAGCACGTGACCGAGCTGCTCGTCGCAGGCGGCCACGACCCGCTCGCGGTCCACGCCGAGCGTTTCGGACCGACGGGGGGATGACGATGGACGAACAGCACATCGACGGCAACGGGATCGCCGGCCTGCTCGGCGAGATCGCCGGCGCGGACATGACGATCGTCATGCGCAGGTGTCAGTCGTGCGGCGACCGCCGCGCGCTCGGCGAGCACCGTGCGTACCGCTCGGCCGGCGTCGTCCTGCGCTGCCCGAACTGCCACGACGTGGCTGTCGTCATCGGCATGCAGGAGACGCGGCTGGTGGCCGCCTGGCACGGGACGTACGAGATCCAGCGCGGCACCTGAGCGCGATTGCGAACTTGCTCGCGTGCGCGGCAGCGCGCGTGCGATCAGGTCGGCTTGACGGCGCTGCAGCCTTCGTGCTGCACGCAGACCGCCACGCTCAGGACCCGGCTGGTGAAGCCGACGTTCGCACAGCCGGGCTGGCTGTCGTTGGTGTCGTAGTACGGCGACTGGAAGTTCGGCCACGATGCCTCGGTGACCACGCGCGCGTAGGCGCGGTGGCCGTCGGGATCGCGATCGCAGACGTCGACCGTGTGACCGGCGTTGCGAGTACAGACGACGCTCGGATCCGACGGATGGGTCGCGCAGACGTCTCTCGCCGGGGGGCGCGGCGGCGCAGGCGCAGGCGCAGGTGGCGGGGGTGCCGGTGCCGGTGCCGGCGGCGGTCCCTGCGGGAACGTCGAGCTGAAGGCGCTGCAGCCCTCGGACTGCACGCATACGGCAACCCCGAGGACCCGCCCCGCGAAGGAGATGTTCGCGCAGCCGGGCCGGCTGTCGTTCGTGTCGTAGTACGGCGACTGAAAGCCGGGCAGGGAAGCCTGCGTGACGACGCGCGCGTAGGCGCGGTGCCCGTCGGCGTCACGATCGCAGACATCGACGGTGAAGCCGGCGTTGCGCGTGCAGACGACGCTCGGATCGGAGGGATGTGACGCGCAGACGTCCTGCGCCGCGGGCAGCGCCGGCGCGGGCACCGGTGCGGGTGGCGGCGGTTGCGTGTCCGTCGACGTGAAGGCGCTGCAGCCCTCGTACTGCACGCACACGGCAAAGCTCGCGACGCGGCTGGAGAACGTGACATTCGCACAGCCCCGCCGACTGTCGTTCTCGTCATAGAACGGCGACAGGAACGCCGGCGTCGATGCGTCGGTGATGACGCGGGCGTAGACGCGGTGTCCGTCGGCGTGGCGGTCGCAGACGTCGACGGTGCGCGCGTCGTTGCGCACGCAGACGACGCTCGCCTCCCGCGGGTGGCTGACGCAGGTGCGACGGCCCGGTACTCCTGGCAGCGACGACGTGCGCCCCGCCGGTCGCCGGACGTCGGGCCGGCGTCCCACGGGCCAGTCGAGCGACTTGTGGGTGAGGCGGCGATCGCGGGTGTTGCAGATCGGCACCTTTCTTGACCCGCGCTTCACCATGCGCTGCAGCGCGTAGTGGTAGTAGATGCGCCAGTCAGCGGGGGGCCTGAACGTCACGTCCTGGTGGCCGACGCCGCACTGCCCCTTCGGGCTCTTGCGCGGCCCACCGACGATCGGGTTGCCGGGCAGCCGGTGAAACCCGCCGTTGGGTCGCACCGACCTCGCCACGCCGACGCCGTAGCTGCGATCCGTGTAATCGCCGCCGCTGTAGAAGAGGTAGTACCTGCCGTCCTTGAAGACCATCGTCGGAGCCTCGACGCTGATGCCCTCCCACCCCTCTGCGCGCAGCAGTTCCCGGATGCCGCCGAGCTCGACGCGGTTGCGCGCGACGCCGGAGAAGTTGACCCGTCGGATGACGATGCGCTTGACGTGCCCCGCGCGCCGCGCCCGGGGGTCGGGGTCCTCCTTGTAGAGCAGGTACGCCTGGCTGCCGGCGAAGAACAGCGACGCGTCGATCATGCTGAACCTGTAGGTGCGATCGCAGAGCGCGCGCTTGCCGGAGATCAGCATCGGGACGTAGCCGTCGGCCCTGCGGACCGCGATGCCGATGCAGTTGCGCCGCGTGGCCGCCGTCTGCCCGCGCTTCTTGGGGCTCCTGAACCGGGCCGGAATCTTCCGCAAGGCGGCGTAGACGGCTACGCCGAGCGTCGCGCCCTCGTACAGCTGCGGTGCCCAGAACGACCCACCCACGATCCCTCCGGGAATGCTGGCGAGGACACGCTCGCCGGTGTAGCACCAGTTGATCCCGTCGGCCGAGCGCCGGATACGCAGCCCCTCCGCCACCGGCGAGGTCGCCACGAGCGCGTAGCCCGTGGCGGATGTCGACACGCCCGGGTCGGCCGCACCCTGGGTGACGCTCGGCGGCGACGCGCAGTTCGCCTGCGCTGTCGCCGGTGCGGGGAGGACCGCGGCGAGCGCGAGCGCGCTGAGGAGCGCCGGCACAAGCGCCGCGCGCCGTCGGGACCGACGGGAGCAGACGATCGGCGTCATCGCGTTGCGCGGTGGCAGCCTTCGGCGCCGCGATCGTTGTTCGCCGCGCGGTCCGTGCTGACAGCGGAGACAAAGCGCCAGCCGTAGTTGCCGTTGCCGAGCCTGAGCTGCAGGACGCCGTGATCGGTGTTGTCCGTGACGCGGCTGTTGGGTTCCTTCCTTCCGGACCTACGCAGCGTCTTGCCGCCGGTGCCCACGATGAACAGCCGGAAACGCCGGGTGTTCTTGAACACCAATCGCTGCGCGGGGTCCGAGCGACCGAAGCGCTCGTACTGATGCGCATGGCCGGCGAGCACGACGTCTCCGCCTCGGCCCCAGAACTCCTCGATCAGCGGCCGCAGCTGCGGGGTGTCGAAGTTGTCATACGACGAGTCCCAGTACGGATGGTGCATGAACATCAGGCTGCAGCTGCGCGGGTTGGCGGCCATGTCGCGCCGCAGCCAGCGGTGCTGCTCGGCGCCGCGGGCACACACGCGCCGCTGCCGCGCGCAGTTGGAGTTGATCGCGTACAGGCGCCACGAGCCGACGTCGAAGGCGTACCAGCCCTTGTCGCGCTCGCCGAAGCGGTTCGTGCGGGACCGGTCGAAGAACTCCCAGTAGCCGAGGGCTCGCGGCGTGTGGTACTCGTGGTTGCCCAGCACAGGAAAGGTGACGGGCCGCAGAAACCCCCAGTCACGGTTGTAGAACTGCTGGAAGTCAGGCAGCGAGCCGTCCTGGTACTGGATGTCGCCCAAGGCGAGTACCGCCGCGGGAAACCCGGGATTGCCCCGCGCGCGCTCGCTCTCGATGATCTTGCGCGCGGTTGCCGCGGACTGGCAGGTCGTCGGGTCCGCTGCTGCGCGCTGTGGTCCGTTGCAGGAGATGTCACCGGCCGCGTAGACGACGGGCTCGGCGCGTGACGCGGATGCGCTCGGCGCCGGCGGGGCGGGCGGTGCCGGCGGTGGTGGCGCCGCGGGTGGCGGTACGGCGGGGGGCGCGGTCGACTTGAACGCGCTGCAGCCCTCGAACTGCACGCACACGGCGACGCCGAGGACCCGGCTGGGGAAGGTGATGTTCGCGCAGCCCGGCTGGCTGTCGTTGTCGTCGTAGTAGGGCGACAGGAAGCCCGGTTGGGAAGCGGCGGTGATGACTCGCGCGTACGCGCGGTGTCCGTCGGCGTCGCGATCGCAGGCATCGACCGTGGAGTCGTTGTTGCGCACGCACACGACGCTGGCATCGGACGGGTGAGCGACGCACACGTCGACCGCCTGCGCGCGCGATGGCTTCAGGCTCGCGCTGACGAGCAGGACCACCAGGCCGCACAGGCAGATGCCGACGAGCAGCCTTGCCACGATTGCACGCGGTCTCGTCATACGAGCGCTCCTATGCCTCGACGCAGCCGGGCCTCACATGCCAGCACCGAACCGCACCCCCTCTTGCGGCGTTTGGCCGTCACTGCAACTGCAACGGCACTCATGGTGGCAGGTAGCGCCACGTTCTGACAGCGATCGACCTCAGCGTCGCCGCGCCGTCGAGCGGGCAGTGGCCTTGCCGAAACGTTGTGCCTTCGATGCCCTAGGTCACTGCTTGGCGGGAAGCGAGCGCGCGTACGCGACGCCGCGCCTGACCCACGGCTCGAGCTGGCGCATGGTGAGGACGCCTTCGGTGTCGACTCGGACCCAGCCCTGCATCGCACGGCCGCGCATCTCGAAGGGCTCGACATGCGGCTCCGCGAGGAGGGCGCCGGTCTGCGCAGGATCCACCCGCACCAAGAGCCCGCCCTGGCCGCTGGCGGCGACGGACATGTTGCCGGCGACGAGGAAGGCCAACCCGCCGAACATCCGCTTTTCCGTGACAGCGGGGTCCGCCCCGATCACCGCACGAATTCGGGTTGCGAGATCTTCGTCGTACGCCACGCCCGCCATCATCGCGTACCGACGACACGCGGGCATACCGAATGGCTGCTCCGAGCCAGTCGTCGCCTCTCGCTGGGAGAAAGCGATTCTCGCCGAATATGGACCAGGCTTTGGCGGCACCACAACGCACCGCACCGGCGTCGCCTGTTCGCCCGCGGACTCGCTCACGAGCCGCGGGCGCGCCGCACCGCGTAGTTGAAGCCGGCGGGTGCCGGCGCGAGACGTGGTTCAGGTCGGACATGCGCGGGCAGATCTCGACCGAAGCGATCTGGAGGATGCAATGTGCACGCCGTTTGACGAAGATCAACCTCCGCGGTCAGCTCCGCGCGGTTTGGCCCCCCGCCGCGACCCGCGCCGCTCCTCGGGTCGCTCGAGCGTTCGAAGCCGGCAGTGAAGGCCGCGAGTTGCTCGCAGACGCTGAGCGCGTGCGCGAGGAGGCGGCTTGGGTGAGTCGTCCCGCGCGCTCGCGACGTGCGACCATCGCCGCCGCCGGCTACCGGTTGGCTCTGCTCGCGTTGCGGGTGTGGTGGGCGTTGCGCCGGCCGGCCAACAACGGCGTTCGCTGCGTGCTGCGTCATGGCGAGTCCGTGCTGCTCGTGCGCCATACCTACGGCGACACCCGCTGGATGCTGCCCGGCGGGCGGATGCGCCGCCACGAGGAGCCGATCGCTGCCGCACGGCGCGAGATGTCCCAAGAGCTCGGCGCGACGTTTGCCGGCTGGAGGTCGATCGGGAGCCTGCCCGCGCGCAGCGGCTACAGGCGCCGGTCGCGCCAGGACGCGTTCCGGCGCCACACGACGCACTACGTGGAGGCGACCGCGTCGGCCCCGCAGCTGCGTCCACGCACCGCCGAGCTGCACGACGTCGGCTGGTTTGACAGCGGATCGATGCCCGCCGATCGCTCCGACGCCGTCGACGTGGCGATCGATGCAGGCTGGCTCTGACACAAGCGAACCTCTCGCGAACGACCGGCCGGCGTCGTGGCCATGGTCGCTACCGGGTGGTCCGTGCGGGGCCACCGCAACGAAGCGCGAGCGGCCGCTACGCGACGTAGACGGGCGTCCCGACCGGCGAGCGCGCATAGAGCGAGATCACGTCGGGAATGCGCATCCGCACGCAGCCGTGCGAAGCGTCGGTGCCGAGCGAGGAGTAGGCGCCGGGATCGATGCCGTGGATGCCGGCGCCGCCGTTGAAGGCCATCCAGCGCGCCTTGATCGGGTTGTCCGGCCCGGGCGGGATCGTCTTGCCGGCGAGGTCGCCCGCCCACTCGCTGTTGGGCACGCGCCACTTGGGGTTGGTCTCCTTCCACTGCACGTCGTACAAGCCGGCGGGCGTTTCTAGGCCCGCGCGCCCGACGGCGATCGGCCAGCTGCGCAGCGGCTCGAGGTTCTCGTAGAAGCGCAGGACGTGGTTCTTGCGGTCCACGACGATGTACGCGGGGTACCGCGCGGCCAGCTCGTCGGTGGTGACCGTAGGCGCGACCGCGAGCATCCTGACGCTGATGTCGGCCGGGCGCTGACGGTTCTGCACGGCGCGCTCGAGGCTGCGGTGAAGCGCGGTCGCGTCGATCCGCGAGCCCATCCGCTCGGGCACGCGCCGCAGCGCGCCGCCGTCGGGCTGCACCGACGCCTCGACCGGCGCCACGTACGTGAAGGCCGCGACCTCCTGCACGAGGCGGGGCAGGACGCCGCGCGCGTAGCGCGTCGCCAGCGGGATCGACGACTGCATCTTCGCGCCGCTGACGGCGCGCAGGACGCGTGCCCCCAACCAGCCGCGCCGGCTGTCGGCGAGCGCGTGCTCGAGGGCCTCGTCGATGTCCGCCCTGACGCGCAGCTGGGCGGGGCTCAGGACAAACGTCTTGGCGGGCGTGTGGACGCGCAGCGCGCGCTGCTTGGGCGCGACCGCGCGGGCGTGCACGAGCCGCTCGGCGGCCTCCGTGTCCAGGCCGCCGACATCGACGCCGCCGATGCGGATGCCCGGTGCGAGCCGATCCGCTTGCGTGCTGTCATAGAGCGTGGCGGCGCCCGCGATCAGCCCGAGGAGCGCCACACACGCAAGCAGCACGCGGCGGCCGCCGCTACGTCGTCGCCTGGGACGGGTCACCCGCAGCAGTTAAGCGCCTGCGCCGCCGGTCGTGGCCGATCAGGGCGCGCTGCACGAGCACTTGCAGCTTGCAGGATCGGCCGCGCGCGCGTCGTGTCGCAGTACGCTGGCGCTCATGGAGCAGGCAGGCACGGGCGCTCGCGCAAACCACGCGCGCCTGATGGCGCATGCGTGACGACGACCCCACCACCGAGACGCTGCGCATCGAGCAGCTGCAGCGCGAGCTCGCCGAACGCGCGCGCGCCGATCAGGCCGTGACGCCGGAGGAGGAGCAGGCCGCCGACCGCCGCGCGGACAAGGCCGGCTACCTGCGCGAGCAGCTCGACAAGCAGGCCGAGAACCCCGACGACCCCGACTAGTACACGCGGCCGGAAGTTCCGCGGGGAAACGCGCGGAACTTGTGGCCGCGTGTACTAGTCGCGCCAGCGAAATCCGGTCGCGGCAGGCGCCGGATCCAGCGGCCCGTCCGGCAGTCCCTCAGGCAGGTCGGCGAGCAGAAAGCCCTCCGGCGACGTGTCGTTCGGCGCGTCGGCATGAAACAGGGACGCGAGGTACTGGATCTGGCCGCGTCCCGGGCCGAGCTCGTACATCCCGCCGCCATAGGCGCCGATGCCCTTCGCCTCGACGTAGTCATACGTGTCCAGCAGCCGCTCGAGGCCGCCGATCCGCGATGGCTTGAAGTTCACCATCTGCGGTGTGAACGGCAGTGCCTCGATGTCGGCGGCCGAATGGATGTTTGCGTCCCAGGTGATGCGGCTGCGGTACGGCTCGAGCAGCTCGTCGATCTCGGGCGTCAGCTTCGGGTCCTCGAACCAGACGTCCTCTGCGCCGTCGACGGCGTCCACGACGCGGCGGTAGAGATCGGGGTCCGGCGGCTGCTCCATGATCGAGTCCTCGTAGTGCCCCTTGAAGTCCAGCAGTCGGACGGCGCCGGTCTCGGCGACGCCGATGACGAGCTCGTCGTCCCAGTCCGACGTCGGGTCGAGCTTGAAGCGCAGCGACGGGTAGCGGTCGAGGCGGCTGGTCAGCTTCTCCAGCGACGGCGGGTCGCCGAGCCGCAGGGAGACGACGAACTTCAGCGGCTGCGGCTCGCGCCCGAGCACCGCATGCAGCGACTCTCCGGCCTGGCGCAGCGCGAGATCCAGCGCCGCCGACTCGTAGGCCCACGCGCGGTACAGGCGCGAGACCTCCTCCTGGGGCTCCTGGGCGAACAGGTCGAGCGTCGCCAGATGCTCGGCGAAGGACCGCATCGTCCAGGAACCCTGCAGCGGCAGCGACGCCCCGGCTCGGAGCGCGGCTTCCTGGTCGACGGAGTCATACGTGACGTCCTCTCCGACGCCCTCCTCGCCGTTGCCGCGCAGGTGGATGACCGTCGATCGGCGCGCGAAGTCGCTTGACACCTCGCGCTCCAGTCCTTCCAGCGTGTACTCCTGGATCCGCAGTCGCAGGTCGGCGATGCGGTCGTAGGTGCTCATGCTGCGCGCCTGCTACCCGTTCGGGCGAGAGGGCATCACCCGACTCGCGACGTCAGGCGACTTCGCGCAGCAGTTCGGCGTCGCTGTCCAGCGACCGCTTGAGCGTCTTCTTCAGCTCGCCGTGGATCTGGCAGATGCGACTCTCGGAGACGCCGAGAACCTCGCCGATCTCGCGCAGCGTGAGGTTCTTGACGTACAGCAGGACGGCGACCTCGCGTTCGCGGCGGCCGAGCGACGCGAAGGCGCGGCGAAAGCGCTGCTTGGCCTCGGTCCTCGTGGCCTCGTGCAGCGGGTCCGTCGATTCGTCGCCGCTGGGCAGCACGTCGATGCGCTCGACGCTCGCACCGTCGTGCGCCAGCACGAGCGTGTTCAGCGACGTCACGTCGGATGCGATCAGGTCGCGCTTGCGGGCGCTCAGCTGCGCCGCGCTCATGTTCAGCGCATCCGCGAGCTCGTGGTCGGACGGCCCGCGCCCGTGGATGGAGCGAAAGTCCTTGTGCGCGCGGCGCATGTCGCGTTCCCAGCGGCGCAGCGAGCGCGGCGCCCAGTCGTTGCGGCGCAGCTCGTCGATGACGGCGCCGTGGATCCGCGTCCAGGCGAACTGCTCGAGCGTCGCGCCCTTCGCGGGGTCATAGCGGTCAAGCGACTTGATCAGCGCCTCCAGGCCGGCGGAGACGAGGTCGTCGACCTCGCAGCTGGTGGGCAGCTCGCCGATCTTGCGATAGACGACGAACTTCACGAGCGGCGCGTACGTCAGGACGAGGCGGTCGCGAAGCTGCTGATCGCCGCTGCGCTGGTACTCGTGCCAGAGCTCCATCGCGTCCCCGGACTCCATCCAGCGGCGCGGTGGCTGCTCGCTGGACGGGGGCTGCACCGGGGCAGCGGCGCGGTCGCGGCGAGCGAGGGACATGCTTCGTTATCGCTCCGCGCGGGCGCTAACGAGAGCGCACGGCGGGACGTGGTCGCCCGCAGCGGCGCGATCGACAGGTTCTGGGCCGCAATTGCACAGGTTCCAGCCGCGTCCGCAGCGCCGACTGTGTTCTAGACAGCGGCGGCCTTCTTGCGTGCCGCCGGGCTGTGCGTGGCCGATCAGGCCGCCGGATCGAGCGTGACCTTGCCCGTCGTGCGCCGCTGTGCGAGGTCGGTCTGCGCCCGCGCGGCGTCCGCGAGCGGATAGGCCCGTCCGGTCACCACGCGCAGCTCGCCGCGCCGCACGCGCTCGAAGAGATCGGCCAGCGCCTCCTCGATCATCGCCGGGCGCCCGATGCAGTGCGCAAACCAGAACCCGACGACGGCGCGCGAGTGGCGCATGAGGTCACCGCTGCGCACGGTGTTGTTCTCGCGTGAGGCGATCCCGTAGGTGACCAGCCGCCCGAACGGCGCGAGCGCGTCGAGCGAGGCATCGAAGATCGCGCCGCCCGCCATCTCGAAGACGACGTCGACCGGGGCGCCGCGGTTGGCCTCCGCCAGGCGCTCCGTCAGCCCCTCGGCGGCACCGTCGACGGCGATGTCGGCGCCGAGCTCCAGCGCGAGCGCGCGCTTGTCCGCCGTGGACGCGGTCGCGATCACGCGACCGGCGCCCATCGCCTTGCCGAGCTGCACGGCGAGCGAGCCGACGCCGCCGGCGGCGGCGTGCACGACGACGCTCTCGCCGTCGCGCACGCGCGCGCACGTGCGGTACAGGTGCCACGCCGTCAGTCCCTGCAGGACGAGCGCGAGCGCGGTCTCGTCGTCGACGCCGTCCGGGATCGGGAACGTCAGCGCGGCCGGCGCGGTCGCGTACTCCGCGTAGCCGCCCGAGCCGCAGAGCGCGACGACGCGCTCGCCGCTGTCCTGGCGCACGCCCGCGACCTCCGAGCCGGGCACGAGCGGCAGCTCGTCCTTGGCCAGGTAGGAGTTCGTGCGCCGGTGGGTGTCGGCGAAGTTCAGGCCAGCGCGGTTGACCTTCACGAGGACCTCCCCGTCGCCCGGGGCGGGCACCGGGAGCTCGACGAGCTGGAGCACCTCGGGGCCGCCGTACTCGGACATCTGGATCGCGCGCATCTGGCCGGGCCACGATACTTGCCGCGCTGAAGGCCCAGCCTCACGGCGTACAACCGACGAACGGACAGAGTTCAATCCATGAGTGTCACAGTCGTAGGATCCATCGCGTTTGACGCCGTGCAGACGCCGCACGGCGGTCGCGAGCGCATGCTCGGCGGCGCCGCCGTGCATTTCTCGCTCGCCGCGTCCTTCTTCGATGACGTCCGCGTCGTCGGTCCCGTCGGCGACGACTTCGGTGACGCCGAGTACGCCGTCCTGCACGGCCGCGGCGTCGACACCGACGACATCGAGCACGTTGCCGGCGGCAAGACGTTCTTCTGGAGCGGGGTCTACCACGAGAACATGAACTCGCGCGACACGCTCGAGACGGACCTCAACGTCTTCGAGACCTTCGATCCCAAGCTGTCGCGGGAGTCGCTGGACGCCGAGGTGGTGTTCCTCGCGAACATCCTGCCCGCGCTGCAGCTCAACGTCCGCAAGCAGTGCAACCGGGCGAAGTTCGTCGCGCTGGACTCGATGGACCTGTGGATCAACATCGCGCGCGAGGCACTCGTCGCGGCGATCTCCGCCGTCGACTGCGTGATCCTCAACGACTCCGAGGTCGCGCTGCTGACCGGCGAGCGCGAGGTGGTCGCCGGCGCGCGCAAGATCATGCAGCACGGCCCGCAGGCGATGGTCGTCAAGCTCGGCAAGTACGGCGCCGCGCTGGTCACGCCCGAGGACTCGTTCTGGGTGCCGGCGTTCCCGGTCGACTTCGTCGCCGACCCGACCGGTGCCGGGGACTCGTTCGCGGGCGGCTTCGTCGGCTGCGTCGCCGCCCACGGCGGCGAAGCGGGCATCGACGTGCTCAAGCTCGCGATGGCCTACGGCACCGCGATCGCCTCCTACAACGTCGAGGAGTTCGGCACGGAGCGCGTCGCGCGCCTGACCGGGCCCGAGATCGTCGAGCGCGTCAAGGAGCTGCGGCGGATCACGGCCTTCGACACGCCCGACGTCACCCTGAAGGGCTGACCGGCCGACGACGACGGCGGGGCCCCGCAGGGCCCCGCCAGACGGTCGCGGGCGCTCGCGCGCTGCTACTTGATGAAGCCGGTGTCGCCGACGGCCTTGAGGATCGCCCGCTCGGACTTCGGCCTGTCGAACGTGCGCGGCGCCGGGGTGTCGCCGTTGATGAAGCGAATCCACGCTGCGTGGCGCCCCTCGACGGTGGCGATCGTGCCCGCGGCCGACAGGACGCCGGGCTGCAGGATGTTCTTGACCTGGCCGAGGTAGGCGCTGACGCCCGTGTCCTCGAGCACCTGCGCGGTCTGGGCGAACTTCGCCTGGTCGGTGACCGTGTCGCCGAAGTCAAACCGCGGCTTCCTGATCGCCTTGGCGCCGAGCGCGCCCCTGAGGAACGACACGTGCTTGGCCTCGTGATCGGCCACGACCTCGGCGAAGCGCTTGAGGTCGGCGCTGTTGCCGTAGGCGCGGTTGGCGACGGCCCGCTTGTAGAACTCCGCCTCCAGGAACTCGAGCGTCAGCGCGTAGTTGAGGATCCTCACGTCGTTGGCCTTGGAGCGCCGCGTCGTGGAGATCGCGGCCTCGGCGCTGGCGAGGAACGTGCCGAACATCGCGCTGCCGGCGAGCAGGCCGCCGCCGGCGAGGGCGCCCTTCTTGAGGAAGTCGCCGCGGTCCAGGCCGATTGCCTCGGCGGACTCGCGGATCGCGCCGTCGGCGTCGAGGACTTCGAGGTTGAGCTGATGTGACAAGGGGGTTTCCTCCTGGGAATGGTCTAATTTCAGCGGACGATGATTCGCCCGGTCATGCCGGGGTGAAGCGTGCACTCGAAGCGGTACGTGCCGGCACGCGTGAACGTCCGCGAGACCAAGCCGGAGGCCCGGTCAGCGATCGTCTTGAAGCGCCGGCGCGTCGTGCTCGTCACGTTGTGCGTCGTCCCGTCGTCGCGGAACGCGAAGGCGACCTTCGTCGCCTTGGAGACCGAGAGGCTCCTGGGGGCGAAGGCGATGTCCTCGAGGGTCACGGTCTTCGACCCGGTTGCACCTGCCACGCCGGTCACGGGAACAACGGCGGCCACGAGCGCGAGGCCGACCATCGGGTAGAGCCTGCCCCTGCTGCGGCGAGCTTGTGGGTTCTGCGACATCGGGGTGGAATGCGCCGCGTCTGCGAGAACGGATCACCCGCTGGACGCTCGGTGGCGCCCGTATGGCGCGTTGACGCCCCCATCAAAGATGCGTTACCGGCGCATGCTGGGTATCGTCATCGGCGGATGAGCGCGACCTTCATCTTCCTCATGCTCGTGCTGAAGCTGCCGATCGTCGGCCTCTTCTACATCGTGTGGTGGGCCGTGCAATCGCCACCCGAGCCGGAGCCGGTGAACGACGAGGACGGCGGCTCCAAGCGGCCGCTCAGCCCGCGCCCGCGCCACCCCCATCCGCGCCCGGCACTCCCGCGCAACCCGCGCCGCGGGCCGCACGGCACGCCGCCGCTCGCCCCGCCGCCGCGCGTGCGCACGGTCGTCGCGCGCGGGCGCCGCGTCGCGCGTTAGACGCGCCTCTAGACTCGCGAGCGCATGAGCGCCCCGACCTCGGTCCTCTCGGACGGCACGATTCTGCGCTTGGTGGAGGAGGGGCGGATCACGATCGCGCCGTGGGACCCCGCGATGGTGCAGCCCGCGAGCGTCGACCTGCGCATGGGCAACACGTTTCGCGTGTTCCACAACCACCGCACGGCCGCCATCGACCTGGCGGCGCTGCCGCCGAACCTCACCGAGCAGATACAGATCACCGACGAGGAGCCGTTCGTCATCCACCCCGGCGAGTTCGTCCTCGGGCGCACGCTGGAGTGGGTCGAGCTACCCGACGACGTCGTGGCGCGCATCGAGGGCAAGTCCTCGCTCGGACGGCTGGGGCTGATCGTGCACGCGACGGCGGGCTTCGTCGATCCGGGCTGGAAGGGGACGCTGACGCTCGAGATCACGAACCTCACGCGCGTGCCGATCAAGGTGTGGGCGGGAAAGCCGATCGCGCAGCTGTCGTTCATGACGCTCGATGCGCCCGCGCTGCGGCCGTACGGCCATCCCGAGCTCGGCAGCCACTACCACGGGCAGGTCGACGCGACCGAGAGCCGCTATGAGGGCGGGCCGGCGGGGACCGATGCCGCCGCGGGTGGGCCGGCGGGTGATAAGGTCGCGCCGCCATGAGCGTCCTGGCCACGATCCTCGCCGCTGCCGCCGAGGCCGGTGAGCACGCCGCTGACGAAGAGCACAAGTCCGAGGCGCCGTTCTTCTGGATCGGCGGTGCGCTGGCGCTCTTCGCGGTCGTCATCAGCGTCGTCGGATTCAAGAAGCCCGACTTCCCGGGCAGCGCCGGCGCCGCCCGCGGCGTGATGACGCTCGGCATCACGCTCACCGTGGCGACGATGGCCAGCATCATCTATGTCGCCTCCTGACCTCGCCGACGACGGCTACGCGATCTCCTACAAGGTGCTCGAGCGCGGCACGCCCGTCGTCGACCGCGACGGCGGCGAGATCGGCACCGTGCGCGAGGTCCTCGAGAACAAGGCCGAGCACATCTTCGACGGGCTCGTGCTGGACACGCCGGGCGGCCAGCGCTTCGTCGACGCACCCGAGGTGGCGCGCATCGCGGAGCGTCGCGTGACGCTCACGCTCGACGGCGAGGGCGCGGCGGCGCTGCCCGAACGCGACGCCGCGGGCGCCGCGACGTTCAGCGCAAACGTCAAGGGCGGGCGGCTCAGCCGCTTCCTCGGCGGCGGCTGGAAACGAGACTAATTCTCACGTAGCAGGAATTTCACACGTCGCACGCGCGTATTTCGAGCTTCTGGCGTGCATAATCGGACGCTGTGAGCAACGAGAACGAGACCACGATCAGCACCGCCAGCCGCCCCGACACCAACGGGGCGGACGGATCGAGCGGCGAAGAGACGCTGAGCGTCACCGACAATCGCACGGGGCGCTCCTACGAGATCCCGATTGTCGACGGCACGGTCCGCGCCCTGGATTTTCGCGCGATTCGCGTCGATGAGGACGACTTCGGCCTCATGACCTACGACCCCGCGTTCATGAACACGGCCGCGTGCCGGTCGTCCGTGACGTACCTCGACGGCACCAACGGCGTCCTGGAGTACCGCGGCTACCCGATCGAGCAGCTTGCCGAGAAGTCGACGTACCTCGAGGTCGCCTACCTGCTCGTCCACGGCGAGCTGCCGACGACCTCGCAGTTGGCCGACTGGCAGCACCAGATCACGATCCACACGTTCGTGCACGAGAACATCAAGGAGTTCCTCAGCGGCTTTCGCCACGACGCGCACCCGATGGGCATGCTGCTCAGCGCGACCGGCGCGTTGTCGACGTTCTATCCCGAGGCGACCGACATCGACGACCCGGAGAACCGTCACATCCAGACGATCCGGCTGATCTCCAAGATGCCGACGCTCGCTGCGTTCGCCTACCGCCACGCGCAGGGCCAGCCGTACGTCTATCCGGACAACGACCTCGCGTACTCCGGCAACTTCCTGAACATGATGTACAAGATGACCGAGCTGAAGTACGAGCCCGATCCGCGGCTGGAACGGGCGCTCGACGTCCTGTTCATCCTGCACGCCGACCACGAGCAGAACTGCTCGACGAGCGCGGTGCGCTCGGTGGGCTCGGCGAAGCCGGACCCGTATTCGGCGGTCGCGGCCGGCATCGCGGCGCTCTACGGCCCGCTGCACGGCGGCGCCAACGAGGCCGTGCTGCGGATGCTCAAGCGCATCAAGCACCGCGACGACATCCCCGACTTCGTGAAGGGCGTGAAGGAGGGCAAGCAGCGCTTGATGGGCTTCGGCCACCGCGTCTACAAGAACTACGACCCGCGCGCGCGGATCATCAAGCAGGCCGCTGAGGACGTCTTCGAGGTCGTCGGCCGCAACCCGCTGCTGGACATCGCGCTCGAGCTTGAGCAGATCGCGCTCGAGGACGAGTACTTCATCGATCGCAAGCTCTACCCGAACGTCGACTTCTACTCCGGGCTCATCTACGAGGCGCTCGGCCTGCCCGTCGCGATGTTCCCGGTGATGTTCGCGATCGGACGCACGAGCGGCTGGATCGCGCAGTGGCGCGAGATGGTCGAGGACGCCGAGCAGAAGATCTCGCGCCCGCGCCAGATCTACACCGGCGACCGCTCGCGGGACTACATTCCGATCGACCAGCGCTGAGGCACGCGCTCAGGCCTCGCCGACGCGGAAGCTGCGGCTGCGCGCTCGCAGGGCGAGCGCCGCCGCAGCGACGACGAGCACGACCCCCGCACCCGACACGGCGAACGCCGCGCGCGGGGAGACGGCGGCCGTCAGCCGCGCGCGGGTGCGAGCGCGCGCCGGGACCGGCGCACTGGCCGGAGTGGCGAGGAAGGCCGGCCGCGTACGGTCGTGGCGCCGATGTAGCGTCATAGGCAGCAATTGCGCCACGACGCTTCTTGATGGCGGCGTCGTGGCGCCGATGCAGCGCCATGCGCAGCACATGCGCCACGACCCGCCCGCGCGAGCGAACGCGTGCGCTGCCCCCGCGGGCTAGCATCGCCCGCCGATGGCGTACACCGTGACGATCCGTGTCGGGCCGAAGATCACGCGCTCGCGCCACGCGGCGCTCGACGACGCGATCGACGCGCTCGAACGCGAGCTCACGACGCTCGGACCGGCGGCGCGCCGCACGACGAAGAAGGCGCTGACGCGCGAATACGAGCCGGTGGCGCAGGTCGCCGCCCGCGGCGAGCTGTCGGGCCCGTCGCGGATCAACCCGCGCGTGCGCGCCGGTGCCGATGTCCGCGGCGACGGCTCGATCGAGGTCTATCGCGGCAAGGTCCGGCGCGAGGTCATCGAGCGCGAGAACCGCGAGACGCCGTTTGACACGCTGCGCCGGGCGCTCGGAGCGGGCACGTGACGCCGGGCCGCCTCGTGCAGCAGACCGCGGACGAGTGGGTCCCGCTGGTGATGCGGTACGTGGCCGTCCTGGACCTGAGCGCCGAGGAGCTGAGCGCGAGGTTCGGCTGGACGTGGGCGGAGGGCGAGGAGGAGGGCCTCGGCACGATGAAGTACGCGGGCCTGGCCTACGACGGCCGCTCGCGCTATGTCCTGATCGCGTCCGTCGCCAACCCAGCGCTCGGCGTCGCTCTGGAGGCCGCCGAGTACGAGGACCCGGCGCAGGCGCGGGCGGACTTCCTCGCCGCGCTGGACCTCGCGCCGTCGATCTTCCTGTCGATCCGCGAGGGCGACGACTGGTTTGAGCGGTGGGAGGACAGCAAGCCGTTTCGCGAAGCGGGCGGCGGCGCCGGTCGCCGCAGCGCAACCGACGGTTAACGGGCCGCGGGGAGATGGACCGCGTCGGGCAGATGGCGCCGACCGGCGATCCGGCACGACCCCACAGAACTTCCGGCCGTGTGTACTAGCGCGCCACGGTGAGCGGGTACCCGGCGCGCGACATCAACACGGGAGGTCGCAATGTACGACGAGCACAAGCCACCGGAGGACGACGAGGCGGCCGACGTCTCGGCAGCCGGCGAGGCGGCATCCGCAACCCCCGGCGCGACGCTCGGCCACGATCCGGACCCCGATCTGATCGAAGCGGCAAACGCCGCCCAGAAGCCTGACGACGAGTAGGAGCGCTGCCCTGCGCTCGACCGTTGACGTGGCCGGCCGGCGGCCGGCCACGCACGGTGCCAGGTCGGCGCCGCGCTCAGGCCTCGCCAGCGCGACATGCCCGGATCGGGCGGCACATCGCGCCCAGGCTGATGACGAAGCAGGGCGACGCTCGCTGGTGTTCAGGGCAGCGCCACGTAGTGCCCGAGGAACGCTCGCGCGGACTCTGTGTCCAGCCGGTAGACCACGTTCGTCGCGCGGCACACCATGTCGCCCGTGATCGTGATCGCCGCGAGGATCTGTGTGTCGCCGAGGCAGATCGGGCCGCCGGAGTCGCCGAAGCAGGTGCCGCCGTTGCCCGTCGACGCGCTCTGGTTGATCCGCTACCCAGCGGTCCCCCGTGCCATGGCGCGTCTCACTCGAGCACGAGCTGACCCGCGAACGGACCGCGCCCGCACAGGCACGCGGCTCCGCAGCGCGCGCCGAGGTCGATCGCCTCGGCAAGCTGCATCCCTGATCCGAGGCCGAAGGCCAGCGCCGCCGCGAAGGAATCGCCGCAGCCGTAGGCGTCGACCGGCGCACCGGGCAGTGCGGTCGCTTCCCACGAGCCCGAGGTCTCACCGGTCCACGCTCCGCCGGCCGCGCCGCGCGTGCTGACGACGAAGCGCGGCGCCGGGTCGAGCATGCCCGGCTCGTAGGCTTCGCCCGGATCGGACGCGCTGTGGACGAGGACGTCGAGCTGCACGCCCGACGCGGCGAGCGCCTCCATCGCGCGCGGCGTGGCGACGAGCACGCGCGCCGCCCGGGCCGCGCGCACCGCCGCGGGATCGCCGCCGGTCAGGTAGATGCCATCCAGCTGCCCGAGGTCGTCCCACGGCAGCGGGTCGGAGGACCACGGCACGATCCGGTCGCCGAGCACCGTGATCGTCCGCTCGCCGGCGCTGTCGAGGAAGGTGAACGTGCGTCGCTGCGCCATCTGCCGTTGCGCGGCGTGGACCTCGACGCCGAGCTCCTCGAGCCGGCGCACCACATGCGTCGCCGCGTCGTCGTCGCCCACCGCCGTGAGAAAGCGCGCGGCGCCCGCCAGCTTCTGCAGCTGCACGACGGCGACGGCGCCGCCACCGGCCGGCTCGGAGAACATCTCGCGCGCGTGGACGATCTCGCCGGTGACCGGCACGCGGTCGACGACCGCGAACTGCACCAACTCCACGTGGCCGACGACGCCGACGCTGGTCATCGTCAGCCTCGCCGCTCGGCTCAGCCGCCGCCGGACTTCAGCCGGCCGCCGCCGCGCCCCGGCTCGACGTTCGGGAAGAACTGCGTGTTGCCCTCGAACGGCAGCGGTCCCTGCACCTTGCAGCCCGGCGTGTTCGACGGCCCCTTCTCGCCGCCGGCGTTCCTGCAGTCAAAGCTCGGCAGGATCAGCTTGCTCGGATCGCGCCTGTTGTCCGGGGCGCGATAGGCGTTGCCGCGGTTGGCACGTGAGCGCGCGGTCGCGGGCAACGACTCCGTGCCGCCGAGGATGATCTGCGGCAGTACGTGGCCGTTGCTCTTGCTGCCCGGCGGCGGCGTGCGGATGCCGCCGATCGCCGCCGGGCCGATGTTGAGGAAGTCCGTGACCTTGGCCTGGTTGAGCTCGAGGAAGCGCAGCAGCGGGTTAAGCTGCTGCAGGAACGGCCCGGTGGCGGCGAGCGTCGGATCCAGCCCGCGCAGGATCCGCGACAGCGCCGGCAGCCCCCTGTCGCCCGCGCTGATCAGCGGGTCGACGTTCTCGAAGAGGTTCTCGAGATCGGGCGACAGGCGCTGCAGCGAGACGAGTGTCGGCTGCAGGTCGTCGAGCACGGGGTCGAGGTCGCGGATCAGCGGCTCCGTGTTGACCGAGAACGTGCGCAGCCGCGCGAGCGTCAGCTTGGACTCCTGCAGGAACGTCGGCAGGATGCGGATCGAGTCGGCGAGCGCGTCGCGGCGCTCGGAGAGCTCGTCGAACAGCTCGGTGTTGCTGCGCGTGAGCTCCACGAGCGCGGCCTCGTCGGCGGTCAGCTCCTCGAAGGTCCTGCCGGTGTTCTTGACGAGGTCGCGCAGCGCCGCGCGGCGGTCGTCGAGCACGTCGACGACGCTGCCTGCGCTCTCGGCGAAGACGGGCAGGTTGCCGAGCGCGTCGTTGAGGTCACGGCCGCGACCGGCCCCGGCCTTCGCGGCGCTTGCCATCCACTCCTGAAATGCCTCGCGCGTCGGCTCGTCGAAGATCTGCAGCAGCTCGTCGAACTCGACCGCCTGCGCGACACGGCCGTCGGACAGGCGCTCGCCCTCCGGGATGTCGGGCGCGCCGCGGCTGCCGGTCGTGACCTCCACGTACGTCTCGCCGAGCAGCGTCTTCTGGCGCAGGATCGCGCGCGCGTCGGCCTTCATCGGCGCGTACTTGGACTCGAGCTCGATCGTCGCGATCGTCTTGTTGCCGCCCTCGGGCGAGAGCTCCTTCCTGACGACGCGGCCGATCTTCACGCCGGCCGTTCGCACGTCGGCCTGCGTGGCGAGCGTCGGCGCGTCGGTGAAGGCGACCTTCACCTGGTAGCCGCGCGGCTTGAGCGGGATCGCGCCGCCGAACGCCAGCCAGAGAAACAGCAGCAGGCAAAAGCACGTCAGGGCAAAGCCCGAGATGACGAGCAGGCGGCCGAGGGTCGGGCCTTCGGTGTTCATCCGCCACCGCCGTTGGCGCGCAGGGAGCGCTTGATGCTCAGCGAGCGCGTGTCCGGGTTCTTGCAGACGGTCGCCAGCAGCGGCGAGAGCCCGAGCGCGAACTCCGCCTGCGGCAGGTCGTTGACGAGGCTCGTCAGCGTCGAGCACGTGCCCGTCAGGAAGATCGGCCGCATCGGGCCGTGGGCGTCGTCGATGCTCTGCAGGTTCGCCGTCTGATGCGTCAGCCAGCCGAGGTGGAAGAGGTAGCCCTCGTCGCGGCCCGCCTTCTCGGGCGCCTCGCGGCCGCCGGGATTGTGACCGAGCATGTTCACGAAGTCGTTGAGCACCTTCGCGTTGCGGTCAAGCTCGGGGAACGTCCGCGCCAGTCCGCGAGCGGCCGGCGCGAGGTCCTTGACGAGCGGCACGGCCGTGCGCACGAACGGCCGGATCCGGCGGCGCACGGTCGGCGTGGCCTCGCGGGCGAAGGGGCTGACCGCGGCATTGACATTCTCCAGCTCGCGGACGGCCGGCAGCAGCGCCCGCGTCGCCGGCCCGAGCTCGTCTGCGAACGGCGCGACGGCGTTCAGCGTCGAGGTCGCCGTCTGCAGCGTCGGCGCGAGCTCGCCGACGGCGTCGCGCAGGTCGTCGTCCTCGCGAGCGAAGGCGCGCAGGGTGCCCGACGCGCCGGAGACCAGCCGCGTCAGGTCCTCGGGGCGCTTGGCGAGCTCGGCATTGACCCGCGACAGCGACGTGACGAGGCGCCGCAGCGCGACGCGCTCCTTGGCGACCTCGCGATTGACACGCCCGAGGTCGCGCACGGTCGGGCCGTAGCGCTCGAGCACCTCGGCGAGGTTGTCGCCCTTGCCGCGCAGGCCCTCGCCGGCGCCGTTGGCCAGCAGCGTGATGTAGTCGCGCGTGCGGGCGTCGAGCTCGGACAGGATCTCGTCGAGGTCGACGTCCGTGAGCGCGCTCGAGATCGGGATCGTGAAGCCCTCCTTGACCGGCTCGCCCCGCTTGCCGGGAAAGACCTGGACGTACATGTCCTTCAGGCCGGTGCGCGGGCGCAGCAGCGCCTTCGCGTCGGGGTGGATGAGGTCCTCGTACTCCTGCTTGATGTCCAGCCCGACGATCGCGCGCCCGTTCTTCAGCGACACCTCGCCGATGTCGCCGATCTGCACGCCGGCGACCTGCACCGTCTGGCCCTGGCCCGGCGTGACGGCCTGGGCGTTGTCGAGCTCGACGTTGATGCGCATCGGCGTGTCCTCGGCGAGCGGGAAGCGGAAGCGCTGGTTGTCGAGGATGTAGCCGCCGACGAGCGCGGCGATCGCGATGAGCACGACGACGGCGGCGAACGGGCCGACGTTCTTGCGGATGACGCGGGTCACTTGCCCTGCCTCTTCAGCGCGCGATCGAGCTGCTTCGTGAGGCCGTTCTTCGACGCGATCGCGCGGATCTCGCTGACCGTGATCGCGCGGTCGAGCACCTTGACGTCCGAGCCCTTGCGCTTCAGCTCGGCGCGCAGCACCGCGACGGCGGCGGACTGCGCCTTGGACTCGCGCGTGCGCGCCGCGGGAGTGTTCGTGTCGACCGACTGCGGCGGCCCCTTCGGGATCGAGCGCAGGTCCGGCGGCTCCTGCGTCTCGCAGGGAACCTCGGGCTTCAGCGGCGGGCGCTCGCGGATCGGCGGCGGGTTGTTGCCGACGAGCGGCTCGGCAAGTGAGCCGAACAGCCCGTTGCCGATGTTGAACGTCTCGGCGCCGCCCGTGCCGAGCACCTTGAAGTACTGGCTGTTGGCGTCGAACGAGCGGCTCTCGCCGGCCAGGCCGGGCAGGAACTTCGCCATGTCCTCATAGACCGGGCCCTTCGTCGGAAACGCCTCGTCGACGAGCTTGGAATCCCCGAATGGCACGAGCACGTTGGACGTGCAGCTCGACAGCGCGCGCAGCTGTGAGAGCACGCCGACGCCGGTCGTCGCGACCTGCGCCAGCGGCGGCGTCGCGCTGCGCAGGTTGCGCGCCAGCGTACCGAGCTCGCGATCCTGCACGAGCCCGCGCAGCTGCCTGACCAGCGGCAGCGTCGCGCGCACCGTCGGTCCGAGCGAGCGGATGCCGGGCCGTGCGCCGCGCGCGAAGCGGCGCACGTCGGGGAACGCGTCGTTGAGTGAGTCCAGCGCGGGCGTCGCCGCGCGCAGCGTGCGCGGCAGCTCGCCGACCGCGCTGCGCAGCGCGGTCTCCTCGTCGGCGAAGGCGGCGGCCGTCGTGTTGAAGTCCGCGACGAGCTCGGTGAGCCTGCGCGGCTCGTTGAGCGCCTGCGCCGCGACGCCGCCGCTGCGAACGAACCGGCTGAGGTCGCCGGGTTTCTTGCCGAGCAGCGCCTCCGCGACGATCGCGGTGAACTTGTAGGCGTTTGCCTGGTAGGGCAGCGACCGGTTGAAGGCCTTCGCGCCGCCGGCGTCCTGCGCCCTGCCGACCTCGACGAAGACCTGGCGCAGGTCGTTGCGCGTGTCGCTGTTGAGTGCCTGCAGCACCTGGTCGAACTGGACCGGGTTGCCGGTCCGGCCGACCGGGATCGTCTCACCCTCGTCGAGCTCGCCCGCGCCTGGCGTGCCGGGCGCCACCTCGACGAAGAAGTTGCCCTCGAGGAAGATCCGCGGACGGATCTTCGCGGCCGCGTCGGCGTAGACCGGCCGGCCCTTGTCGGTGATCGCGAACGTGACCGTCGCCGAGCTGGCGCCCGGCTTGGTGTGCGCGACATCCGTCACCTCGCCGACGTCGACGCCCGCGATCCGGACGGGCGAGCCCTTGTTGATCCCGCTCGTGTCACGGAACGCGGCCTTGATCTCGTACGGGCTGTTGACGAGCGGGACGTCCTTCGTGAAGCCGAGGTAGGTCCCCACGATCACGACGACGATCACGGCGATGCCGACGGCGAAGGCGCTCGGGCCGCGGTTTCTCATGGCAGCCTCGGCGGCGCGATGCCAGTCGGCTCGGAGGAGAAGGACTGGCCTTCGGGGACGCGCGGGCGGCCCGCGTAGGTGGGGCCCTGGTTGCCCGGCGTCGCGGAGTCGACGGCGATCTTGTACTTCTCCGGGAAGCCCGTCGCCAGGCGCTCTGGGTAGCCGCGCTGGCCGGACTCGCAGTCGGCGTTGCCGCTGGCGTCGACCGCGGCGCCGGGGCCCTGGTCGTGCAGCGCGGCGGCGTCGCCGAACAGCGCGTGCTGGACGGGGTCGATCTCACCGCCGTTGGCGGGCTCGTGCGCGCCGAAGGACGCCATCGAGTTCTCCTGCTCGAGCGGCGCCATCTTGACCTGGACGCGCTGCACGGTGCCGGTCGCGTCCTCGTCGGAGATGTGGTCGGCGAGGTAGGTCCACCAGTACGTGAAGTAGTTGCAGACGGTCACGTGCGGGCCCGCCCACTGCAGCGTCGGGTTCAGCGTGGCCATCGTGTCGGTCAGGCCGCCGATCGTGATGTCCGTCGTCGGCGACTTGGCGAGCGAGCGCAGCGCGCGCAGCGAGCCCTCGAGATCGTCCGTGAACGCCGGCAGGCGCCGCAGCACGGGCGTCCCGGCGGCGAGCGCGCGGTTGACGGCGGGCACGCTCGTGCGGACCGCGCGCGCCGTCCCGCGAACCTCGTCGGAGATCTCCGCCAGGCGGGCGAGCAGCGGGCGCGTCTCGGGCAGGGAGTCGATCCCGACCTGCAGCGTCTCGGGCGAGCGCTCGATCGTCTCGCGCAGCGCCTGCGGGTCGCGCGACAGCGCCTCGAACGTGTCGGCCATCGCAGTGAAGCCGCGCGCGAGCGTGTCGGACTCGGGCGCGAGCACGCGGGTGAGGTCGGCCGTCTCGTCGAGCACGCGGTTGAGCCCGGTGTCGCGGTCGGCGAGCGTGCGCATCACCGCAGGCAGGTCGCCGAGCAGCTGCGGCAACGCGCCGAGCGTGCGGTTCAGCGCTTCGCCGCGGCCGGCGAGCGCGCTGCCGAGGAAGTCGAGGTTGCGGTCGACGCTCTCGCGCGTCGGCTCGTCGAAGATCGAGAAGAAGTCGTCGAGCTCGGGGCCGACGGTGTTGCCGCGCGTCGCGATGACCTCGCCCTCCTGCAGCGGCGTGCCGGACCTGCCGCGCAACAGGTCGACGTACTTCAGTCCCAGCGCCGAGCGCGGGCGGATGCGGATCGTCGTGTCCTGCGGGATCGGCACCGCCGCCTTGTCGAGCTTCAGCGTGAGCTGCGCCCCCCGGTCAGAACCGTTTCTAACCGGCTCGATCTTCGTCACCTGGCCGACCCGGAAGCCGCCCTCGCGGACCTCGTTGCCCACGACGAGGCGTGCCGCATCGGGCGTGTCGACCTTCATCTCGAAGGTCGGCACGAACGGCAGCCCGCGGTTGGCCTGGTAGGCGAGCAGCACCGCGACGACCACGACGACCACGGTGACGGCCCCGATGAAGACCGGGTTGGAGGCGACCGATGGCGCACGGCGGCCTCGCATCACCCCGGCCCCAGCAGGTAGTCGAGGAGGCTGCGTTCGCTCCCGGCGCTCGAGCGGGAGCTGCTGTTGCGCGGCAGGAGGTTGGGTACGTCGGGCAGCTTGGGCAGCTTGTCGAGCAGGTCCTTGGGGTCGGGCAGCAGCGACGGGGGGCGGGGCGCGGGCGGCGCAGGCGGCGCGGCCGGTCCCGGATCGGCCGGGGCCGGGGCCGGGGTGGCGGGCGTCTCAGCGGGCTTGTCGGGCGCCTTATCGGGCGCCGGCCTGGGCATGCGCTTCGTCGTCCGCGAAACGGCGCCCGTGGTCACGCCCGGCTGATTGGGGCCGAGCCACGACTTGCAGCGCTTCGTGCGCTCGGGCTCCTCGACGGCGGTCTGCGCGTTCGTGTACTGCGTGCACTCGTTGATCAGGATGTTGAGCTTCAGCAGGAAGCCCTTGGAGTCGAAGATGTTGATCGCCTGCGACTGCACGAAGAAGTACTGCAGCAGCGCCTCCAGCCCGGTGAAGCCCTTGCCGGTCGGGCTGAGCCGGTTGGGCTCGACGGCGCGGTCGCGGTCGTTGATGTCCTCGAGCACGAAGCGCAGGTTGCGCATCGGCTCGGTGCTCGCGGTGCCCAGCGCGCGCAGCTCCTTCACGGTCGAGCGCGCCTCGCGGACCGCGCCGATGCCGGTCTGGGACGCCTCGCCGAGGCCGCGCACGGCGGGCCGCGCGGACCGCGCGAACGGCCCCAGGCGCTGCAGCAGCTCGGTGAGGTCGGGCGCCGCGCGGCGCAGGTCGCGCAGCGCGGGCGTCTGCAGGCGCGCCGTCGTGCCGAGGTCGGCGAGCGTCGGGCGCAGCTCGCGCAGGAAGCGCGGCAGCTTGTCGACCGTCTGCGCCAGCTCCTTGGATCGGCTGGCGCTCGCCTCGGTGGTGTCGGCGGCCTCGCGGATGAAGCGCCCGACGTCGCGGCGGTTGCCGGCGAGGCCGGCGAGCACGTCGTCGGCGTCGCGCGTGAGCTGGTTGATCGTGCGCCGGTTGGCGTCGAGGATGTCCAGCACCTTGTCGGTCTCGCGCAGCGCGGGGACCGCGCGGCGCAGCGTCGTCTGGATGTCCTCGCCGCGGGCGGTGAAGCCGATCCCGAGCTCGGTGAGGATCAGCCCGAAGCGCTCGCGCGCGGGGCGGCGCATGATGTCGAGCACGAGGTCGGGCGGGATCGTCCCGGCCGTCTGCTCGACGGGGATCGTGCGCGGGGCGGGGCTTTGGCGCTTGCCCGGGTCGCAGTCCAGGTAGTACTCGCCGATGAGCGACTGCGGCTTGACCTGACAGCGGACGTCCGCCCGGAAGCCGGCGAAGCTCGGCAGCGTCACGACGATCTTCGCAAGCGCGCGGGCCGTCGAGCGCTGGACCTCGAGCTTGTCGATCTTGCCGACGGTCACGCCCGAGGCGCGCAGGTCCGAGCCCTCGGTCAGGCCGAACGCGTTGTCGAGCACGACCGTGTAGCGCTGCTCGTTGCCGGCGTCGGCGCCGGCCGACGTCGCCGCGAGCGTCGCCGCCGCGCCGACGGCGAGCGCGAGCAGGAAGATGAGCAGCGGCGCAAGCCTCATGGGCCGATCGGCACCTGGCTGTCGTCGCAGTTGAAGTCCGGCGACGGCTTGTACGGATTGGAGCCGTCGGGGGCGCGGCGCTCGATCGAGCCGGGGCAGCGGTTGTTGCGTTTGATCTTCACGTCGGCGCTGAGGATCAGGTTGCGCAGCTCGGCGGGGATCGGCAGCGCGTTGAGTGCGGGGCCGAGCGTGAAGCCGTTGAGCTGCAGGCCCGCGCGCGAGAAGTTGCCCAGCGCGTCGTAGGCGCCGCTCGTCGAGAAGTCGTCGAACCAGCCGACCAGGTCCGGCGCGTAGGGCCGCAGGAACCCGATCTGCTTCGTCGCGCCCTCGAAGGCCTTGATCGTCGCGGGGAACGCGCCGGGCCGCCGCTGGCCGTTGCGCTCGACGGTTTCGTTGGCGATCTGGTCAAGCGCAGGCTGGCGGCGCAGGAGCTCGACGAGGTCGTTGTCCTTGCCCGGGCGGCGCACGGTCTGCGACAGCTCGCGGATCGCCGGCCGGGCGTCGCGCGCGAACGGGCGCAGCTGGTTCATGAGCGCGATCAGGCTGTCGCGAACGACGGGCTTTGCCTCGTTGACGAGCGGGTCGAGGTCGTCCAGCGCCGAGCGCAGGTTGACGAACGTCGTGTTCGCCTTGCGCATGACGCCGGGCAGCAGGCCGACCGACTCGCCGAGCGACTCGCCGTTGGAGGTCAGCGCCGAGGTCGTCGTGGCGAGGTTGCGCGTCAGGTCGGCGAGCACGCCGTCCTGCGCGGAGACATCGGTCACCAGGCGCGACGTCTGCACGATGAAGCGCTCGAGGTCGGGCCTGTTGCGGTTCAGCTCGGCGAACAGCTGCGACGAGGAGGAGATCGCCGGGTTGAAGTAGCGCAACGCTGCGTTGGCCTCATCTTCATTGCCTGCTTGGAAGTCGCGCAGAAAGGCGACGCTCTTCTGCACGCCTCTGCGTGCCTCGGGATCGAACGTGTTGAAGATCTGATCCAGATCGACCGCCGCCCGCGTGCTCTGCGTCGGCAGGGTGGCGCCGTCGGCGATGTCCGCGCCGTCGGCGGGGCCGAGCTGCAGGTCGACGTAGCGGTTGGCCACGCCCGACAGTGAGGTCTGGCGGATGGTCGCGCGGGTCCCGCGGCGCAGCGGGTGATAGCCGTCGCCCTCGATGTTCAGCGTGACGCGCGCCTTGCCGTCGTCGGTCAGGACGATCTCGCCGACCGAGCCGACGGTGGCGCCGGCGACCTTGACGGCATTGCCCTTTACAAGCTGGCTGGCCGACACGAAGTCGGCCTTGACGGTGTAGCCGCCGCCTCCGGCGACGACGAGCACGAGCACGACCAAGACGATCGCCGCGATCACCGCGCCCATCGCGACGACCGGCCCTTTCCCATCCCTAGGAAGCACTAGAGCACCAATGTAGAGCCCTGGAGCCTCAGCCAACGCCGGTGCTCCTCGTACTCGGGCCAGTGTCGGCGCACGAGCGCCCAGAAGTCAGCTGAGTGATCCATCACGCGCAGGTGACAGGCCTCGTGCCAGACGACGTAGTCGAGGACCGGCTCGGGCGCCAGCAGCAGCCGCCAGTTGAAGCTCATCGCGCCGCCCGCCGAGCATGAGCCCCAGCGCGTGCGCTGCCCGCGGATCGACAGCTTCGTGTACGTCGTGCCGAGCGCGCGCGCCGCGGCGTCCAGGCGCGGCCCGATCTCCTTCGCCGCCGCCCGTCGATACCAGCGCTCGATCGCAGCGGGCGCGCGCGCGGCATCGGCGGGCACGAGCAGGGTCTCGCCGCTGCGGTGCACGCGGGCCCGCGCCGGTTCGGGCCGCAGCGCCAGCGACGTGCCCAGGTAGGGAACCGTCGCACCGCGCGCGGCGAGCGTCATGCGGACGGTGTCCGCGTGGCGCAGGCGCCGCTCGATCCACGGCCGCAGCTCGGCGACGGCGGCCGGCGCGGCGCTCGCTGGGCTGCGCCGCGGCAGGATGACCTCGACGTCGCCGAGCGCGTCCACGCTCACGCGCACGCGCGACGCGCGATCGGAGCGGCGAATGCGGTAGGGGAGGTCGTCGGCGGCGTTCATTCGGATTTCCGGGGTGACTCTTGTACCGGACCACAGCAGTGCCATGCGCAGGCGTCGTCGGCGCGGCCCGGCGCGACGTGATGCGAGCTTCGAGCTTGGCGCGTTGCCCCCTGCGGGCGACGACGAGGATCTGACGACCATAATGGCGGGCGTGTCGGAGCAATCGATCGTCAAACTTCCGCGTTCCGTGCGCGCCCCGTTTGACGTGTACGTCAACGGCGTGCACCAGGAGCAGGGCGTCGACTTCGAGCTGCGCGACAGCTCGCTCGTCTTCGGCCGCGAGCTGAAGAAGGAGGGCGACCTCGGCTTCTGGCGCTGGTTTCTCGGCGCCTGGGGCGTCGGGACGTACCGCCAGAACGACTCCGTCGACGTGCGCTACGAGCGTGACGGCCACCCCGTGCTGCTCGAAGGATTGGACATCGAGCAGGAGTGACGACCGCGGGCCCGCGCGGCGGCCGTGGTGCGCAGCTTCTGCTGGCCCTCGCGGTCGGGCTGATCCTGTCGGACTCCTCCGTCGTCACGCTCGCGCTGCCGGCGATCCTGCGCGATTTCGACGCGTCGGTGAACGCGGTCGCGTGGGTGCTGATCTCGTTCAACCTGGCGCTTGCGCTGGCCGCGGTGGCCGCTGCGCGCCTTGCGCGCGGCCGCGCGCGGCCGGCGTTTGCGATCTCGCTGCTGCTGTTCGCGGCGGCGTGCGTGGCGTGCGCTGCGGCGCCGTCGCTGGCCATGCTCATCGCCGCGCGCGCGGCGCAGGGGATCGCCGGAGCCGTCGCGGTCGCCGCGGCGCTCGAGTTGCTCGTCCTGTCGGCGGGACGGGCCCGCGCGCTGTCGACGTGGGCCGCCGCCGGGGTCCTGGGCGCCGCCGTCGGACCCGCGCTCGGCGGCTTTCTCACGGAGTGGCTGTCGTGGCAGGCGATGTTCGCCCTGCAGGTGCCGGTCGTGCTGGTCGCCCTCGTCGCGCTCCCCGTGGCGCCCCGCGAGGCGGCGGTTGCTCAGCGTGCCCCGTCCGCGGGCGGGCAATCGGCGCTCGCCCCGCTGGCGGCGCTGGCGCTGGCCAGCGCGGCACTGGCGGCGGCGTTGTTCCTGCTCGTGATCCTGCTGATCGAGGGCTGGCGCCAGACGCCGGTCGCGGCGGCCCTGACGGTGACGGTGATGCCGATCGCGGCGCTCGCCGCGGGCCGCTGGGCGCGGCGGCGGGCGGGGCTCGTCGCGGCGGTTGCCGGCGCGCTGCTCGTGGCGGGCGGGCTCGCCGCGCTCGGGCTGATGCCAGCAGCGCACCCCGCCTGGACGCTCGCGCCGCAGCTTGCGATCGGTGCCGGCCTGGGTCTCGCGCTCGCCACCCTGATCGGCGCGAGCGTCGGCGACGCCGCGGCGATCGCGGGTCCGGCGGCCTGGACGGTCGCCGCGCGCCACGCGGGCATCGTCGTCGGGCTGCTGGCGCTGACGCCGATCTTCACCGCCGACCTCGACCGTGTCCGTGCGCCGACCGAGCGCGCCGGGCTGGCGCGCGTGCTCGACGCGCCGCTGTCGCTCGAGGCGAAGATCGCCGTCGCGCGCGCGCTCAACGCGCAGCTTGCGGCGGCCGACGGGCAGGAGCTGCCGGACATCGACGCCGCGTTTGCGCGGATCGACGTCGATGCCGCGGAGCGGGCGGCGCTCGCCGCGCTGCGCGACGACCTCGACGAGGAGCTTGACCGCGGCGCGACGCGGGCCTTCAGGAGCTCGTTTCTGGCGGCCGCGCTGCTCGCACTGCTGGCGGCCGGCGCGGCATTCGTCGGGATGGCGCTCGCGCGCGGCCCACGCAGGGGCGCGCCGTCGTCGAACGGCAGCACGGTTTCACGCCTGGCGGTCGCAGTTCCCGGTGCTGCGAGCGTCGCGACGCTGCTGGTCGCCCTCTACCTGGTTCTCGGCGGCGCCGACTTCGGGCCGCGGGCCGTTGCCGATCCGTGCGCGCCGCGTGCGCGCCCGGCCGGCGTCGAACGCACGCAGCGCGCGGCATTGGCGACGCTCGACGGCGCGGCCTGCACGCTGCGCTCCTCGCGCGAAGATCTCCTGCGCACGCTGCTCGAGAAGCGCCGGCCCGCCGGCGTCTCCGAGGATGAGCTCGCCGCCGCCTTCGTCGCGGGCGTCGATCGCGCGCAGAGGGAGGGCGCGCTCGGCGGCCTGGAGGCCACGGCGCTGCGCCTCGGCCTGCGCGCCGGCGCCCTGACGGGGATCCTCGGGCTGCTGCTGCCCGGATAGCGGGGCTGTTGAGAAGCAAGGACCACCGGTTCTTACGCCGCCACCCAGCGCTCCGGTTCCTCGCCGGCGCGGCGCACCGCCCCGACGACCTCCAGCCGGCGCAGGTAGCACAGCGTCTCCGGCAGCCACCAGCCGGCCGTCAGCTGCGTCAGCCCCTGGCCGTACAGCAGCGGCACGACGTCGTAGGCGGTGATCGGGCCGTGCTCGGCGACGGCGCCGCGCACCGTCTCCAGCCGCTGCGCGACGAGCGCGCGATTTGCCTCGATGTGCGCCGCGACGTCCGCGAACGTCCGCGCGTGACCCGCCAGGCACAGGCGCGCGTCGAGTGCCGCCGCCTTGTCCAGCGACGTGAGGAACTCGCCGACCGGATCGACCGTCCAGCCGTAGTCGAAGTACAGCGACACGCGCCCCAGCAGGTGGTCGCCCGAGATCAGCAGGCGCCGGTCGGGCTGGTGCAGGCAGACGTGCGACGGCGCGTGGCCGGGCGTGTGGACGACCGACCACGGACCGAGGTCGGTGTCGACGACCACCCCCTGGACGAGGTCGCGGTCGGGCTCCACCAGCCGTGCGATCCCGCTTGCGCGCGAGCGCGCGCCGGCGGACCACTGGCGCAGGGGCTCGATCGGCACGCCGCTCTGCAGCGCAACCTCGAAGCGCCGCGCGCGCACCTCGTCGGGGTTGTCGACCGTGGCGCGCATGTGCGCGTGGTCGGGGTGCATCCACAGCTCGCAGCCGCTGGCGTCGATGACGCTCGCCGCCTGTCCGTAGTGGTCGGAGTGCGCGTGCGTGCAGACGAGCAGGCGCACGTGCTCGAGGCGCAGGTCGCACTGCGCCATCGCGCGCTCCAGGTGCGCGAGCGAACCGGGCTCGTGCAGCCCACAGTCAACGAGCACGACGCCGTCGCCCGCCGCGACGGCCCACGCGTTGCAGTGTGGGACGCCCGGCCACGGCAGCGGCAGCCGCAGGCGCCAGAGGCCCGGCAGGACGCGCTCGCCGCGCCCGAGCTCGCGGCGCCTGGTGGAGGAGGACATGCGACGGACGATAGATTTAGCCCCAGATGGGCAAGCGCAATCGGGGAGTCGGACGCATCTCGGCACCGACCACGGACTACCGCGACGCGGACGGCAACGTCCTCACGCTGCGTGGCTCGATGTCGGCGCTGACACGGCGCAAGTACGCCTCCACGCTGCACGACCAGCGCAGGACGACGGATGACTCCTGGCACCGCGCGGTCGAGTTTCTCTTCGAGCGGCTCGTCGAGCGCTGGACGATCTTCGACGTCCCCACGGAGGGCCAGAAGGAGCTGCTCGAGCGCTACCGGATCGCCTCTGCAGAAGAGAAGCGCTGGATCCGCGACGTCCTGCGCGAGCACATCGAGACGAACTTCCCCGACGTGGAGGCACCGTGACCACAGACATCGACTCAGCGCCCGCGACCGACATCCCCGAGCGGCTGCTGCTCGGCTCGGGGCCGAGCCCGGTCCCGCCGCGCGTGCTCGCCGCGCTCGCGCAACCGACGATCGGCCACATGGATCCGGCCTTCGCCGACATCATGGCCGAGACGATCGCGCTGCTGCGTGAGGCGTTCCAGACCGAGAACCGCGCGACGCTGCCGATCTCCGGCACCGGCAGCGCCGGGATGGAGGCGCTCGTCGCGAACTTCGTCGATTCCGGCGACCGCGTCGTGTGCGGCGTCAACGGGCTGTTCGGGGAGCGGATGGCCGAGGAGCTGCGGCGCGCGGGCGCCGATGTCGTCCCGGTCGAGGCGCAGTGGGGGCGCGCGGTCCCGATCGAGCAGCTGCTCGAGGCCGCGGTCGGCGGACGGACGGACGCGATCGTCGTCGTGCACGGCGAGACGTCGACCGGCGTCGCGCAGCCACTGGAGGGGCTGGGCGACTGGTGTCGCGAACATGACGCGCTGCTGCTGCTGGACTGCGTCACCTCCCTGGGCGGACACGCGCTGCGCCTCGACGAGGCCGCCGTCGACGCTGCGTTCTCGGGGACGCAGAAGTGCCTGAACTGCCCGCCCGGCCTGGCGCCGTTCACCGCCGGCGAGCGCGCGCTGGAGAAGCTCGGCCGCCGCGAGCAGCCCGGCCGCTCGTGGTACTTCGACCTCTCGCTCGTGCTCGACTACTGGAACCCCGGCGCGAGCGGCGGGCGCGCGTATCACCACACCGCTCCGATCAACATGATCTACGCGCTGCGCGAGGCACTGCGGATCGCGGTCGGCGGCGACTGGCTGCCGACGACGTGGGAGCGCCACCGCCGCGCGCACCACGCACTGCGCGACGCGCTCGCGGTCTTCGGCTGCGAGCGGCTGGCGCCCGACGGAGAGCAGCTGCATCCGCTGCTGGCGGTCACCCCGCCGGCGGGCGTCGACGAGGCCGCGGTGCGCAGCGCCCTGCTGGACGACCACGGGATCGAGATCTCCGGCGGCCTCGGGCCGCTCGCGGGCAAGCTGTGGCGCGTCGGCGTGATGGGCGCGGGCGCGCGGCGCGAGCCCCAGGAGCAGCTCGTCACCGCGCTCGCGACGCTGCTGGATGCCGAGCCCGACGAGCCGCTCGCCGCGCTCGCCGAGGGCTGGCGCGCCTAGTTGGCTGACTCATCCAAGGACCGCATGACCCTCGACACGGCCCGCTTCGCCGACCTGCTGACGGGCTACTGCCTCGAGATCCAGCCCGGTCAGGAGGTCGTCGTCCGCTCGACGACCCTCGCCGCGCCGCTGCTGCTCGACTGCCAGCGTGCGATCCTCGCCCGCGACGCCTGGCCGCTGCTGCGCGTCGAGCTGCCGGGCGCGACCGCGGCGTTCTACCGCGACGCGCAGGACCGCCACCTCGATCTCTTCTCGGAGGTCGCGTTCACCGAAGCCAAGAAGGCGCACGCACAGCTCGGCATCCAGGCGCCGGAGAACACGCGCGCGCTGAGCGGGATCGAGCCGGCGCGCCTGGCGCGCGCGGCGCGGGCGCGCCAGCCGCTGCGCGACCAGACGATGCGCAAGCGCTGGTGCTCGACGCTGTGGCCGACGCAGGCCGGCGCCCAGCAGGCGGGCATGAACCTCGCCGACTTCGAGGCGTTCGTGGAGCGCGCGCTGTTTCTCGACCAGCCCGACCCGGTGCGGTCGTGGGGCGAGCTGCGCGCTTTTCAGGACGGCTTGATCGAGCGCGTGAAGGGCGCCTCCGAGCTGCGCATCGAGGCGGCGGGGACCGACGTGACGCTGACGGTGAACGGTCGCACCTGGGTCAACTCCGACGGCAAGCGCAACATGCCCAGCGGCGAGGTCTTCACAGGACCGCACGAGGCGAGCGCGAACGGGCGCATCCGCTTCGGCGTGCCCTCCTCGCCGGCCGGCGTCGATGTCGCCGGCGTCGAACTCGAATTCCGCGACGGGCTCGTCGTGGCGGCCGCCGCCGAGCGCGGCGGCGAGTACCTGCAGCGCGCGCTCGCGACCGACGCGGGCGCCCGCCGGCTCGGCGAGATCGGGATCGGGACGAACTTCGGCATCGACCGCGCGATCGGCGCGACGCTCTTCGACGAGAAGATCGGCGGGACGGTGCACCTGGCGCTGGGCCGCTCCTATCCCGAGACCGGTGGCAAGAACGAGTCTGCCCTGCACTGGGACCTGATCTGCGATCTGCGTGCCGGCGGGCGCTTGTCGGCCGATGGCGAGACGGTCATGCAGGACGGGCGCTTTGCACTGTAAATCGGCGCGCCAGGGCGCCAACCGCAGACACGCGCAGCGTTCATGAGTACAGTGGGCGGCCGATGAGGCTGCTCGCCCTCTGCGCCGCCGTGGCGGCCTTCACCGCAGTTGCGGTCACACCGGCGCAGGCCTACGACGAGCGTCCGATGCGCCTGCCCGCGACGGGCGCCGGCGCGTTCGCCGCGTCGTCTGAGCCGTCGACCTGGCTGATCGCGGCCGAGCCGCGCACGGCGCAGGCCGATGCGATCGCGCGCCGCTTCGGCGCGACGAAGCTGCGCGTCGGCGACGTCTACAAGGTCGTGCGGCCGCGCGCCCGGGCCTTCGCGGCGGCGCTGCGCGCCGTCGGCGGGCTGCGCTACGCCGAGCCCAACGCCGTGCTGCAGCGCACGAGCGCGCTCGACGCCGCGCCCGATGGCTACGCCCGCGGCTACGTCGTGGCGCCCGGGCTCGCGCCGCCGGCCCCCGGCGCGGCATCGATCGCCGTCATCGACGACCTCGTCGACGTCACGCACCCCGACCTCGCCGCGAACACGCGCCAGCTCAACCCGGGCCCCGTGCTCGGCGAGCACGGCACGATGGTCGCGTCGGCCGCCGCGGGCGCCTTCAACGGCGGCGGCGTCGTCGGGATCTTCCCCTCCGCGCCGGTGCTGTCGGTCGGGCTGCCGCCGGCGATCAGCTGCGCGGACGCGGCGAACGGGATCATCGCCGCCACGCGCGCCGGCGCGAAGATCATCAACCTCAGCTTCGGCTCGCCGAATGACTGCGCGTCGCTGTTCGGCACGGTTCAGGTCGCCTACGCGGCCGGCAGCCTCGTCGTCGCGGCGGGCGGCAACGAGTTCGCCGCGGGCAATCCCGTGATCTACCCCGCGGCCTACCCGCACGTGCTGTCGGTCGCGGCGCTTGACCCGAACCTCGCGTCGTCGGGCTTCAGCAGCGAGAACACGGCGATCGACGTCGCGGCCCCGGGCATCAACATTCCGCTCGCGATTCCGGGCGCGTTCGACAAGGACGGCAGCGTCGACGGGGTGACGCTCGCCAGCGGCACGAGCTTCGCCGCGCCGATCGTGGCCGGCGCGGCGGCCTGGCTGGCGACCGCTCGCCCCAATCTCTCCAACGGCCAGCTGTCCGACGTCCTGCGCCGCTCGGCGCGCGACGTGGGAGCCCCGGGCTATGACCCCGGAACGGGCTTCGGCCTGATCCAGATGGCCCCGGCGCTCGCGCTGCCCGAGCCCGAGCCCGATGTGCTCGAGCCCAACGACGGCATCTCGTTCATCGACGGCTCGGTGTTCACGAGGCCCGACCCGTACGTCTGGACGGGCGGCCGCAGGCGCAGCCTCGGCGGCACCGCCGACCGCGTCGAGGACCCGATCGACGTCTACCGAATCCGCCTGCCGGCACGCAGCAGGGCGCGGATCAGGCTGCGCGCCCTGTTCGGCAACCCCGACCTCTTCATCTTCCGCTCCGACGCGAAGTCGGTCCAGGACAACTCGAAGATCCTCACCCGCTCGCGGCGCGGCACGAGGCTGACCGACAGCGTGAAGATCTCCAACCGCGGGCGCAGCGCTCGGCGCTTCTACGTCGTGGTACCCGTCGGCAGCAACACGGCGGGCGCGCTGAACGCGTCCTACCGGCTTGAGTTCCAGCGCATCAGGTCACGCTAGGCGCCCTCACTTTGCGGCGGGGCGCCCCGATCTCCTTGATGCTCGCCACACGGCAGACGCCGGTACGGACCGTGCGGCTGCTCGGCGAGGCCAAGTCCGCGCTGGGCCGGCTCGACGGCATCGGCCGGCTGCTGCCGAGCAGGGATCACCGGCCGCCATGCGGTTGCAAAAGCAGATCCTCCGGGTGTAGTGACCGGTCGCTACGGCTCGCTCGGCTCGGCCCATTGGGTGACGGAGCCGTTTCGGCCGCTCAACACCACGCTTTTGGCTCAAGAGCTTCCGCGGCAACGACCCGCGGTACCTGAGCTACGGAGGACGCCGTCGTCAAGACGGTGGCCGGCTTTCTGAACACCGACGGAGGGACGCTGTTCATCGGCGTCGACGATCAGCGCCGGCCGATCGGGCTGTCGTACGACGCGGCCGTCGTCAAGCCGCCAAACGCCGACGGCCTCGTGAACTGGCTCACCACGCACCTGGCCAACGCGCTTACGCACGCGTCGGTCATGCGAACGCGTGCCCGGAAGACGAGATCGAACCGGAGATCGAGATCGAGGAATACGTGCGCGACCGCTGGTGAGCGCGCCGCGTCACGCAGCCGGCACCCACGCCGCGCGCATATCCACGCGCGCGCCGCGGAACGGAACCTCCTCGGCCTCGAGCAGTGCCCGCTGACGCGCGCCCTTGGCGAGCGAGCCGTCGGCGCGCACGACGCGTTGCCACGGCAGGTCGGGATCGCGGCTGGCCGCGAGCACGGCGCCGGCGCGGCGCGGCGCACCGGGGCTGAGGTCGCCGTAGGTCGTGACGTGGCCGCGCGGGATCGCCCGCACGGCCGCGAGGATGTCGTCGTCGGTCGCCATCTGCGTCCTGCGCGACGCTACCGGGGGCGCGCGAGAACCTCACGAGGATGACGCGACCACGTGAGTACCGTGATGGCCGTGCAGCGCCACACGAAGATCGTCGCGACGATCGGCCCGGCCTCGCGCGATCCTGAGACGCTCGCGCGGATGGTCGACGCCGGGATGGACGTCGCGCGCCTGAACTTCTCGCACGGCACGGCGGAGCAGCATGCCGAGACCGCGCGCCGCGTGCGCAACGCCGCGGGCCGCGCGGGCCGCGCCGTCGCGGTGCTGCAGGACCTGCCGGGGCCGAAGCTGCGGATCGGTCCGCTCGTCGACGACCTCGCCGAGCTGAAGCCCGGCGACAAGGTCACCTTCTGCTGCGAGGAGGACGGGCTCGGGACGGCCACGCGGATGCTCGTCGCGCGCCCGGAGCTGATCGGCGCGATGTCGACCGGCGACGTGATGTACCTCGCCGACGGCGCGGTCCGGCTGCGCGTGCAGTCCGTCGACGACGATGCGATGCAGATCCGCGCGGAGGTCGAGATCGGCGGCTCCGTCGCCTCGCGCCAGGGCCTGAACGTCCCGGGCCCGCTGCACCAGCTCGCGACGGTGCCCCAGGAGGATCTCGCGCACCTCGCGGTCGGGGAGAAGATCGGCGTCGACCTCGTCGCGGTCTCGTTCGTCCGCGGCCCGGAGGACATCGCGTTCCTGCGCGAGCACACGCGCCTGCCGCTCGTCGCGAAGATCGAGAAGCCGCAGGCCGTCGAGCGCTCCGAGGAGATCATCCGCGCGGCCGACTGCGTGATGGTCGCGCGCGGCGACCTCGGCATCGAGCTGCCGATCGAGACGGTGCCGATCGTCCAGAAGGAGCTGCTCGCGACCGCCGGCCGGCTCGCGCGACCGTCGATCACCGCCACGCAGATGCTCGACTCGATGGTCGCGTCGACGCGGCCGACGCGCGCGGAGGTCGCAGATGTCGCCAACGCGATCCTCGACGGCACCGACGCGGTGATGCTCTCCCAGGAGACCGCGGTCGGCGCCTATCCCGTCGAGACGATCGCGATGATGGCCTCGATCGCGCGCTCGACGGAGTCGGCGGCGCCCTACCGCCGCTGGAACGAGCGGCGCGTGCACCGCGACGCGCGCGACCCGTCCTACACCGTCGCCTACGCGGTCTGCATGGCCGCCCGCGAGCTCGAGCTCGACGCGATCGTCGTGCCGACGCTGTCGGGCCGCTCCGCTCGCCTGGTCTCCGCGCACCGCCCGACCGTGCCGATCTTCGCGCTCTCGCCGGGCCGCGAGACCGTCCGCCGCTGCGGACTGATGTGGGGGGTGCGCGCCGAGCACCTGCGCAAGCACCGCGTCACCGAGGAGCTCATGCTCGACGCCTGCCGCCGCGTCATGGAGCTCGGCTGGCTGCGCGGCGGCCAGCGGGTCGCGGTCACGGCCGGTCTGCCGACCGGAGTGCCCGGCTCGACCTCGCTCTTTCAGGTCCAGGAGCTGTAGTCAGGCGGAGCTGGCCCGGCCGCGGCCCCGGTTGCGCTCGCCGCGCAGCAGCACGAGGCCGACGAGCGCCATCACCACGAGGGCGCCGAAGGCGACTATCGCCTCCGGCGACGTCAGGTCATCCAGCGAGCCGCCGAGCGCGGTGTAGGCAAAGGCGCGCGGCGCGACACCGATCGCCGTCGCCGCCGCGAACGTCGGCAGCGCGACGCGCGACAGGCCCGCGGCGTAGTTGACGAGCGAGTAGGGCATGCCGGGCACGATCCGCGCGTACAGGACCGCCCAGAAGCCGCGCCGCTCGATCCAGCCCTGCAGCGGCGCCAGCCGAGTTCCCGCCAGCGTTTCGACGGCGTCGTGCGCGACGAAGCGCGCGATGCTGAAGGCCAACACCGCACCGAGCGTCGCCGCTGTGATCGCGACCGGCGTCCCGAGCGCGGTGCCGAACAGCAGCCCGCTGGCGCCGGCCAGCAGCGGGCCGGGGAAGAGCGCGCACGTCAGCAGCGCGCTGACGGCGACGAAGACCGGGACGGCCGCAGCGCCGAGCGGGTCGACGGCGTCACGCACGCGATCGGAGGACAGCGAGCCGCTGGAGGCGACGAAGACGAAGACGATCAGGACGGCGATGGCCAGCGAGGCGACGCGCAGCCAGGCCGCGCCGCGCGTCACGCGGCGCCGCGCAACACCGCCGCGGGCGGGTGTGCGGCGTAGAACCCGGCCTCCTGGCGGCCAAGCTCGGTGACCGGCTCGGCACCGTAGATCCACTCGCGCGCGATGCGATGCCAGTTGCCGCTGGCGCGCAGCTGGCTCATGACGGCGAGCGTGAGCATCTCCAGGCGCCGCCCGAAGAGATGATCGGCGGGCAGCGTCTCGTGGCGCATCTTCGAGAAGTGCGACGAGCGCGGGTCGGACATCTCGATCATCACCTCGGTGGCGATCTCGGGCGTGAGCGCGACCTCCTCGTCCTCGAGGTACCACCACGTCATGTCGCGCACCTGCTCGAGGATCCCGTCGGGCGTGTAGAGCTCGGGCTTGGCGATGAAGCCGCCCTCGTGCAGATGGTCGAGCAGCGCCTGGCCGTCGCCGTCTGCCGCGAGCCGCTGGATCTGCAGCTCGAACTCGGCGATCCCCGCCGGGATGCGCTTGAACAGGCCGAAGTCCAGGAACGCCATGCGGCCGTCGTCGAGCAGCAGCGAGTTGCCCGGATGCGGATCGCCGGAGAACTGGTGGTGGCGGTACATGCAGCCGAAGTAGAAGCGGTAGACGATCTCGGCGAGGCGGTCGCGCTCGGCCTGCGGAAGCTGCTTGAGCTCCTCGAAGCCGCGGCCCTGCACGAACTCCGTGACGATGACCTTCTCGTGCGAGAGCGTCGTGACGACTTCGGGGACGACGATGAACGGGTGGCCGCGGTAGATGCGCGCCAGCGTGCGCTGGTTCTGCGCCTCGAGCTCGTAGTCGAGCTCCTCGTCGATCCGCGAGCGGATCTCGTCGCCCATCGCCTTGGGATCGAGGCCGGGAGCGACCATCTTCATGAGCCGCAGGATGATCCCGAGGTTCTGCATGTCGGCGCGGACCGCCTGCGCGACGCCGGGGTACTGCACCTTGACGGCCACGACGCGGTCGTCGTGCAGGCGCGCCTTGTAGACCTGGCCGATCGAGGCGGCGGCGATCGGGACCGGGTCGAAGGTCTGAAAGACGCTGTCGATCGACTCGCCGTACTCGCCTTCGATGACCTTCTTCATGTCCTTGTAGGCGACCTTCGGCGCGGCGTCGCGCAGCTCTGCGAGCTTGGCCTGGAACTCCTCGCGGTACTCCTCCGGGACGAGGCCGACGTCGAGAAACGACATGACCTGCCCGAGCTTCATCGCAGCGCCCTTCATCGTCCCCAGCGCCGCGACGATCTGCTCGGCGGTCTCGAGCTGGCGCTTGGCGAGCGCCTTCTCGGCGCCGACGTCGCCGCGCGCCACGTTCGTCGCGCGGGTTCCCATCTGCTTGGCCGCCTGCGATGCCGCCAGCCGCCCGACCTTCGACGATCGGCTGATGCGAGACGTCGGGATGGCGTCCTTCTTGGCCACTACCCGCAACTACGATCGACTTGCGAGCCGGCGACGATGTCGTCGCGCCCGTCCGGCCAGCGCACCCAGGCCTTGTGCCCGCCGTCGTAGTCGTCGCCCCACACGACGAGCGTCGCGCGCTCGCCGCCGACCGTGACCTGCTCGTCGCCCTCCGGATCCAGGCCGCGCCAGACGCGGATGAAGGAGTTGTTCTCCCACTCGTCGCCGATCGTCGTCGGGTCGGTGTGGCCGGGGTGCACCTCGGTCGCGTGGTCCAGGCCCATGAGCGTGTCCATGATCGACGACTTCATGTCGCCGTAGGACGTGCTGCCCGGCGCGCGCACGCCGCCGATCGAGTTCTTGAAGAGCGTGTCGCCGGTGAAGACGTGCCCCGGGACGGTGAAGTTCAGCATCCCCTTCGTGTGGCCGGGCGTGTGGACCGCATCGACCTGCAGGCCGCCGATCTGCAGCGGCGCGAACGGCTGCGCGCTGACGGGCTCGTCGGGGTGGGCGAGGACGATGATGCCGGGGTAGCGCGTCGTGACCGCATCCAGATCGCAGACGTGATCGTGGTGGTGGTGGGTCAGCAGCAGGTGCGTGACGTCGATGTCGTGCTGCTGCGCCGCATCGAACAGCGGTTGCATCGGACCGCCCGCGTCGACGAGGAACCCGGGCCCGCCGGCGGCGTCTGCGACGAGGTACGTGTTCGTCAGAAAGCCGTCCGACATGGAGCGTTCGATCAGCATGAGCGTCAGGGTACTGTGTGGTCTATGGCCGCAAAGGAGCTCATTCATACCTGTTATCGCATCGGCGACATCGATCGCTCGGTCGCGTTCTACGAAGCGCTCGGCTTCGAGGAGCGGTCGCGCAAGCCGATTCGCGACGAGGCGATCAACGTCTTCATGGGCCTCCCCGGAGACGGCGATCGGCTGGAGCTCACCTACAACCACGGCGTGTCGGAGTACACCCACGGCAGCGGCTACAACCACATCGCGCTGACCGTCTCGGACATGGAGGAGACGCTCGCGGCGCTCGCCGAGCAGGGCATCGAGCCCGAGAAGCCGCCCTACCGCGTGCGCGAAGGCGGCTCGCTGCTGTGCTTCGTGCGCGATCCGGACGACTACCGCATCGAGCTCATCGAGCGGGCGCAATAGCGGCGTCGCGCCCAGCCAGTTCAGCCTGGTCGGCCTCGCTTTGCCGCCCTGATGCACTGGCCCTGGTTTCGGAACCCGAGCTTCTTCCAGCCCCCGTGCTTGCATGCCTTCTTGCCGGCGGCAGGCCTAGCTGGCGGGGGAGGGACGGGCTGCCACGCGGGATCGTAGTCGGAGGTCGTGTTGTTCGTGAGGCGCGTCTGTCCCGAGCCGTCGGCCGCCATGGCGTAGATCTCGCCGTTGCCGTCGCGGAAGCTCTCGAAGGCGATCCTCTGCCCGTCGGGCGAGAAGACGGGCATGAAGTCCGCGTTGTCTGTGAGGCGGGTCTGGCCCGAGCCGTCTGACGCCATCACGTAGATGTCGGTCCCGGAGTCGCCGTCGCGGAACCCCGCCTCGAAGACGATCCTCTGCCCGTCGGGCGAGAAGTCCGGGCGGCGGTTGAAGGCCGGGCTGTTCGTGAGGCGGGTGACCCCCGAGCCGTCGGGATTCATCGCGTAGATCTCGCCGTTGAACCGGTCGCGGCCACTTGTAAAGGCGATCCTCCGCCCGTCGGGCGAGAAGACCGCGCCGCGGTCCGGCGCCGCGTTGTTCGTGATGTTCGTCTGGCCGGAGCCGTCGGGGTTCATCACGTAGATCTCGAAGTTGGGGAAGGGGATCCCCGGGTGTGGCATCGGGATCGTCTCGTCGTCGCGGTCGGTCGTGAAGGCGATCGTCTGCCCGTCGGGCGAGAAGGCCGGTTCGAAGTCCCCGACCGCGTTGTCTGTGAGGCGGGTGACGTCCGATCCGTCGGCGGCCATGACGTAGATCTCGGAATTGCCGTCACGGGTGCTCGCAAAGGCGATCCTCTGCCCGTCGGACGAGAACGCTGGGTCGAAGTCCCCGGCCGGGTTGTTCGTGATGTTCGTCTGGCCGGAGCCGTCGGGGTTCATCACGTAGATCTCGGAATTGCCGTCGCGGTTGCTGACAAAGGCGATCTTGCCGTTCTGGCCCGGGAAGGCGGCCTCGGCGGAACTGGTCAGGCCGAGGGTGGCAAGTAGCCCGACGGCGAGGGCGAGCGCCGCCGAGCCACCCTGCACGGCGCGACGTGGCTGCTGCACGGTTAGAGGTGGCACTCGAGCCTCCTTGGGCGGTCCCTGCTGTGTTGGCGCGTCCCTGCCGCGGGTGTGGAAGGGGCGACGGAGGCCGAAGGCTTGCGGGGAGGCCCGGTCGGGATCCGACGACCGTCTCGACCGAACTGTATCCGCCATCCGCCCGAGCGCGCAGTTCCGGTAACAGGATCGACTCACCGGGCCACGCCTGACGCTCAAGCCGGCAGGCATCGACGGTCGGCGGGCCGGCCGCCCATCTAAGCTGCATCCCATGACCGACCTGGCCACGAGCTAGCCCGCGCCCGCCGTGCCAACCCACCGCACAGCGGTCATCGACATGGGCTCGAACTCGTTTCGGCTCGTGGTCTTCACCGCCGCCGACGGCTGGTGGAAGCGCACCGACGAGATCCACCTCGCCGTGCGGATCGGCGAGGGGCTCGACGCGACCGGCGAGCTTGGCCGCAAGCCGATGAAACGCGGGCTGGAGGCGGCCGAGGTGTTCGCCCACTTCTGCGCCGCGAGCGGAATCGAAGACGGCGACATCAAGGCCGTCGCGACGAGCGCGATCCGCGACGCCGACAACCAGCGCGTCTTCCTCGACAGGGTCCGCGAACGGACCGGTCTGTCGGTGCAGGTCCTCAGCCGCGAGGAGGAGGCGACCTTCGGCTACCTCGCCGCCGTCAACTCGACGACGCTGACCGACGGCGCGGTGCTCGACCTCGGCGGCGGCTCGCTGCAGCTCGTCGAGGTCCAGAGCCGCCACTCCGCCCGCCTGGGCTCCTGGCCGCTGGGCGCCGTGCGCATGACCGAGCATTTCTTCGACGAAGACGACCCGCCGCCGAAGAAGGCGCGCAAGGCGCTGCGCGCCCACGTCGCGCAACTGCTGCACGACGAGGCCGCCTGGCTGCCGCGCAGCGGCCGGCGGATCGTGGGCATCGGCGGCACGATGCGAAACCTCGCCGCCGCCGCGCAGGCCGAGGCGGGCAAGCCCTCGACCGGCGTCCAGGGCTTCGCGATCACGCGCGACGCGCTCAACGACCTGATCGACCGCCTGCAGTCGATGAAGGCCGCCGACCGCGGCTCGGTCAAGGGCATCAAGTACGCCCGCGCGGACCTCATCCTCGCGGGCGCGATCGTCGTCGACTCCGTCCTCGAACACGGCGGCTTCGAGGCCATCGAGGTGACGGAGGCCGGCCTGCGCGAGGGCATCTTCTTTGACTCCTACCTGCGCGGCGACCCGCCGCTGTTCGACGACGTGCGCCGCGCGAGCGTCGTCAACCTCGCGGCGCGCTACCACGTCGACCCGGCCCACACCGAGCACGTCGTGCGCCTGGCGCTGGGGCTCTTCGACGAGCTCGCCGGCGCGGGCCTGCACCCAGGCGATCGCTGGGAGCGCGAGCTGCTGTTCTGCGCCTGCACGCTGCACGACATCGGCATGTCCGTCGACTACGACGACCACCACAAGCACTCGCGCTACCTCATCCTCAACGCCGGGCTGCCAGGCTTCGCTCCGCGCGAGGTCGCGCTCATCGCGCAGGCCGCGCGCTACCACCGCAAGGGAACGCCGGAGTTCGGCGAGCTGTCGCCGCTTGCGAGCAACGGCGACGTCGCGCGGCTCAACCGCCTGTCGGCGCTGCTGCGCCTCGCCGAGGATCTCGAGCGCAGCCGCGATCAGAGCGTCCGCACGGCCCACGTCGCCGCCGACAACGGCGCGATCCGCCTCGAGCTGGAGGCCGACGGCGCCGCGGCCGTCGAGCGCTGGGCGGCGCAGCGCGAGGTCGATCTCTTCGACAGAGCATTCGGACGGCAACTGAAAGTGCCGGCCGCATGAGCCTCACGCAGGGAACCGGCCCGCTCGGCGGCTCGCCGGCCGGCGCCAACTACACGATCCAGGCGCCCGCGCACCGGATCCTCTTTCAGCCCGACCCGCGCCGCCTGCGGGCGTTCGTCGGCGACACCCTCGTGCTCGACACGACCGGCGCGCACCTGTTGTACGAGACCGGCATCGCGCCCGTGTGCTACGTCCCGCTGCAGGACATCGACCCCGCGCTGCTCGAGCGCACCGCTACGACCACGCACTGTCCCTTCAAGGGCGACGCCAGCTACTGGTCGCTGCGCGTCGGCGACGAGCTGCGCGCCGACGCCGTCTGGGGCTATGAGAAGCCGCTGCCCGAGGCGAGCTGGCTGGGCGGCTTCGGGGCGCTGTACTTCGACCGCGTCGACCGCTGGCTCGTGGAGGACGAGGAAGTCGCCGGCGGGCGCCTGCGCGACCCCTACCACCGCGTCGACGTCCACGTCAGCTCACGGCCGGTCACGGTCACGGCCGGCGGTGAGGTCGTCGCGCGCTCCCAGCGCCCGACGCTCGTCTTCGAGACGAGCGTGCCCGTCCGCGTCTACATCCCGCGCGGCGCCGTCGAGGCGGGCCACCTGCGCCCCAGCGACAAGACGACGTCGGACCCGTACATGGGCGACGCCATCTGGTGGCACGTCCACGCCGGCGGCGAGACGTTCGCCGACGCCGCCCACAGCTATGAGCTGCCGCGCGCGGAGGCGATGAAGGTCGCCGGCCTCGTCTGCTTCTCGGGCACGGGGATGAAGAACGATCTAGGTTCGTGACGCCATAGCGTCTGACGCAGCGACCGCGCAGCGCGCCGCGGACCTGCTGCAGAGCTAGTTCGCGCGCTCGTCGTCAGATGACGGCGAGGCGACGGGGATCATCCGCTCCTCGGAGGAGACGGCCTCGACGACCTCGGCCGCCTCGGCTTCCTGCTCCTCGAGGTGGTCGCCGTCGCAGAGCACGCGGAAGTTGCCGGTGACGCCGCCGTCGGCGTGGATCGTGATCCCGGGGAGGACCTCCTCGCCCTCCTCGAAGCCGAGCCGCTCCATGTCGAAGTGCGCCAGCCCGATGCCGTGCGCGGTGTGCGTCGGGTTCTCGCGGTCGTGCGCGTTCAGCGCGATCGCAAACGCGCGCAGGTTGGCGGCGACCTTCTCGATTGGCGTCGGCATCGCGGTTAAACGTAGCGCGGATCAGGCGTCGATCAAGACGCCGGGGTTCAGGATCCCGTCCGGGTCGACCGCGCGCTTGGCCGCCGCCAGCGCGGCCGCGAACGGGTCCGGGCGCTGGCGGTCATACCAGGGCCGGTGATCGCGCCCGACCGCGTGGTGGTGGGTGATCGTGCCGCCGCCGGCGGCCAACGCGTCGCTCACGAGCGCCTTGATCTGCGCCCACTGCGCCACCTCCTCGCCGCGCCGCGCGGGCGCCAGGACGGTGAAGTACGGCGCCGGGCCGTCGGGGTAGACGTGCGAGATGCGACACGTGATCCGGCCCGCCGGCGCGAGCGCCTCGCACGCCGCACGCGTGACGGCCTCGTGCAGCGCGCCGAAGCGCTCCCACGTGACCGCGGTCTCGAAGGTCTCGCTCAGGATCCCCATCGCGACGAACGCGTCGCGCAGGTACGGCGCGCGGAAGAACGCCGCCCGCCAAGCGCCGACGGCGTCGCCGCTGCCCGCGGGGTCGCCCGCAAAGCGCGGGCGGCGGACCGCGCGCTCGTCCCACTCGCCGCCGGCCTCGGCGCAAATGTGCAGACCGCGGTCGAGCAGCTCGCCGACCGGGACGACCGACTCCGACGCGCCCTCGAAGCCGAGCACCAGCAGCGCCTCGCTGCCGTCGCCGGCACCGGTCATGCGTGCCTCGTCGGCATCGATCAGGCGGCAGTTGGACGGCCGCAGACCCGACTGCGCCAGTGCTCGCAGCGCCTCGATGCCGTCGGCGAACGAGGTAAAGCGCACGGCCGCCAGCGAGTGCGCCTGCGGCCGCGGCCGCACCCGCACCCACGCCTCGGTCACGACACCGAGGATCCCCTCCGAGCCGAGCAGCATGCGATCGGGCGAGACGCCCGCGCCCGAGCCCGGCAGGCGCCGCGACTGCCAGGCGCCGCTCGGCGTGATCGCGCGCACCGACTCGACGAGGTCGTCGATGTGCGTCTCCGCCGTCGCGAAGTGCCCGCCCGCGCGCGTCGCGACCCAGCCGCCGAGCGTCGAGAGCTCAAAGGACTGCGGGTAGAAGCGCAGCGTCAGGTCGAGTGCCTTGAGCTGCTTTTCGAGCCCCGGCCCGAGCGCCCCGGCCTGGATCAGGGCCGCGCGGGAGACGTCGTCGATCTGCAACACGCGGTCCATCGCCCCGAGGTCGAGCGACACGACGCCGTCGAAGCGCGCCGGCACGTCGCAGGTGACGCCGCCGGTGACGCTCGTCCCGCCGCCGTAGGGGACGAGCGCGACGTTCGCGCCCGCCGCCCACTCGAGCACCGCCTCGACGTCGCGCTCGCCGCGCGGCCGCGCGACGAGATCCGGCGCAAAGTCAAAGCGCCCGTGAAAGCCGCGGACGACGTCGCTGTAGGACTTGCCCCACGCGTGCGACGCGCGCGAGTACGCGTCGCTCGCGCAGATCGCGGCGAGCGACTGCGGCGCGGCGACGCGCGGCGCCGGCAGCACCACGTCCTCCAGCGCCACCGGCTCGCGCACGACGCCGTCGCCGCCGATCTGCAGGTGCTCTTCGAGGCCCGCGGCGGCCGCCTTCAGCTGCTGCGCCGACCAGCCGTCGTCCTCATAGCCCCAGCCCCAGTGCTTGCGCCTGCGCATCTGCGCGACGATAGTGGCGCCCCATGCCCACACGCGTCCTCATCTTCACGGCCTCGATCGGCGCCGGCCACGACCGGCCCGCGCGGGTGCTCGCCGGCGCCCTGCGCGAGCGCGACACGACCGTCGAGGTCGTCGACGGCCTCGAGCTCACCGGGCCGGTCGCGCGCACGATCATCGGCGGCGGATCGAAGGTCGACTCGACCGCCGGCAACCTCGCGTTCAACGCCGGTTACGTGCTCGGCACCCGCATCGCACCGCTGCGGCGCGCCGGCGCGGAGGCTCTGGACAGGCTCACGCGCCGCGGCTTCGAGGCCTTCCTGCGCGACCATCCGGCCGACGTGGTCGTCTCGACCTACCCGCTGTGGTCGCAGCTGCTCGGGCGCTTGCGCTCCGACGGCACGCTGGCCACGCCGCTCGTGAGCGCGATCACGGACCTCGCGGCGCTGCACCACTGGGCCCACCCGGGTATCGACCTGCACCTCATCACCCATCCCGAGTCCGCCGCCGAGGTGCGCACGATCGCCGGGCCGGGTGCGCGGATCGAGGCGGTCCACGGGCTGACCGACCTCGGTTTCACCGATCCGCCGCCGCGCAACGTCGCGCGCAGCGAGCTCGAGCTGCCGGCGCGCGGATCGCTCGTCGTCGTGTCCGGCGGCGGCTGGGGCGTCGGCGACCTGCCCGCTGCGACCGATACCGCGCTGCATTACGGCGCCGACACGGTCGTCGTGCTCGTCGGCCACAACGAGCGCGCGCGCGAGCGGATGCAGGCCGCCTACGCGGAAGACAGCCGGGTGCAGGTCTGGGGCTTCACCGACAGGATGGTCACGCTGCTGTCGGCGGCCGACGTGCTGATCCACTCGACCGCGGGGTTGACCGTGCTGGAGGCGCTGATGTGCGACTGCCGCGTCATCTCCTACGGCTGGGAGCGCGGGCACATCCGCGCCAACAACCGCGCGTACGAGCAGCTCGGGATGGTCTCCGTCGCGCGCACCCGCCCGCAGCTCGCCCACGCGCTGATCCACGCGCTCGCGGCGCCGCCGCTGGGGCCACAGGTGCCGCAGCTGCCGGCGGCGGCCGATCTCGTGCTCGGGCTGACGCAGCGCGAGCAGGTAACCGCGGGCTGAACCGCAGCCTGGCGCGCTCGTCACGGTGAGCGCGAACTATCGTTGCTCGCATGCAGCAGCCGGCCATCCTCGCTCGCGGCCACTGGCCCGCCGAGCGCGTGCGTGCGCGCTGGCGCGAGGAGCTCTACGAGCCGCCGCAGGACAAGGCCGTCGCCGCCGACGCGGCGATCGCCGCCCTGCGCGAGCGCGGTTCGCCCAGCCACGACGGCCTGTCGGCGCGCCTCATCGCCCATGCCGAGCAGGGCGACGAGCTGCTGCTGGAGCTGCAGCCGGTGCGCTGGGCGCTGCGGCTCGTCGACGGCGACGCGTCGTACTCGCTGGCCGCGCTCGCCGTCACGCGCGCCGCCGACGGGCGCTGGCTGGCCGGTCGCCGCGCCCCCTGGCTGTCGTCATGGCCCGGACGCTGGGCGCTCGGCGCCGGCGGCGCCGTCGACGTGGGCGAGAGCCCCGCGCAGACGCTGTCGCGCGAACTCGACGAGGAGTGGGCGGTGCAACCCGAGCGGCTCACGGTCGAGGCGCTCGTGCGCCTGCCACACCGGCTCGTCATGGTCGTCGGCCTCGCCTGGCTGCCCGAGGGCGCCGAGATCGAGATGGACGACGAGCACGACGACTACGCGTGGTGGCCGGCCGAGGTCGGACAGTGGCCGGCCGAGGCCGACGAGCCGCTGCGCCGCATGGCGACGCTCCTGGCGCGCGGCGCATGAGCGGCCTGCTGACCTTCGAGCGCCTGAAGTGGGCGTCGTTCACCCATTCCGCCGTCTACACGGTGCTGCTCGTGGTCTGGCTCGTCCCTGGCCTGGCGGGCCTGGAGGCGGTCTTCGGCATGGGGCACGGCGTCGGCTGGATCGCGATGTCGCTGGCCTGCATCGTCGCGCTGCGCCTGCGCGTCATCGACCTGCGGCTCGCCGTCGCCGTCGCGGTGCTGGGCGGGATCGGGCCGTTCATCGGCTCCTACGAGTTCGTGCGCCAGTCGCGCGCGCGCCGCACCGGCCGCTCGCGCGGCGCGCCAGGCTTCGCGTAGCAGTCGCCGCTCGGGGATCAACCGGGCGTGTACTCGGCCCGGCCCGATCCGCCGTCGTGGCCGCGATCAGGTGAGCAGGACGACCAGGACGATAACCGCGATGACCAGAGCGATGATTGCGATCGTGCGAGTGTTCATGTGGCCGTCTCCCAAGGGTTGGAGCAGGGCGCGCGCCAAACGGGCACCCCGTCGCCCGCACCCTACCCGAGTTCAGGTACCCAGATGCTCTCGCCGGGTACCTCGGGCGGTAGCCGCCGCATCGGCGGCGGGTGTGCGGAAGGTCGCGCGTCGACCGCTCGGACCTTCTACAGTGGAGCTTCAGGCATGGCCGTGAACACGACAGTTCAGGTGACGCTCCCCGCGATGGGCGAGTCCGTCCGCGAGGGCACCGTGCTGGAGTGGCACAAGCAGGAGGGCGAGCCCGTCGAGGCCGACGAGACGCTCGTCGAGGTCTCCACCGACAAGGTCGACGCCGAGGTTCCGGCGCCGGTCTCGGGCACCCTCGTGAAGATCCTCACCGGCGAGGGGGAGACGGTCGCCGTCGGCACCGTGCTCGCGGAGATCGCCATCAACGGCAACGGAAGCGCCGCAGCGGCGCTGTCGCCGCAGGCCACCGTTGAAGACGAGCCGCAACTGGCCGAAGACGGCGGCATGTCGCCGACGGACACCGACCTCGTCGACATCGTCACGCCCGCCGGCGGCGAGTCCGTCCAGGAGGGCACGATTCTCGAGTGGACCGTCCACGTGGGCGACGCCGTCGAGGAAGGCCAGACGGTCGTCGAGCTGTCGACCGACAAGGTC
>CADCVQ010000088.1 GCA_902806175.1 uncultured Solirubrobacteraceae bacterium
AGCACCGGCGCCACAGCCGCCGGCCGACGCGGTCCCGCCCGCCGGCGCAGTGCCGCCGCCCCCGCCGCAGCCGCAACCGGAGCGGTCGCCGCCGCCCCGCGAGCCGTCCTCCGGCTATGCGCCACCCGGCACCGAGCGCTTCGACGTCGGCAGCGGAGCGCAGGCCGCGGCGATCTTCCGCAAGGCCGGCGCGACGGACAAGCCGGCGCCGGTCGTGATCTTCCTGCACGGCTGGGTCGCGATCGACCCGCAGCGCTACGGCCCGTGGATCGGCCACCTCGCGCGCAACGGCGCGACGGTCATCTATCCGGCCTACCAGACCAAGCCCGCCTACGACACGATCACGCCGCTGGCCAATGCCCTGGCCGGCGTGCGCGCCGCGCTGGAGCACGTCCAGGTCGCGCCGGGAATGCTCGTCGCCGCCGGGCATTCCGCGGGCGGGGCGCTGGCGGCGGATTATGCGGCGGTGGCTGCGGCGAACGGGCTGCCCGCGCCGGCAGCCGTCTTCAGCGTCTATCCCGGGCGCAAGCTGCGCCACCTCGCGGTGGCGATGCCGACGGCCGACCTGAGCACGATCGCGCCGGGTACTCGCGTGCTCGCGTACGCCGGCCAGCGCGACACCGCCGTCGGCAGCGGCACCGCCAACCGGATCGTCCTCGGCGCCGCGCAGGCGCAAGCCACGCTGCGGATCATCCGCGACGACGCCGTCGACGACCACAGCGCGCCGCGCCGCTTCGACGGCGCCGCGCAGCAGACCTTCTGGGAGCCGCTGGACGCGCTGCTCGCCGCGGTCGCGGCCGACGCGTCGGCTGCGCCGGCGACGACCTACGGGTACGGCGCAGGCAGCGTCCGCTAGTCGTCGCAAGCACCGGTCGGCGCGCCGCGCCTCTGTATCGTCCCCGTCCCGACTGGCCGGTCAGCCAAGCAAAGGAGCGACGTCCGTGGACCTCAACGACACTCCCGAGCAGGTGCACTACCGCGCCAAGGTGCGCGCCTGGCTGCACGAGCACAAGGACGAGGCACCGGCCGCGCAGGGCGAGGACGACGCCGCCTACGTGCAGGCGCGCCGCGCGTGGCAGGGCAAGCTGGCCACGGCCGGGCTGGCGGGCGTCACCTGGCCCGTCGAGCTCGGCGGGCAGGGCCTGGGGCCGATCGAGCATGTCATCGTCGGGCAGGAGATCGTCCGCGCCGGGGTTCCCGACATCCTCGACGTCATCGGCGTGGGGATGCTCGGTCCGACGATCATCGCCCACGGCAGCGCCGAGCAGAAGAACCGCTATCTGGGTCCGATGCTGCACGGCGACGAGGTCTGGTGCCAGCTGTTCTCCGAGCCCGCCGCGGGCTCGGACCTCGCGGCCGTGCAGGCCCGCGCGGTCCTGCAGGACGACGGCAGTTGGCGCCTCTCGGGCCAGAAGGTGTGGACGACGAACGCGCACTTCGCCGCGCATGGGCTGCTGCTCGCGCGGACCGACGCCGACGTTCCCAAGCACAAGGGCCTGACGATGTTCATCGTCCCGATGGACGCCGCGGGGATCACGATCCGCGGGCTGCGCCAGATCTCCGGCGAGGCCGAGTTCAACGAGGTCTTCTTCGACGACGTGCGGCTCGACGCGGACGCCGTCGTCGGCGGCGTCGGCAATGGCTGGGGGACGGCGCTGACGACGCTCATGTTCGAGCGCCTGACGATCGGCCTCGGATCGGAGAGCCTCGGCTACCAGGCCGAGCGCTACGCGGCGGCGATCGCGACCGACGAGCACGCGCGCCTCGATCCGGAGGTGCGCCGCCGGCTCGGCGAGCTCTGCGTGCAGCTGCTGGCCGTGAAGTTCACCGGCTACCGGATGCTCAGCGCCCTGCAGCAGGGTCAGATCCCGGGCCCCGAGGCGGGCCTGGCGAAGGTCACGACGGTGCGCGCCGCGATCGACGCGGGCGACCTGATCGCCGACGTGCTCGGGCCCGACGCGCTCGACGCGGAGAGCGAGTGGGCGTACATGATCTCGTTTTTGCCTGGCCTGAAGTCGGCCGGCGGGACGGAGGAGATCCTGCGCAACACGATCGGCGAGCGCGTGCTGGGGCTGCCGCCGGAGCCGCGCCTGGACAAGGGCATCCCGTTCAGCGAGCTGCGCGCCAAGGAGCGCGCGGGGGTGGCTGCGACGTGAATCTCGAGCTGACAGACGAGCAGAGCTTCCTGCGCGATGCCGCGCGCGAGGCGCTGTCGCGCGTGAAGACGGTCGCGGCCGCGCGCGAGGCGCTCGAGGACCCGGCGGCGCTGCCCGACCTGTGGCCGACCGCGCGCGAGGCGGGGTGGGCGGGCCTGCTCGTCAGCGAGGACAACGGCGGCGCCGGCCTGAGCGCCTTCGAGGCGATGCTCGTGATGGCCGAGGCCGGTCGCGTGCTCGCCGGCATCGAACTGCTCGGCCACCTGCCCGCGTCGTCGCTGCTCGACGCTGCGGGGGATTCGCGTGTGGCCGCCGTCGCGGAGGGCGACCTGCGCGCGTGCTTCGTGGCGGCACAGCCGCCGGGCGACCTGGAGCGCCGCTGGACCGTGGAGCCGCCGTCGGGCTCGGTGCGCGTCGATGCTCCGGTGCTGGCGTCCGACGGCACGCTTCGCGGGCGCGTGGCGTGGGTGCCTGACGCACCGGGGGCGGACGTTTTTGTCGTCGTGGCGACGTCCGCGGACGGTGAGCCGGTGGCGGTCGCCGTCGACGCCGACGACGTCTCCGTGGAGCGCGCGGTCCGCTACGACGCGACGCGATCGCTCGGGCACGTGAGCTTCGAGGGGGCTGCGGGCGTGCTGCTCGAGGGCGTGGGAGCGCCCGAGCTCGCGCGCGCGTGGTTTCTCGCACAGTCGCTGCTGGCCGCCGAGTCGCTGGGCGCGGTCGAGACGGCGCTGGCGGTTTCGGTCGCCTACGCGAAGGAGCGCTTCACGTTCGGCCGCGCGATCGGCTCCTACCAGGCCGTCAAGCACAGTCTCGTCGAGGTCCTGCGGCTGCGCGAGAACACGTACGCGCTGCTGCTCTACGCCGGGTGGGCGTACATGGACAAGCCCGACGAGTTCGCCTTGGCGGCAAGCGCGGCGCGGTCGTCGGCCGGCCACGCCCTCGACTACGCGAGCCGCGCGATGATCTCCGTCCACGGCGGGATCGGCGCGACCTGGGAGCACGACGCGCCGTTGTTCTTCCGCCGCGCGCAGCTTTCGCGGCGCTTGCTGGGCGGGGTTGGCGACGCTACTGACCGGGTGGCCAGCGAGCTGCTGAGCGCGGCGTAGCGGCGGCGCTAGCGGCGACTACAATCCGCCGCGAGGGGCCATAGCTCAGCTGGGAGAGCGCCTGCTTTGCAAGCAGGAGGTCACCGGTTCGATCCCGGTTGGCTCCACTGAGAGAAGCGCTGGAACCGGGTGTGTCGTGTTGCTTCTCCGGGCTCGGTGCTGGTGGCGGCGTAACTCAGCACGACATTCCCGCGGCGGGCGCTTCGATGCGGGGCCCGGCGTTGGGAGATGAGGGCGCGTTAACGGTGTTCGCGTTGGCATCGTCCCCGTCACTTTCCGCCCTGTCGCAACCCGCGGTCAGGCGCTCATCGTCGCGGCGGTGGGCGGCCGGGTGGGTTTCCAGGGCGACGTCGTCGCCGAAGTGCATGATCGCGTGGAAGCCCAGATCGAACTCGGCGCCCTGTGTCTGGCCGGGCTGGGTCATCGAGCGTGCGAGCCCGGCGAGCAGCGCCCCATCGTGCGCGCGCGAGGCGGTAGCTGTAGGCGCCCAACGAACTGGCCTTCGGCAGCGATGCGGTCCCGCGAACGCTGCCAGCGCGGGGTCGCTGCACACGTCGTCGACGTGGCTGACTCGCCGCCGTCCGATCAACTTGAGCGCCAGCAGCGACACCACCGAGGACAGCGCCGGAACCTCGCGGGTGCCGGGAAGCCCGCGTCGGCGACGGCACCGGGCAAATCCAGCGCGACCAACGCGGGCAGCAGCAGCACAGCGGCGTGATCGCTTGAGAGCGTGACCGGCTGCTCGGGCCAGCGCAGCGCCCTAACTCGCGGCGGATCGTCGCGCCGGCGCGCCGCGCTGCGCGGGCGCTCCGGGCCCCAGGCGCTCGTGTCCCTGCTCGACCAAGAGCACCAAGACCCCGGTGCGATTCAGCGGCGTCGAGTGGTCTGTGCAGACACAACGTCCCGGCTTTTCTTGTGGCTGGCGAATCACCCAAGTGGGCGATGTTCCGCCGGGCGGGCGCCCTTAGCGTGAGCAACGTCAGGTCGGAGGAGGACGGGGACGCGCAGGCGGATCCCACTACCTCCGCCTCGCCGGGAGCCCGGCGACCATTCGGGCACGAAGCCCAACCAGATGGAGGTCTTCAGGTGAGCCGACGACTTACAGCAGTGGGACTGGGACTGGTGGCCCTCGCCGCATCGCCCGTAGTTGCGGGCGCCAGCCACAGCGACGGCAAAGGTCCGACGAAGGATTTCGTCCGCGGCACAGGGCATTTCGAGGGGCCCAACCCAGGGAGCGGACTCCCGACCGACGCCACGTTGCACGTCAGCGTACGAAGCGGTCCCTCGGGTGAGAACCCGAAGGGGCGCTTCTTCGTGAACCGTTCGGCCCCGAGCGAGCTCCGCATTCGTGGCAAGGTCACCTGCCTCAACGTCGTCGGAAACCAGGCGGTGGTCGGCGGCAGGATCGAGGGTGGCCAGGCTCCGGACTTGGTGTTTCCGATCGGCGGCGGGGTCCTGTTCCAGTTCGACGACAATGGTGAGGGGCGGGTCATCTCAGACCAGATGCAGGGATCGCCGACGTCGACGCCGACGGTCTGCCCGAACCCGATCCCGGCGGCCCGTCTCACCGTTCAACAGGGCAACTTCGTCGTGCATGACTACACGCCATAGGAGGGAGTTCCCGAGGGCCTTCCGTTCAACCGGAGTTGATCCGCTGACGACAGACGTATCACCCGGGCCGGGCTTCTGCCCGGGCCGGGTTGCATCTGGCCTCAATCCTCCGTGTCAAGGGGCCACGTGTACCGGCAGACGGGCATCAGCCGCTCCCCTTGCAAGCAGGAGATCACCGGTTCGATCCGGTTGGCTTCATCGCACTTGCACCTGTCTCACCGGCGGACCGGTCGATCAGAGATACCCGTCGCTCAGGCGGCGGGTCGGTGGCGCCGCGTGACGATCCCCTCGCGCAGAAGCTGGCGCGGACCGTCGCCGACCAGCGGGATGGCGTCGATCCCGCGCGCGGCGAGCAATCGCGTCGCCTCCGTGAGCAGCGGCGGGCGGTGCGGGCCATGCGCGTCGGAGGCGAGCGCGGCGACGAGGCCTCGCGTGACGAGATTCAGGCCGGCGTCGAAGCTGCGCTGTCCGTGCGCGCCGGTCAGCGACGACGCGTTGACCTGCAGCTTGGCTCCTGTGCGAAGCCGCTCCTCGAGGCCGCCACCCGGCGCCATCAGCGGCTCGCAGCGTTCAGGGTGGCCGATGAGCAGGCCGTAGCCGCGTGACTCGAGTTCGTCGGCGTCGGCATGGAAGGCGTCGATGAACTGCGGCTCCAGTGGCGCCTCGAGCAGCACCCAGCGGCGGTCGGGAGGTCCCTGCGCGAGGATCTCCAGCTCGTCGGCAGTGGGCAATGCGCCGGCCCTGATCTCGCCACCCGCCGCGATCTGCAGCGGAATCTGCGCCACGCGCAGCGCAGCGTCGAGATCGCGCACGCGCTCGGGCAGTGAGCCGACGTCGACAAGATGGACGTGCGGCGTGCAGATGACGATGGCGCTGCCATCCGCCACGGCCAGTCGGGCGAGTGCGAGGGCCTCGCCGGTTGTGCGCGGCCCGTCGTCGACGCCGGGCAGAAGATGGAAGTGCAGTTCGACGCGCGTGCAGCCAGTGAAGCACGCCCCAGCACCCGATGTGAACAGCCGGTGCCATACCCCCAGCCTCCGGGCAGCGCCCGTGCCGGCGGCGGCTCCCGGCGCCAGATACGCTGCGCGCCGTGACAGATCAGGCCGCGCTGCTGCTCCCGCACAGGGCGATCGCGGAGTGCGCTGCGGCAATCGCGGCGGCAGCGGCGCGCGCGATCACGTACGCGGTCCTGCAGACGATGCTCGTCTCGCTGCGCGGCGCTGCGCGCGCGTACGCGCGCGACCCGATCTCCGCGGAAGCCCTGCTGCGGCGGGCGACGCTCGCAAACCAGCTCGCAGCCGTGCGCGGGCAGCCCGCCACCGTCCTCGCCGGCGTGGCGGCGGCGACCGCGACGACGTTCGCGCGACTGCGCAGGCGCGCGTGATCTCCATAGTGGTGCCGACGTGCGACCGCCGCGAGCCACTCGGCCGCTGCCTCGCGGCCCTCGGGCGGCAGCGCACGCCGGAAAGATTGGAGATCGTCGTCGTCAACGACGCAAGCAAACCGGTCGACGCCCCCGGCGCGCGCGTGATCCGCGCCGGCGGCACGGGCCCGGCGGCCGCGCGCAACCTCGGCGCGCGCGCCGCGCGCGGCGACGTCATCTGCTTCACCGACGACGACC
>CADCVQ010000089.1 GCA_902806175.1 uncultured Solirubrobacteraceae bacterium
TGACGATCGCGTACTCGTCGATCAGCCCGGCCCGCATGGCCGCCGCGGCGAGTGTGGCACCGCCGATGTCCATGGGGCCGCCGTCGTCGGCCTTGAGCCTGGTGATCTCGGTGACCGCGTCGCCGGTGACCAGACGGGTGTTCCAGTCGACCGTGCTGGTCGTCGAGGAGAACACCACCTTCGGCATGTCCCGCCAGCGGCTGGCGAACTCGATCGCCGCCGGTGTGGCGCCCGGCTGCTTGTCGGCGGTCGGCCAGTGGGAGCTCATCGTCTCCCACAGCTTGCGCCCGTACAGCGCCAGGCCTGTCGCCCCCACCCGGTCGGACCACCACTGGAACAGTTCGTCGCTCGGCACGCTCCAGCCGAGGTCGTCGCCGGGCGCGGCGATGTAGCCGTCCAGGCTCAGGTTCATGCCGAAGGTCAGTTTCCGCATGGCGTCAGCCTCCCGTGAGTCGGTATTCGGCGTAGAGACCAGCACGGCGCGCAAAAATCATCGGTCAGGCCCACCGAGGGCCAGTTGACCACGACGCCAAGCAGATGCTCCGTACGGAAAGGAACCTCTACCGGGACGCGGCTCGATGTGCGTCAGGGCAAGGATCCACTGCCATAACCGCGAAGGCCACGTGTGTGCGCATCACTCTGCGAACGACGCCACCGCAACAAGGTTGCGCAAGACAGCGGTTCTCCCAGGATGCGGCTCGACTTCTGAGCGGCCGCGTGTCGCCTCGGTGCTGCAGGGAGCCGCGAGTCGGTATCGCCTCGGTGCTGCAGGGGCAGCCGCGAGTGATCGCTGCTCCCAGTGCGCGGTGGGAGGTGCGCGCGCAGGCATTGCGTGCTCTGGATTCGGGGCAGCGGCTCGCCGAGCCGCCGCTGGAACTGATCTCAGGCGCGCCGGGGCATCGTCTTCTCTACCGGATGCAGAACAGCCGGCGGCGCTTTGCGTGCCGGCTGATCGGGGAGACGTTCACGCGGACGCTGACGGCCGATGGGGACGCGTATACACCCGTCGTATCGGGCAACCGCTGGGCTGCGCAACGGTGGCGCGGGTACCGGGCGGCTCGCGTGGCTATGAGCTGACGCTGCTCGTCGGAGACGTGAGCACCGGACGCGTTCTGCACCGGCTGCGCGTGGCCAGCGCCGACGATCTCCCGAACGCCGGCGACGTCCCCATCTCACCACGCGCCGACGTCGCCGTAGTGTTACGCGTTGTCAGCGCCGCAGTGCTTCAGCACGGGGTTCAACTCTTCTTCATCGCAGACGACATGGTGCAGGCACTTCGCGAGGCGCAGCGCGTGGCCCTACCCGGGGCGAGCGTGCGATGACGGTCTTCGGCTGACCCGAGCGTGGCAGTCACCTCCGTCTTGAGCTTGCTGCGGCAGTGCCGGAGGAGCTGTAGGACGCGATCCCGCTGAGCAGCGAGGGTCAGCAGAGGCGTGCGACGGCGCTGGAGGTCGTCAGCCTCCTCATCCGTGCATGAGAGGCTGCGGCATGGCGGTCAGTTCGAGCGGAGGGCTTGCGGCAGGTCCCGGCGCGAATGGATACCTAGCTTGCGGTAGACCGCAGAGAGGTGCATCTCGACCGTCTTGACCGTCACGAACAGGGCCTGCGCGATCTCCTTGTTGGTGGCGCCGTCCGCCGCCAGCGCCGCGATCCGCCGCTCGCTCGCGGTCAGTGCGTCACCGCCAGTGCTGGGCAAGCGCTCGACGTGGAGTCCCGTCGCGGCGAGCTCGGTGCGGGCGCGCTCGACGTCGGACGCCGCGCCGCACGCGAGCGCCAGCGCGTGGCCGGTCAGCAGCGGTTCGCGCGCGTCGCTGCGAGCGCCGCGGCGGCGAAGGAGCGCGCCAAGGTCGATGAGCGCGCGCGCGTGCTCGAGGCGGGCCGGTGATGCCGCCAGCGCCTCGATCGCTCGCGCCAGCTCGCCTGCGTCCTCCGTCAGCCGCCCATGTACCCGGAGCGCCGAGCCGATGGGCGAGGCGGCGCCGAAGCGCTCGGCCAGCTCGACGGCGGCGCGTGCGTCGGCCAGCGCCTCATCGACGGCGCCAATCGCGTGGAGCAGCTCGGCCGTGCGCAGTCGCGTCGCGAGCCAGTTCACGCTGCGCTTCGCGTGCTTGCCGACGCGACGGTCGATCTCGCGGAGGTCCTCGAGAGCACCGGCCGCGTCGCCCCGCGCCTCACGGATCCGCGACCGCGCGTGAAGCAGCTGGTGCAGCGCGCGGTGACGCGGGACGTCGTCGCCGAGGCCGGCGCTCGCCCACGCTGCGCGCGCCTCCGCGACTCGTCCCTGGTCGACGAGCGCCTCGATCAGCACGGCAATCCCGATCAACGTCCACCACTGCGCCCCGACGGCGGCCTCCGTCGCCGCCAGCGCCCGCTCCTCCGCGCGGCGCAGGTCACCGCGCATCCACGCCACGCGCCCCTGCCACACGTTGGCCAGCGCGAAGCCGCTCAGGCGCCCGCCCGCTCGCGCGTGCTCGATGACGCGCTGCGCGACGGCATCGGCCTCCTCGTGGCGATCGACCGCGGCCAGCCCGATCACGACTGGGACGAACCACGTCGTCAGCTCGAGCGCCTCGTGGCGCAGCGCGCCGTCGAGCAGCCTCGTCACGACATCTGCGGGCTCGCCGTTCTGCAGCGCGTCGCGCGCGAGATGAGCGAGCACCATCGACTCGGTCGCGGTCGCGCCTTCGGGACCGAGCGCGGCGGCCTCGAGCGCGTTGGCGTGAAAGCGATCGAACTCGGCCCACACCGCCGCCAGGCGCGCGTTCACGAGTTGCATCGCGGCCTCGCGGTCGCCGGCGGGCGCCTGGACCCGCGCGAGCAGCGCGAGCGCCGGTTCGGCGCGCGCGGCATCGAGCCCCGCGGCATGCCCGGCACGGATCGCCGCGGCCCGACGGTCCGCGTCGTCGCCGGCGAGCTCGGCGGCAACGATGAAGTGGTCCGCGGCGCTGCCCCGTCCGAGCGCGAACTCCGACTCGCCGAGCGCGAGCAGCGCGCGATGGCGCTGCGCGCGATCCAGCGGCTCCGCGAGCGCGCGCGCCAGCACGAGCGCCGCCGACGTGTGGGCGCCACGGCGGGCCGCCCGGCCCGCGGCGGCAAGCAGCGTCAGGGCGTCGCGCGGCTTCCCGCGGGGCTCGATACGCAGGAGATGGGCGGCCATGCGCTCGGGATCCGCTCCGTGGGCGTTCAGCAGATCGATCGCGCCCGCGTGCCCGCTACGCCGCTCACCCGCGCGCATGCTCGCAAGCACGGCGCCGCGCAGCAGCGCGTGGCGGAATCGCAGCGGGCGCGCGTCGGCGAGCACGCCGGCGTGCTCCAGCGCGTCGGCGGCGCGCTCAGCCGCGTGCGGCGGCAGCGAAGCAAGCTCGGCCGCGAGCGCGACCGGCGAGTCGTCGCCGAGGATCGCGACGGCGCGAACGAGCGCTCGGGCATGGGGGTCGAGACGTGCGACGACGGTACGCGCGAGGCCGTCCGGCTGCAGCGTCGCGATCCGCTGCGCCTGGTCGGCCACCGGCGCGATGGCCTCTGCGAGCAGCGCCTGCGCGAGCTGATCGAGCAGGAACGGATTTCCTCCGCTCGCGGCGTGCGCGGCCGCGGAGAACTGCCGGTGCGGCGTCGTGCCGAGCCGATCGGCGAGCAGTCGCGCCGCACCGTCGATCCCGAGACCCCCGAGTGCGAGGGTTTCGACGGCGACGTCCGCGAGCAGGGGAGCGATCGGGCTGTCCTGCGCCGGAGGACGCGTCGCCACGACGACGCCCACGCGCATGCTCTCGAGCCGCACCGCGAGGAAGCGCAGGAACGCCAGCGACTCGGCATCGGCCCAGTGCAGGTCGTCGACGGCGAGCAGCAGTGGCGCCTGGTCGGCGAGCTCGGCGGCGAGCCAGTACAGGCCGTGCAGCATCCCCTCGCTGACGCTGGGCTTGATCGCCGCGGCGCCGCCGATCGCGGCAGCCGCGAGCGCGGCGCGGCCCTCGAAGAGCTCCTCGCGGCCGGCGATCGCGGGTTCGAGCGCCTGCCGGACCACCCCGAACGCGAACTCGCTCTCGAGGTCGCTGCCGCGCGCCGACAGCACGCGGAGCCCCAGCGCGCCGGCCCGTCGCCGGGCAGCTTCGAACAGGCTCGTCTTGCCGATGCCCGCCTCGCCCTGGATCGCGAGAAACGCGGCGTGGCCGTCGCCGATGCCGCCGATGCGAGCCTCGATCAGCGCGAGCTCGGACTCCCGCTCGATCAGCTCCGCCGTCGCCGCTCTCATCCGCTCAGACCGTACGCCAATCCCAGGGTCGATCCCAGGGTCACGCCCGTGGCGGCGCACCCGGCCGCGGGCCGAGGATGCGGGCCATGACCAACACCACCACACACACCACCACGGCCACCGAGTCCAACACCCAGACGGCGCTGCGCTTCCTGGAGCTGGTCTGCAACGCGGACTCGGGCCCCGCCGTAGAGGACGTCGTCCACCCCGACTACGTCAACCACCACATGAGGCTGCGCGGTCACGACGGCTTCCGCGAGCTCGTCAGGAAGGTCAACACGACCTTCGCCGACGTCAAGCAAGAGCCGCTCGACGTGATCGCCGAGGAAGACCGTGTGGTCGCACGCACGCGCATGACGGCCCTACACGTCGGCGACTACCAGGGCATTGCCCCCACCAATCGCACCATCGAGATGAGCCAGGTCCACATCTGGCGTATCGAGGACGGGCGTGTGATCGAGCACTGGCCGCAGCTCGACGAGGCCGCTGCGATGCGCCAGATGGGCGCGCTGTGACGTAGACCTACAGGCACGACAAGCGCCGGCGCCTCTGCGACGGTCCGTGCTCGATCACGACGAATCGGGTGCTCGCTGCCTACCTCGTCGGGGGCTTTGCCGTCGGCATGGGCGCTGTAGCGGCCCTGAGCGCGCAACGCCTCCCCCAGCACGCCCAGCGCAGCGACGCGTCCGCGTGGCGAGCGACGCACCGACAACGCATAAACGACGTGGACTCGGCGCGGGATGCGGGCGTAGGGTGCGCTCAACCGACCGATCGGAGGTGCGAGGTGTACGCACGTGTGGCGAGTTTTGAAGGTGCCGAGGGCGACGCGCTGCGCGGCGCGGCAGAGGCGATCAGAAGCCAGGGCGCAGACGGCCCGCCCGAGGGCGTTCCGGCGGTCGGCTTCCTGATGCTGATCGACCCCGACAACGGCCGCGGCATGGGGATCTCGCTCTTCGAGACCCAGGCCGACATGCGCCAGGGCGACGCGACGCTCAACATGATGAGCCCGCCGGGCGAGGGGATGGGCACGCGCACATTCGTCAACTTCTACGAGGTGGGCGCCGAGTTCAGGGCCTGAGCGGCGCCGAGCGCCGGCCGCAGCTCAGCCGGAGGCCGCACGATGACCTCAAGGGCAACCCATCGCTGTTCATCTAAAGCTGCTGGGTGCGAAGCTCGTCATCCAAGCCGTGCTGGGGCGTCGCCGACGAGGGCTTGGCCTGCCAAGCGCACGCTGACCGTCCAGGCATCCGGGAACGACAGCTCTGACCAGAAGCGTGGAGCGTCCTGGATGGCACCCACGCTGCGCAGCCAAAGAGTGAGCGCCCGGCCGTGGTTGACGATGACCACGGGCGCTCCTTGACGAGCGCGCAATCCGGCCCGGACCGCGGCGTCAAAGCGCACCACGACTGCACGGTGCGGCTCCCACCCGTCGTGCTGCCGTCCACCGACATAATCACGTGCAAGCTCCCGAAACTCGGTGTCCCAGACGGGCGGCCGACGTGTCTCAGCGACTCGCGCATCAACGGCGAGCACTCCACCACAGACCGCGACGAGCTCTTCGGCTGTCTGCTGCGCCTTGGGTTCGTTGCTCGTCAGCGTGAACGGCGACGACGGCAACGCGCCGGCGAGCGCACGCGCCGCCGCTCGCCCTTCATCCCCAAGCTGCCAGTGCTCTGCCCCAACGTCGCGACGAACCTCCGGCATCGCATGTCTCACAAGAACCACCTCGGCCATACGTCGATGGTGGCAGGACGACCCAGCGCCTCGCCCGCATTCGGCGCCGGCGATCTTCTGGAGCTCATGCGCCAGGCTGCGCAGTCTCTGCGTCGCGGTGTGCTGCTGGATGAATCCAGACCGCGCGCCGGAGCTGCGCGCGGCCGCCGAACACCACCTGCAGCGACTGCAAGGCGATGGATGACGCGCTGACCCGGGCGATCGAGGGGCGCTTCGCGCTAGAGATCCACGCCGCCAAGCAGATCGAGCAGGGCGACGAGGCGCTTGTCTGGCGCGCCGACACCGACCGCGGACCAATCGTCGCTCACGTTGGCCCCGCCTGGCGATCAAGCGAGGAGCTTGTGTGGGTCCACCGCGTTGTCCAGCACGCGGCGGCGCGCGTGCCGCAAAGTATCGCGCCGCGCAGAGCCGGCGACGGGTCGACGTTCTTCCGCCACGAGGGGCGGCCGGTGACGCTGTTTGCGTTCGTCGAGGGCGAGCCGCTCGATCCGACCCTCCCCGCGCCGCGCGCGCACAGCGCCCGCGTTCTCGCCAGCCTGCACGCGGCGATGGCCGGCTGGGCCGGCGGCCCGCGTCCCGCTGGCGTCCCGGGCGGACCCGGCCGACGCGGCCGGGGTGAGGACCGCCCCGAGCTCGTCGACCGCGAACTGGATCGCTGGTGGGCTGCCACGTCCCCGTCACTTCGGGCTGGCGTGCTGCACGGCGACTACTACCGGCGCAACCTCCTCTGCCGGCGCGGCAAGGTCGTCGCCGTCATCGACTGGCACGAGGCGCACGTCGGGCCCATCGCCAGCGAGGTCGCCTGGGCGGCCTGGGAGATGGCCCACGACGATGAGCTGCGCTTCCTCCCCGAGCGCGCCGCAAGCTTCCTGGGCGCCTACGGGCCGGGGGCGCCCAGCCTCGCGCTCGCGGTCCCGCTCATCCGCGTCTGGCTGCGCGAGAACATCCGCTACGCGCTCCGGCTGGCCAGCTACGAGCAGCCCATCGAAGAGGGCTACCTCGCCACGCAGCTGCGCGCGTTCGTCGACCTGGGCCTCCACACCCCGTGACGCGCCCTCCGAACCGGATCAGGCGGCTGCTTCAGCAGCTCGCAGGCCGACACCGTCACCAACGCCCGCGACAACGCCCGCGAGCTGGTCGTGCGGCGCTGCGACCGGGTCTAGGAGACCAAGCGATCCCAACCCCACCCCGCACCACGAAATCGCCAACAGACCAAGCCTCGTCCGTCGCGGAGCTCGGCATGGATGGACGATACCCACCTATGCCTAGAGCAGCACTGCGCGCGGGACACGCACCGCAACCCGGTCCCTCAGCGGCACGCCCAACCACGCGCACCCAGGAGCCGGTTGGTCCCGCAGCCGCACCCTCAGCGGGAGGCTGTCGCTCGTACCGCAGCCGAACGCGACGGAGCAGCGGCCACCGCAATTATCCGCGGTAGCACCAGTTCTTGGCTACGTTGCTCGCCCGCCGTGTGGTGCTTTGGCTTGGCCTCGCGCTGATGTCCGTGGGACCCGCACTCGCGGCATTTGACGCGACGACTGTCAACGGCCAGTGCGCACCGCCGGCGCGATGCTCCTTGGCTTCGCGATCACATGGGCACACGGTTCGGCCAAGAGTCGCATTGCTCGTGCCGCCAACGCCACGTGAGCAGCGCTCCTCGTGGCGCACATGTTCCGGCTTCGAAGGATGGCCGATAGCCGGTCCCCTACCGACACAGCAGCTGGCGCGGACGGATCCACGCGTCTCAACAGCCGAACGTGCGCCGGGACGAAGTCCTGCCTGATAGACGCAATCCCGCGGAGCAAGGGTGCAGTCGACACAGCGCGTTCTCGACCGCGAGACCGTTCGAACTATCCTGGTCGGTAACCATGATCAACGATCCCATCCGCGAGCTTCTGGCCGCGATCGAGCCGCAGCCTTTCTGGGCTCCCGAAGGACAGACCGTGATCCTGCAGGAGAAGGTGATCGAGGCGGGCGCCGACCCTGACGCCGTTGAGCAGTGGGTCGAGGCCCGCGGAGGACGGCTTGACCGGACCGTCCCCGTCGGACACCGCAGCATTCTGTGGAGGGGCGCCGTGCCGGATGTGCAGCGCTTCTTCGTCATCCCGAACGAGGCGCTGAGCTAAGCCGCGGCTGATCGAAGGCCTGGTCCACCAGCGCCGGCGCCGAAACCGGGCCCTGGCGAACGCCAACGCGCGTCACCGGCTCACGGCCGCGTCCCACCGACGAACGCTTTCTGGGACGGCTCCCCAGCCGGCGACCGATCAGCGCCGGAGCGCGTCGACCACACGCTTGGCTGTAGCCAGGCTCAGCCGCCGGGCGTGTGGCGACCCAGCTCCCGCACGGCCAGCGCGGTTTCACCGGCCTGAGCGTGCCGGCGTGCATCCGCGGAAATCTCAAAGGTGTGGTCGACACCTCCGGCAGCGAGCACGCGCACTCGCTCGCGTAGCGCAGCGAGCTCGTCAGGAGAGCACTCGTCCATGATCGGCTGCTACCCGAGTAGGTCCAGACAACACTCGTCTTCACAAGCGAACCGTCAGCGGCACGAATGAGCCGAAGTCACGCCTTCTGTAGGTCGTTGTCGGTCTTGGCCTTGAGGACGCTGGCGCCTTTGCCGTCTTGGTATCGGATTCCTAGGAGTAGGCGGAGCAGGCTCTGGCACAGTAGCCGTTGAACGGGATCCCGCGCCGGGCAGCGGCCCCATCTCGCTCATCGCTCCGTCGACGCGGCAGAGATCTCTTCCGTGTCACAGAAGCTGACGTCTGCGCCGCGACGCGACGTTTGGCGGTGGGCCGGCCGGGGCTGAGTTTGCGTCGCGGGGCTCGTGCGCGGGGGTGACGTTTGGGGGCGTGAGGTGCGCTTTGAGCCGCCATCCGCCATCGGGTGTGCGGCGGGCCTCGAGTGTTCCTCCACATGCAGTGATGCGTTCCCGTAGACCGGTGAGGCCGGTGCCGGTTCCGGTGCCCCGGAGGAGGCTTCCGCTCGAAGCGGGTCCGTTGAGCACCTCGATGAGCAGCGTGCCGTGGTCGCCGCGGACGAGCACGTCGACCGGCGTCCCCGACGCGTGGCGAAGCGCGTTGGTCAAGCCTTCCTGCACGACCCGGTACGCGGTTTGGCCGACGATCTCCGGAAGGCCGTCGCGCTGCCCCTCAAGGCGCAGCGTGACCTGCAGCCCGCTGCCAGCGGCGCGCGCGACCAGCTCCTCGATGACGGCCAGATCGGGGCCGGGACCAGCACTGTTGGGGTCGGCGAGCAGCTCGACGAGGCGCGCGATGTCGTGCTCGGCCTCATGCGCAGCATCCGCGATCGCGGCGAACGCCTCGGCTGTCAGTTCGGCGTCGACGCCGGCCAGGCGCTGGCCGGCGCTTGCCTGCACGACCATCACGCTGATGGCGTGGGCGACGATGTCGTGCAGCTCTGCGGCGATACGCGCACGTTCGTAGCGCACCGACAGACGCGCGTGGGCCTCGCGTTCCTCCTCGAGCTCGCGAGCCTGCCCGGCCAAGCGTTCGACGACCTGCTCACGCTCACGCAGACCGCGCCCGGCTACCCACGCGGCGGCTGGGACGAATATGTACGGGACTGCGTCGTCGCGGCCTACCAGCACCCCGAGCAAGGACGCCACGATCAACGCCGACGCTCCGGCGAGCCCGGACCACCGCGAATCCCAGCGGCCGGCGCAGAACGCGTGCATCGGGATCAGGGCGGCCGTGGCCAGGCCGAGGACACCCTGCGGGACCGTGGCCAGCAGCGCCGCCGTGGCCACGATCCAGACCGCGAGCGGATGGCGCCGGGCGAAAGCCAGCGAGCCGCCGAGCACCGCGCCGGCGGCGGCCACCTCGAGGCCGGCGCTCCACGTCGCGACGCTGGCCACGCCGAGGATCGCGCCGATCCCCGCGCGCACCGGCTCACCTACGCGGCCCCGCATGGGGCTATGCGCCCGCCACCGGCAGCAGCGCGACTGCCTCGGTTCGTCCGTCGCGAACCGTCGCCGCGAGCGTGCCGCGATGCAGCCGCGCCCGTTCGCGGGCGCGCTCGAGCGCGGCGCTCGCGCGGCGCCGTCCGCTACCAGCCACCGTCAGCTCCAGAGCGTCGTCGCCGAAGCGCACACGCACCTCGACTGCGGGTGCATCCTCGAGCGCCGCGAGCAGGTGCTCGACGATGCGGTACGCCGAGAGCTCGACGGCCGCCGGCAGCACGCGAGGGCTGCCCTCGACCGTCATCCGCGCATCGGCTCCCTTCGCCCGCAGCAGCATCGCCTCGAGGTGCGTCAGCGTGGGCTGCGGCGTCGTCGGCGCGTCGTCGGAATCCTCACGCAGCACGCCCACGATCTCGCGCATCTCCTGGAGCGTGCGCCGGCCCTCGTGCTCGATGTCGACGAACTTCGCCGTCGCCGCGGCCGAATCGCCGGCCGGGGACGGATTGTCGGCCAGCCGCGCAAGCTCCCCGAGGCGGCGCTGCAGCAACTCGTCGAGCTGCGTGGACATCCGTTCGCGGTCGGTGGCAACCTCCAGCCGCGAGCGCTCATCTCGCGCCTCGCGCAGCTCAGCGGCCTGCGCCTCAAGCGTGACGATCATGTGCCCACGCGAGCGCGCAACACGGCCGATGCCCCACATCACGGAGGCGAGCACGGCGAACACCGGGGCTTCGGCGAGGCTGCCTAGCGCCGCGTCGCTGAGCGACACCGTGACGCTCAGTGCGAGCGCGAGCATCAGCCCCAACAGCGCCGGGCGCAACTCCAGCGATGCCGCCGCCGCGAACGCGAGCACGAACGTCAGCGGAAACACGACGCCGCACCGCGTCAGCTGGCCGAACAGCGCCCAGTGCGCGAGCAGCGCCACGAGCGTCGCGGCCAGTGCGCCGATCGGCGCCCTGCGGCGCCACGCGACCGGCGCCGTGACGGCGAGAAACACCGGCACGGCGAGTGGTGACACATGGACGAGCACGTCGTCGCCCACCTCGTTGAGGACGTTGAGGACCATCAACCCAACGCCGAGCGCGCTCAACGCGACAGCGATGAGGACGTCGCTCCTGCTCACGGCCGGGCCGAAGTCCATGGCGTGCATCATGGCGGCTCGCCTCCTCTCGTTGCGAAGAAAGATGAGCGCGGCGTCGCCGCCGCGCTCACACCGGATCAGCCGGTGATCGTGATGACGTCCGTGCTGTCGAAACCCGTCGCAGGTTGCGCGCTCTTGAACGACCCGCTCGCCCCGGCGTAGGCACCGGTACCGCCGACGATCGGAACCTCGGCGTCGGCGTCATCGAGCTTGAACGACCCTGCAGCGACGATCTGGCCGTTCGCAAACGTGTACGACACACGGCACAACAGCGTGACGGCCGGGAACCGCTTCGTGGGGCCGACGCCTGTGCAGTCCGTATAGAGCGTCCCGACGCGCTTCCTGCTCGCGGGATCGAACATCGACTGGCGCGTGATGAGGCGATCACCGAGACTGACGCCACCGGCCGGCCCGCGCTTGGACTTCGGCGCAACGTCGTCCATTACGACGCTCTGCACCTTCAGATTGACGGTGATCTTCCGAGCAGCGCCAGTCGACTGGGCGCTCGTGAGCGCCGGCACCGCGACGCCGGCCGACACGGCGACTGCGGCACCAGCGGCGATCAGGCCTATGGGCATGAGCTTCATTTCCGTTCCTCCTCGATGGCTTCGATGAGCAGGATCGAGTCCGAAGCCTCCCGCGTCGTCATCCGCCGGGGTGATCGCTGGCGCTACCCGTCACCCATGAGGATGATGTCCGCGCCGATGGAGACCCCGTTCGTCACGATCCTGTTCACCGACTGCGTCGGGTCGACCGCACTCGCGGACCGCCACGGCGACGAGGCGGCCGAAGCGACCCGCCGCAAGCACTTCGCGCTGTTGCGCAAGACGATCGGCGAGCACGGAGGGCGCGAGGTGAAGTCCACCGGCGACGGGCTGATGGTGTCCTTCACCAGCGCCGTCGCCGCGGTTCGCTGCGCCATCGACATGCAACGCGCCACCAGCAGGGTGGAAGGCGGTCCCGGGCTGCGGATCGGGCTTGCCGCCGGCGAGCCGTTCGAAGACGGCGAAGATCTCTACGGTACGCCCGTGGTCATCGCCTCGCGGCTGTGCGACGCCGCCTCGAGAGGACAGATCCTCGCCTCCGACGTCGTGCGCCAGGTCGCCGGCAGCCGCGGCGGCGCGCTGATGGCACCGGCCGAGACACTGCGACTACGCGGCATTGCCGAGCGCGTCGCCACGGCAGAGGTGCACTGGAACGACGACACGCCACCGCCGCTGCCGGTCGCCGCCCGCCCGACGGAGATCACCGTCGTCGTGGCCGACGACGAACGCCTGCTACGCGCGGGCTTTCGCGTGATCCTCGACGCCGAACCCGACATCCACGTGATCGGAGAGGCCGCCGACGGCCGCACCGCGCTGGACGTCGTGCGCCGGCGCCGGCCCGACGTCGTGCTGATGGACATCCGCATGCCCGAGCTCGACGGCCTGCAGGCCGCGCAGCAGATCCTCGCCGACCCCGAGCTGCAGACCGCCGTGCTGATGCTCACCACGTTCGACCTCAGCGCCTACGTCTACGAGGCGCTGCGCATCGGTGCCAGCGGATTCCTGCTCAAGGACGCGCCCGCGGACCGGCTACTAGATGCCGTCCGGGTCATCGCCGCCGGCGAAGCGCTCCTGGCACCGTCGATCACCCGCCGGCTCATCGAGCAGTTCGCGCACGCCGCACGACCCGACCCCGGCACCGTGCCCGAGGCGCTCGCCGAGCTGACAGCCCGCGAGCTGGACGTCCTACGCCTCGTTGCCGCCGGCCTGTCGAACACCGAGATCGCGGACGAACTGGTGCTCGGCACCAACACGGTCAAGACACACGTCGGAAGGGTGCTGAGCAAGCTTGGCCTGCGCGACCGCGTGCAGGCGGTCGTGCTCGCGTACGAGAGCGGTCTCGTCGCGCCCGTTCACGACGACTGATCGCCGTCATTCCCTGCGGGTGAAGGAGTGACCGCATCGTCACCCCGCAGGGTGACGACCACATCATCGATCGAGAAGGCTCGCGCCCGCGAGAGCCCCGCCCTACCGAACGCGCTCGGCGGGCTTTGAAGCGACGGAGCGATACCACCGATCCGGGACGCGGTGCGTCGCACCGCGACACCGGTTGTCCCGTTGGCTTCGTGTTCAACCCGCCGTCGGGCTATTGCGAGACCCAACGACACCAAGCGGTGGACCGCGCAAGAACTGACAGCCCCGCCGGGGCTTCAACGGCCCAGAGCAGCGTACGCGGCCGCTCATACGTTGCGGGCGCAGCTGACCATGCTCCTTTAGCGGTCACTCAGCGGGACGCGGAGCGGTCCTCGCCAACGTCGGCCGCCGCGGTCCCACATCCGAACCTCAAGCGGGGATGGCCGATCGGATCGTCGCGAGCGCGTCGGCGGCGAGTGCGCTCCGAGACCAACGTTGCCGGACTCTCGATCAGATGACCTCGCACGGCCGCGCGCCAGCCTGCGCCATTACGCTCCGCTCTTGGGCTCAGCGATGCCGAGCGTCCTGGTCACCGGGCCGCCGGCGAGCGGAAAGTCCTTCGTTGCCAGCATCGTCGCCGACCGGCTCGGCGTTCCGCTGATCGCGAAGGACGCGATCAAGGAGACGCTCTTTGAGACCCTCGGTACAGGCGACGTCGCGTGGTCGCAGAGGCTCGGACGCGCGACGTTGGCGCTGATGCTGTCGGCGCTGGAGGGACAGCTGAGGGCCGGCCGCCCCGTCAGGTAGGTGCGCTGATGCCGGTAGTCTTCGCTGTCGCGTTGGAGGACGCATCCGGGCCCGCGGGAAGGACTGAGTCCACCTCTTGTTGAGTTGTTGCGATCGCTCTCCTTTCAGCCTGATCGCGGGTCCAGGCGTCGAGAGGAGAAGATATGGCGCAGTTGCCTGGCCGGCCGGATCTCGATCAGTTGCGGCCGATCGCCAAAGAGCTTCACCGGGCCGCCGCTGGCGGAGATCCTCGCAGCGTTCAACGGCTTCGTGCGGTGTCGGAGCGGACAAGCCTTGCGGCGGCTCAGCTGGCGGTGGCGAGGGAGTACGGGTTTGGCAGTTGGGCGAGCTTGCGGGCTGCCGTGGTGGATCGACGTTGCGGCGCGGCGACGGCGCGGCTTTCGGGCAAGCACGGCAAGCAGGCGGTCTACGGCGCGGCCGACTTTGTGTCCTGGGCGCAGCGAAACGGTTGGAGCGCGGGGGCGTTGCCGGTCGGCGCGGTGTTCAGCGCACAATCGTTTATCACCGCGCACCTGCAGCGCCATCCGCGCAGCTACCGCCTGTCGGACACCTTGACGCCGACAAACGGACGGGTGTTTCTCACCCGGACGCAGCGGCCCGTTGCGGTCGCGTGTCTCGGCGTCGGGGCGCCTGCGCTCGTGACGTTGCTCGAACAGCTCGTCATCCTCGGCGTGCGCTCGTTCATCGCGACTGGTCCGGCTCCCGCGGTGTCGTCGGATGTCGGCTGCGGCGACTGCGTCGTCATCGACTCCGCCGTTAGAGACGACGGGATCTCTGACCACTACCTTGCGCCCGCCGCCTACGCGCTCGCGGACAGCGGTTTGACTGAGAGCTTGCGCCGCAAGGCCGATGAAGGGGGGCTGGAACCGCGGGTCGGATTGACGTGGACGGTTCCCACTCCGTACCGCACCACGGCCGAAGAGCTCGCCGCCTACAGAGCCGAGGGCGTCTTGGTCACCGAACTGACGACGGCTAGCCTGTTCGCCGTCGCGCTCGCGCTCGGCGCGCGAGCGGCTAGCGCGGTGGTCGTCACCCGTGACCCGTCGCAGCGGGGCGCCGGCGCCCCGGCGGGCCCGGCGCAGCGAGCGGGCAAGGTGTTCGCGCTGTTGGAGGCTGCGATCAGCGTCCTGCAAAGCGAGGTGACGGCATGAACAGCAAGACCAGGGTGTCGGGTGCCCAGCGACGGTCAGCGTCTCCTGAGCGTTACGGGTCCGCCTCGCGGTACTCCCTGACGGGCGTGCGACAGGCGACGACCGCGCCCCAAGAGGCATTCATCGCGACGGCCAGGGAGGTGCTCGATGACGACGATCGCGTGCTCGCTGCCTACCTCGTCGGGGGCTTTGCCGTCGGCATGGGCGATGCGTTCAGCGACGTCGATCTGCAGGTGCTCGTAGCCGACGAGTCTGCCGACGAGCTGGCGGGCACATGGCGGCAGCTGATCGATCGCATCACGCCGACCGTGCAGATCCAGCCCTTCGGCGCGGTCAACCCGGCTCGCGCCCGAGGCGGATCGATCGGTGGGCTGTGCATCACGCCGCAGTGGCTGCACTTCGACGTGGTCTTTCATCGCGCAAGCCACGTTGACGCTCAAGCGATCGAAGGAATGGTTCCGCTGCTCGACAAGGCGGGGCTGCTGCCCTCACGCCCGACCCGGCGCCCAGACCGGCGAGTAGACCGTTTTATCCGCAGACCGTCGTGTCGTTCTTTTTGTACATGCTGGGCAACGTCGTCGCCGTCATTGGCCGAGACGAACCGGTTCCCGCCAGCAACGGCGTGATCATGATGCGCGACATCGGACTCGTTGGCCTCTTTCTCGCCGAGCAGGGCCTCGCCACCACGCGCGAGCACGCCATGGGCAACCCGTTTCCATTCACCCGGCGGTACCTGACAGCCGAACAGCACGCTGTCCTTGAGTCCCTGCCACCGCTGACGGCATCGCTCGACGCCGCCATCACGGGATACGTCGCGCTCGCCGAGGCCTTTCTCCCCCGGGCCAAGCGGCTGGCAGAACAGACCGGCGCCGACTGGCCAGGCGACTACGAGCGCGCGAGCGTCGCCTACTTCGAGCGCAGTATCGGCATTGCGCTGAAGATCTGACGCACGCCACTGCCGGCGCGCCCAACCACGCGCGCTGCCGAGCGCAGCCAGAAAGCCAGGATGCGGGCCGCGGCACGGGGGCGAGCGTGCTGCCAGCCTGTGGCCTGTCGCGCACCCATCGGCAGATCGCACGCGTCCTCGCCCGACGAGCTTGCCGAGCGAGACGACGTCGTTACCCGTGCTGGTCGTGGGGTCCGTTACGCGACGCGACGAGCTCGAGACCTCGGACGTCGATCTGCTCACCGTCCTCAGCGGCGAGGGCAACGAAGCTCCGCAGCCCCCGAACGCTCGTCGGGAATGGTTGACGACCAGGCTGCGGATTGACTACCGTGGCGCTCTCGGCGCAAGCCGAGGCCTGGTTAAAGGCTCTCCTCGGAGGGCCTTCGCCGGTTAGGCCCGTTGTCGACGGCCGCAAGCCGCACGTTGTCCGCCGTCAGCCCAATCCAGAACGACCCGTCCCATGTTGCCACCTTCGGACGGGCTGGGCCTCGGGCTGTTAGCGGACGAGCAATTCGAAGGCAGCGGTTGCGGACGTCAACTGAGCGCAGGTGTGCTTCCTTGCAGAACGGCCACGCTTTTGGGGTCGCGCTGGGACGCCCGCGGGCTGGCGCGCTTCAGTCAGCGCGTTGCGATGCCGATGGGTTAGTCCCGTGTTCTCATCGCGAAAATTCGTGTGGTCGCTTTCGTGTGTTCTCCCAGTTCTGGCTTGCGCCGTCGCTTTGCTGGCGGGCGCCGCTGCGGCGACGGCCGCCTCGCAGCGGGGCACGAGGGGCGCTGATTTGCTGGAGGGTACTCGTGGTGCCGATCGGCTCAGCGGGTTGGGCGGAGCGGACACGCTGAGGGGCCTGTTTGGCAACGACGTGTTGCTCGGCGGTCTGGGCGACGATCGGCTCGCCGGCGGCTCGGGCAACGACCGCTTGGGCGGCGGCGAAGGACACGACGGTCTCGACGGCGGGACGGGCAACGACGAGGCGCGCGGCGAAGCTGGCGACGATCAGCTTGACGGCGGCGATGGCGACGACTGGCTCGTCGGCGGCGACGGAGACGACTTTATCGTCGAGGCCCGGTTCGGCAATGACCGGCTGCTTGACGGCGGCCCGGGAGATGATCTGCTTCACGGCAACCGCGGCAGCGATCGGATGGTCAACGGCGGTCCCGGTCAGGACGTCGTGGTCGGCGGCGCGGGCAACGACGTCGTTGCCGGCGGAGACGGCGATGACTGGCTGGAGGGTGGCGACGGTCGCGATCTGCTCGACGGAGGGCCGGGCAACGACGTCATCCTTCCCGGATCCGGGTTCAACACTGTTCACGGCGGACCGGGCGACGACATCATGGCGTCCGGGGTACTCAAGGGCACGTACGACTGCGGCCCAGGACAAGACGTCGTCTACGCGTCGTGGCTAGGGGACGGTACCCCCGCCGACCGCCTGCGCGACGAGCAGCGGTTCTTTCCGAACTGCGAGACGGTGCTGCGGCGACTCACCGACGCCGGCTACGTCGCAGAGAACCAGCTCATCGGCCGAGGCGTCAACGCCGCGCTGCTCAAGGCGGGGCCTGAGGGCCGCTCGAAGCTCGACCGGATTGACCACGCCTACGCCGCCCAGCCGCGACGCCCGACGGGCGTCGGTACCGACCATGCCGACTTTCTTGACGCCGGCCGCGACCGATCCTGGCAGCAACTCGTCGATCCTTGGGTACGCGGGCTTGGCGGCGGCGATCACCTCGAGGGCTCATCCGATGGCGACTTCCTCGACGGCGGACCCGGCGCCGACGCCCTGTTTGGCCGCGGCGGCGCGGACCGCCTCAGGGGCGGCCCCGGCGACGACGTCCTCGAGGGCGCCCGCGGCCGTGACCGCCTCGACGGCGGTGACGGCGCCGATCGACTAAACGGCGGCATCGACCCCGACATCCTGCGCAGCGGAGACGGAAACGACGTCCTCTTCGCTGTCGGCGGCGGACACGACACAATCGACTGCGGCCGTGGCCGCGACCGGGTGCACGCCGACCGCGGCGACAGCGTGCGCGGCTGCGAGATCCGACGCTAAGCCTTTTGCTGCTGGCAGCCGATCAGCAGCAGAAGTCGCTGGCGCTGTCAAAGGTCTGCCCCAACCGCCCGCGATCAGCATCAGGCACGCGGCCTCCAGGCGCCATACCTGCATCTCATCACCGCGAGGGCGGCGAGCCCCATGCCGCCAAGGGGATGATCAAGGAGCTGGCCGTCGAGTATGACGCCGCCCGCCGACGCACCGGACAGTGGCTTTTCCAGGACGGGTCGGGGAGACTGGCGCCCTTCTCGACCCGAAAGAACTGCGATGAACGCTTTGACGGACGGTCGCAGGACGCGATCCATGCTCACCTCGTGCGCCGCCATCGCCGTGGCGGCGCTCGTCTCCGGCTGCGGCGACGACGAAAAGGAGCCCGCGCCGACGGCGTTCGCGATCACGGCCACGGCGGAAGGCAAGAGGAAGAAGGCGCTCGAGTTTCCGTCGACCGTTGAGGCCGGGCTCGTGACGATGACGCTGACGAACCACGACAAGGTGCCGCGCTCGGCCGGGATCGTCCGGCTCCTCGGCGACCACACCGCGGACGACTTCCGCAACGCGGTCGAGAAGGAGGGCGGCCCGATCCCGGAGTGGATCCAGGACGGCGGCGGCGTCTCGACCGTGTTGCCCCGCGGCGCCGTCAGCGTCACGCAGGTGCTGGCGCCCGGCAAGTACGCGATCGCCGACGACGAGTCAGAGCCAGGCGAGGACGGCAAGAGCTTTGCCGATCTCGGCGCGAAGGGCGAGTTCATGGTCACCGGCCCGGCGTCCGACGCCGAGCTGCCCGCGCAGCCCACGACCCTCACCGCCACCGACGACGGAGGGGGCGACGAGGGCGAGTACGGCTTTGAGTTCAAGGGCCTGAAGGCCGGCCACAACGAGGTGCGCTTCGAGAACACCGGCGAGCAGCTGCACCACGCGCTGCTCTTCCCGATCGCCGAGGGCAAGACGATCAAGGACGTCGAGGCGGCGTTCACGGCGGACGGCCCGCCCAAGGGGCCGCCGCCGGTGGACTCCGACACGGCTATCAGTACGCAGGTCATCGACGGCGGGATCGCGCAGAACCTCACGATCTTCCTGCAGCCGGACACGAACTACGCCGTGATCTGCTTCATCCAGGACCGCACGGGCGGCAAGCCGCACGTCGCCAAGGGCATGATCGAGGAGCTCAAGGTCGGAGAGCTCAAGTACGAGTAAGAGGACGCGTTCGCGAGGCGGGGGTCTGTCCGGCCGGCGGGGCCAGCAGCCCCGCCTCGTCGAGCACCGGCACGCCCAGGCGCTCCGCCTTCGCGAGCTTCGTGCCGGGCGACGCGCCCGCGACGACGTAGTCGGTCTTCTTCGACACGCCGGAGGTGACGCGGCCGCCAGCGGACTCGATCCGCTCGGTCGCCTCCTCGCGCGTGAGGTCGGGCAGCGTTCCATCAGGACGAAGGTCTTGCCGGCAAGCGGTTCTTAGCGGAACGCTCAACGGGACGCGTCTGCCGCGGATGGCGCTCCTGCGTGGCGGAACCGGTGACCGGCACGACGATGGTCATCCCCATGAACGGCACAACGCTGACCAGGTCAGGGCATCTTGCGCGACCATCGCTTTGGCCCGATGCGATCCAAGCGCCACTCGCCGCTACCGACAGGCTTGAAGCGCAGCGTGCGGATCGCGTGCTCCTCGGGCGCGCCCTCGCCCCCCTGGCGGCTCTCACCGACATAGACGGTCACGGCCGCGCCGCCGTTCACCCGGCGCACCGGGTCGTCCTTCTCGCGCAGATCGTCGATGCCCTGCTGGATGAGGCTGAGCCGCGCGAACGTCGCCGTGGCCCCGCCCTTGCAGAAGCTGCGCGCCAGCCGCTTGGTGACCGCGCGGCAGAAGTTGGCCGTGCCCCCGTCGTAACCGAGGTAGCTGAGGGTTTCGTAGATCTGCTCGTGGAAGTCGGCCGCGCGAAACTGCCCGGCCGTGGCGCTGACTTCAGGGACCTGAGGGGCAGGGATCGGCTTGGCCGAGAAGGTGATGTCGCCGCTGTCGCACAGCACGTCCACGCTGCGGCCCTGGCCGTTGTAGCCGCGCGTGCGGACCCGGAGACGGCCGGTGTAGCCACCGCCGTCGGGCTTGACCTCGAGATGGCGCAGGTACGTCGACCGGTCGCCGTCGGTGCCGTCCTCGCGGCGTTGATCATCGACCTTCAGCGGCAGCGGCCCGCCGAGAAACTGCTCCGTGTGCAGCTGGCCGACCTCACCGGGATCGCCCGAGCTGCGGCCCCGGCAGCGCCCGACCCACGAAATCGCGACGTGGCCGATGTGACGCTCGCTGGAGTCGATGCTGACCGAGAGACCTTGGCTCGTCGTCCCCGTGTACAGGCCAGAGGTCGACCGCGCGGCCGGCTCGCCATCGTTGCCGCAGCTGATGGCCAGCACGCTTGTCACCACCACCGCGCCGATCGTCGGCCACCGCATGGGGTCAGTGTGGCAGGGGTCCTTCAGCGGAGCAGCGGATGGGCCCGCCACCCCCGGACCGAAGCGACCGGCGTAGCCCACTGACGAACCTTCAACGGCGCCCAAGCAGAGGCTGCCCGCTTCTGCCTCGATATCGGCGTTCATGTGGTGCTGGAGATCGTCGCCCCTAGCTCCCTTTCGAGAAAAGCCAGTGCCGCTTGCTCGAACTCCGACGGAAAGGGCTCGCCTACGCGGGCGGCTGCGCTTCGTGCGCACGGCAGAAACTGCGAAGCGACCGCCACGTGGCTTTCGACCACGCTGTCGCGCGTGGCTGCCACCGCCGGCAGGCCTGCAACCCGAGCGAGGTCAATCGCTGGTAGACGCTCAGAAAGATCAACCCAGGCCCAGCCACCAGGACGCCGACAGGGAGGGTCGCCGCTCTCGAAGAGAAGCAGCTCGAGCAGGTCCTGCTTCATGAGCTGCGCATGCTGGGTCAGGCGTACAAGCTCCCCGCGCGCGAGCAGCATCGGGAGGATCGAGAGCGTTCGGATGAATGTGTAGATGAGCTCCGACAGCCAAGCCGCGTCGTGCTCGACCGCAGCAGGCAGGCGCGGCTCCGGCAGCATCTGTGCGATCTCGTCACGGTCGAAGACCACCGTCGGCGTCTCCCAGCCAGCTTGGGATGTCACTCCCGTCACTCCACGAACGAACACGTCGAACCGCGCACAAGACTGGGTCGTGGCGTTGATCAGGAAACCTCTGGCGAAGGACCGCGGCTTGGCGGCGACCGTCGGCGAGAGCTTGCCGAGCCAGCTTGGCCACTCCTCGCAGAACGCGTCGAAGCTCTCGTCATCGATCGCCACGAGGAGGTCGAGATCGCTGAAGCGGTCCTCGCTACCCGTCGCTCGAGAGCCCGACAGAAACAGCGCACGGACCCGCTCGTCTGTCTCGAAGGTACCCGCAGCCCGCTCAAGGACCCCCATGAGCTCCGCCGCCATCTGGTCTTCAGGCTCCTTGCTCACGTCGCCAACTATGCCGCAGCCTGCTCACTAGCCGGTCCCCTATCGGAACGCCCGCCACGCGACCCTCAGCGGAACGGCGAAGGCGTAGCTCTCCGTCGGCGAGAGGCGTCGGGCGCAGAAGCGGCTGTGCCTGCGCGTCGTCAGGTGCGCTGCTTTGAGGCGCGCCAGACGTAGAGGATGTCGGGGGCTCGCTCCTCGTTGTCGCCGTCGGTGCGATCGATCTCGACGAAGCCGTGGCGTTCGTAGAAGCGCTGGGCTCGGATGTTCGAGGCGACGGTCCATAGCCGCAGGCCGGATGGGCGCTCGCGCTTGGCGACCTTGAGCAGCTTGGCTCCGACACCTCGTCCTGTCAGCGTCGGTTCGACTACAACTGGTCTAGCCAGTCCTCATCAAGCACAGCGAGGCCGACGAGCGCTGCCGCCTCGTTCTCGGCGATCCAAGGTTCCGTCTGCGCAATCACGCGTTCGGCGATCCACCCGCGAATCTCGCCATCGCTGTGGATCAGCGTCGGGATGTCTGCGGCGGCGTGGCGAGCACGGAGGTACAGATCCGCTACGGCATCGGCATCTGCCGGCGTCGCACGGCGCAGTGTGACATCCATGACGAGATCATCGGCGTAGCGCAGCCGGCAGACAACCCTGCTGACGCAGACGAACGGGATCCGGGACGTCGTCGTGACGGCCGCCCTCGGGGAACCGCGGGTCGGTGGCGGCGTGCTCGCGGACAGCCTCGTTCATCGCTGACTCCTCAACACCGGCCGACGTGAAGACGTCAAAACTACGACTTGACGCCTCGGCCTGGGGCTGGCGACCCGCCGCGCCGCCGATTGTCGGCGCGTCGCGCCAAACCTCCCGTCGCGCGACGACAGCCACTGCACGCCTTGTTGTTGCACGGTCTGCTCGTGCCGGCGGTGTCGAGCCGCCGGGACGGCGGCGTCCGCGGTTGTCGCGGCTAGCAACGACGACGCCGTCCTTGGGTGCGCCCCCGATCGCAAGACAACCCGACGCGACGTGGGCGCGGCGGTCGTTGAGTGCGCTGACCAAGTCAGCTTCGAGGGGGTCGCGCCGCGTCATGCGGTGACCCAGGACATACGCCAGGATCCTCTGCCTTAAGCTGTTTGTCGTGCTCGGGCGTGGCGACGTCATCGGGGGCTTCGAGATCCAGCGGGACCTGCGGGCCGGGCCCCGGGGAGTTGTGTACGAGGCCGTAGAAGTGGGCGTCGGACGGGCGGTGGCGCTCAGGGTGCTCGACCTGCGGCTGACCCGCGGGGACGATCCCGCGTTCGGGGAGCGCTTCCGGCAGCAGGAGTGGCCCGAGCATCCGCATATCGTCTCGGTGGTCGCGGCCGGCGAGTGGGACGACGGTCTGTTCGTGGCCACGGAGTTGATCCGCGGCGACACGATCACGGAGACGCTCGCGCGCGGAGATCTCGATCAGTCGAGTGCGCTCGCTGCCCTCACGGAGATCGCAGGCGCGCTCGACAGTGTTCATGAACGTGGCCTCGCACACGGGTGGGTCAGGCCCGAAGCCGTCCTCATCGACGAGGACGGCTGGGCCTGGCTGGTGAACTTCGGGCTTTTCCCGGGCGCGGCGGACGCCGCCGCAGATCGGGCTGCGTTCGCCGCCCTCGCGCGAACCTGCCTCGGCAAGCGCAGCGTGCCGGGGGGCGGCTGGGAGACGGCGTCCGCGCTGACGAAGGCCGTGTCGGCGCGCCTCGAAGCCCAGCCGCAGGGCGGCAGCGGCTGGGTGCAGCGGTTGCGGCGCGGCGCGCCGCCGCCGCAATGAGACATCGCGTCAATACTCTTAGCGGGGGCCGGAGCGCACTCGCTCACCTACTCCCACCTTCACCTCGCCGAAGCGTCTCGCCCTGCGGCAGTCGCGTGGAGCTTGTCGTCGGCGTCGGCAAGCCGGTGGTGAACTGACTCATCGAGCACCTCTTCACCTCGCCGACGGGACCCGCTGCAAAGACGGGCCCCGGCGCAGGCGCGCGCGTCGCTAGCCGCTACACCTCGCCCTCCGGGCTCGCCTCCGCGGCAACCGACGACCACCCCACCAGCCCCACCGGACGCTCCTCAGAAGCGCCGCTCAACAGGCCGCTGTTGCGATCACCGCGAGAACCCAAGGAACCGTCTTCGGGACGTCCTATAGGCGTCAGCAACCGCGCGCAGTTCGAGGCAGGGTCACCCGATCTACCGGGTTGCTAGGCAATCGCGGTAGTCCTCAATCCACCGCGCTTCCGCCCAGACGCCCTCGCCCTTGCGCTCAAGCTCGCGCAGCACGATCTCCGCGGTAAGACACCGAGGAAGTAGCGGTCCGACCTCCTCAAGGGCCCCGCCGATTTGCGATAGCTGCCGTCGGAGATGACGGTCGTCCATCTCATCAGCGGGCCACCGGCCAACGGTTGTGCGGCTATAGC
>CADCVQ010000090.1 GCA_902806175.1 uncultured Solirubrobacteraceae bacterium
TGCCGCGCAGCGCTGCGAGCGACTGCGTGCCGCGGGCGCCGAGCACCGGCAGGGCGCGGCTCGGCGCGGGTGGGAACTCGCCGGCGGCAACCGCCTGCTCGATCGAATCGTCGGCTGTGCGCGCGACGAGCCCGTAGGCAAGCAGGCCGACGAGGGCGAGGGCGAGGACGGCGGCCACGGCCGGGACGAGGAAGCGCTTCATCGACATCCAGGGTAGATGGGGTCGCCCGTGATCGAGCAGGCTCGTAGAATTCGCGATCAGCGCGGACGTAGCTCAGTTGGCAGAGCGTCGGCTTCCCAAGCCGAAGGTCGCGGGTTCGACCCCCGTCGTCCGCTTGACCGGTTTCTTCTGATCGCCCGCCGGGGCGGGTCGAGTCGTTGATGTCACGCAATCACAAGTCGACCCGCCGCTGCCGACGCCCGCTCCCGCCGCCAGCTACGTGCCGGCCTGGCTCCGCGTCCGCGAGAGCGCCCGCGGGTTCGAGCCGCGCAGCGTTCCCGGCCCGGCTCGGGCGACGCCGCGGCGGCGCGTTATCCTCGCGCCGCCGATGCCCGCCTACAGCTTCCTGACGACGTGGTGCGTCGCGGCGCCGATCCAGGAGGTCTGGAACGTGATCTCCGCCAGCGACCGCTACCCGGAGTGGTGGAAGGGCGTGCGCAAGGTCAGTGAGCTGGAGCCGGGCGGCGAGCACGGGATCGGCGCGCTGTCGCGCTTCGAATGGCGCAGCAGGCTGCCCTACTCGCTGACGTTCGACATGCGCGTGACGCGCTCCGAGCCGCCCTACCTGCTGGAGGCACACGCGAGCGGCGAGCTTGACGGGATCGGGATCTGGCGGCTCTACGAGAGCCCGGCCGGCACCGCCCTGATCTACAGCTGGGACGTCTCGACGACGCGCGCGTGGATGAATCTGCTCGCCCCCGCCGGCCGCCGGATCTTCGCCTGGAACCACGACCACGTCATGCGCCAGGGGGCGCGTGGGCTGGCCGACCGGCTCGGCGCCGCGCTCGTCGCGCACGATTGATTTCTCGGCGCGAGAGCATCAATTCCGTAAGGGAAGGATAAAAGCGTTGCCAATTAGCTGGACAGCGAGGCGGCGCGGCCTCACCATCCAGCGTCAACTCGCCGACCGGCTGAAATCGAGGGCACCATGACCGCTGTGCAAACGGCAGGGCCGAGTCACACCGCAGCGCCGAACGTCTTCGAGCTGACGTGCGAGGACACCAAGATCACATACGTGCCGGTCGGATTCGGTGGACGGCCACGGCTTGAGTACGACGGGCCGATGGGCACCCATGTCTTCGAGGGCGACGAGATCCAGACGTTGCGCAGCGCGCGCGGGCTGGAGGTCAGCGTCACGCTGGACCGCATCTCGATCCTACGGACGATCACCTTGACCGTGTTCCTGCCCGACCTGGCGTTCGAGGACGCGACCACCGAGCTGACCTTCGAGACGGTCGGGATCCACGCCACGCGCCGCCGCGCCACGGTCTCCGACATCGGCGAGGGCAGCACCAAACCGCTGGAGCTCACCGGCCTCGCGCGCAACATCGAGTTCCAGAACGCCGGCTCGACGGTCCTGCTGTAGCGGGGGTCGCGGCTAGCGCACGTCGACGGTCATGCGCATGCCCGGCGCATGGATCGAGCAGAGCAACACGTAGCGGCCGGGCGCGGTCAGGCGGGCGCTGAAGCTGCCGTCATTGCGCGTCGGCGACGCGATCCGGCGCGGCCCGGAGCGCGTGCTGACCTGGTGTGACTGCTGGGAGTCCCAGCGCCAGCGCACGCGCCCGCCGCGGTTCAGCCGCACGAACGGCCGATCGGCGCCGCGATGAAAGGCGTTGTCGACGATCGAGACGAGCGCGGCTCCCACCCGCCTGCCGGTGTCCAGCTTCGCCTGCTGCGGCCGGGCCGCGGCGGTCGCCCCGCCGGCGCCCGCGGCAGCGCCCGGCCGGGCCGCGGCGCTGACGAGCTTCGTGGTCACGTGCGCGAGGTCGCGGACGAAGACGCCGCGCCGGTCGTCGGGCTTGCCGGCGGCGAGGTTCGTCGCCAGCGACGAAAACGCGACGCGGCCGCCGTCGGCCGAGATCGACGGGTCCGCCGACGCGCCGTCGGCGGCGGCGCCGAGCGCGCCGGTCGCGCGCGACACGAGCCGCGCCCGAGGACGCCGGTCGCGCACGTCGCGCACGAGCACGCGCGAGCGCTCGCCGTCGATCGACGTATAGGCGACGCGGCGTCCGTCTGCGCTGATCGACGGGTTGAGCACGAAGCCGTCGCGGGCGTCCGTGACCGCGATCGTCCTGCGCCGCGCGAGGTCGCGCACGTAGATGCGTGTCTCCCCGCCCTGCGGCGGCGAGCCGCCGAGGTTGCGCGCCGCCGACGCGAACGCGACGAAGCGCCCGTTCTGTGAGATCGCGGCATCCGACGAGTAGCCGTCGGCGACTGCCCCATGCCCGCCGCCGGCGCGGCTGGCGAGCGTCGTCGTCCCGCGCGCGACGTCGCGCACGAACACCTGCGTGCGACCCTTCAGGTCGCCGGCGCCCAGGTTCGACGCCGACGACGTGAACGCGACCTTCCTGCCGTCAGCCGAGATCGCCGGCTCGAAGACGGCGGCGTTCGCGCCGGCGCCCTTGCCGCCGGCACGGCTGGCCAACTGCGAGCGGCCGGTGCGCAGGTCGCACACCCAGACGGCGCTCTCGCCGCCGGGCCGCGCGGTCTGGTAGGCGATCCGCCTCCCATCGGCCGCCAGCACCGGGTTGTACTCCGAGCGCGACAGGCCGTCGCCGACCGCGCGACGCCCGACCGAATGCGTCCGCCCCGCCACGGTGTCGCGCACGAACACCTTGATCTGGCCGTAGCGCTTGGCGAAGTTCAGGTTGCCCTCCGCGGACTCGAACGCGACGAGTCGCCCGTCACCCGAGACGGTCGGGTTGTAGGCCGAGCGCGGCGTGTGCCGCACGCCGTTTGGCTGCGATGCGTTCAGCGCGCCCGCGGCCCCGGCGACCTTCCGCGACGCCACGCTGATCTCGCCGTCGGCGAGCGCGAGCGGCAGCTTCTGCTGGTAGGCCTCGAACACGACGCGCGCGCCGTCGGCCGAGAGCGCAGGATTGGCGGCGTAGTCGCGCGGCTTGCTGACGAGCTGACCCTTGTGCGTCGTCGGCGGGCCGTTGTAGCGCACCTGCGCAAGCCAGCGCGGAAGCTGGCTGAGCTGGCGGCGCAGCAGGATGCGGCCCTGGCGGCGGGTCATCGCGCCGCTCGCTATCCCCGCGCGGACGCGCTCGCGCAGCACCGCCGCCGACATCTGCTCGATCCGCCCGGGCGAGCGGCCGTGCAGGCGCCCGATCTCCAGCGGGCTCTGCTCGCCGCGGCGCAGCACGCGGAACTCCGCGTCGCTGACGCCGAAGATCGACGGCGCCTCGCTGGGGATCGCGAACTGGTGCAACGAATGAAAGAACAGGTGCTGGGCGAGGTGGCCCTGGGTCAGCGTGCGCAGCGCCGTGCGGCGCAGCTCGCGCACGCGCCTGCTCGTGAGGCTGCGCTCACGCGGTGCGATGAGCGCCGCGGCGAGCTTCGCGGGATCGGGCCAGCCGCGGCGGCGCGCGAGCTCGGCGACGTTGTGGCGATCGTCGCGCAGCTGGCGCCAGATGTCGCCGCGGTCGACCTTCAGCAGCGCATACAGCCGGCCCTCGTCGTAGGGCAGCCAGTGGTTGTAGACCCAGTCCTCCGGCGGCAGCCAGTGCGGCGGTGCGCCCGGCGGCGCCTCGGAGTCGGTCGACTTCGCCGATGCGCTCACCGCGCAGTTGAGCAGGACCACGAGCGTGGTCAGCACCAGCAAGAACCGCTTTGCCTTCCCCATGGCGCGACGCTACCAGCGCCGCGGGACGCTGCGGGTTTACCAGGCCTGCCCGGCGTCGCAGTGCGGGCAGTGCACCGATGTCGACACCGGCGCGAGGAAGACGAAGCCGCAGCCGCAGGAGTAGCAGGCGCGGTCGTCGGGGCCGCCGGCGTCGCGCATGCGCCGCTCGGCGGGATGCATCGGCTCGGGCCGGGGCATCGGCGCGGGCACGACGTGCAGGCGCCGGCCGGTGGGGGTCTTGCGGGGGCGTGGCAGCTGGTGGACGGTCATCGGGCTCATCAGGTCTATCGGTTAGGACTCCGCGACACCCCAAAGGTTTCTGTCTGCAACGGACATTTCCTCGTTGGCGTGGGCCACGTGGCGCGTCCGACCGGCCGGTTTACGCGCAGCGAATGCGATACTGGAGGGCGCATGAGTCCCGCCCGCAAGCGCAAGATCCGCCTCGTCGTCGCCCTCTCGGCCGCCGTCCTGCTGGCCGGCGCGCTGGTCTACACGAGCCTGCTGAGCTCCAACGAGGCCGTTACGCCGAGCGACCTGCTGACCGCAAAGGCGGGAGCCTCCTACCAGCTCACGGGCAAGGTCGTCGACGGCTCGGTGCGCAACACGTCCAGCGGCGTCGACTTCCGCGTGCGCGACCGCGCGGGGACGGCAGCGGTGCCGGTCAGCTACAGCGGCGCCGTGCCCGATCCGTTTCGCGAGGGGCGCGAGGTCATCGTGACCGTGCGCAAGGAGGGCGCGACGTTCGTCGGCGAGCGCGACTCGCTCGTGACGAAGTGTCCGTCGAAGTTCACCGAAGACGCCACGCAGCGTTCCTGAGGTCGAGATGGCCACCGTCGGCCGTGCGCTGCTGATCCTCGCCCTCGTCGTCGCCGTGTACGGCGTCCTGGCGTCGATCTACGGCGCCGTGCGCGGCCGCGACGAATGGATCGCCTCGGGGCGGCGCTCGGTCTACGCGATCGCGGCGCTCGTCACGGGCGCCTTCGCGATCCTCGAGATCGCCTTCCTGCGCTCGGACTTCAGCTTTGCCACCGTCGCGAGCCACTCGTCGACGACGACGCCGACGTTCTACAAGGGCGCGGCGGCCTGGTCCTCGCAGGAGGGCTCGTTGCTGCTGTGGCTCTGGCTGCTGTCGCTGTGGTCGAGCCTCGTGCTGTTCGCGACACGTCGACAACTGCGCCGCGTCGCTCCCTACGCGACCGCCGTGCTGCTCGGGTTCGCGGCGTTCTTCGCCGCGCTGCTCGTCTTCAAGGAGACCCCCTTCGCGCTGCTCGCGGTCGCCCCCGGCGAGGGCGCCGGGCTGAACCCGCTGCTGCGCCACCCGAGCATGATGATCCACCCCCCGATGCTCTACTCGGGGTACACGCTGTTCACGATCCCGTTCGCGTTCGCGATCGGCGCGCTGATCACGCGCCAGGTCGGCGCCGCCGACTGGATCCGCGCGACGCGGCGCTTTGCACTCGGCGCGTGGCTGTTTCTCGGGATCGGGATCCTGCTCGGTGCGCGCTGGTCCTACGCCGAGCTGGGCTGGGGCGGTTACTGGGCCTGGGACCCCGTCGAGAACGCGTCGCTGCTGCCGTGGCTGACCGGCACCGCGTTCATCCACTCGATCATGATCCAGGAGAAGCGCGGGATGCTGAAGATCTGGAACGTGTCGCTCGTCCTGGCGACCGGCACGCTGGCGATCCTCGGCACGTTCCTCGTGCGCTCCGGGATCCTCGACTCGATCCACGCCTTCGGCGCGTCGACGCTCGGCATCCCGTTCGTGATCCTCATCGCCGTCCTGATCGCCGCCTCGATCGGCCTCGTGGTGCTGCGTCGCACGGAGCTTCGCTCGGAGCATCGCCTGGACTCGCTGCTCTCGCGCGAGGCGATCTTCCTGCTGAACAACCTCGTCCTCGTCGCGATGGCGTTCGTCGTGTTCTGGGGCACGTTCTGGCCGCTGATCGCGGAGGCGCTGACGGGCACGCGGCGGGCGCTCGGGCCGCCCTGGTTTGACAAGTACACGGTCCCGCTGGCGATCATGCTCGTCCTGCTGAGCGGGATCGGGCCGGTGATCGCGTGGCGCAAGGCGACCGCGTCGAACGCGCGGCGCAACTTCCTGGCGCCGACGGTTGCCGCACTCGCGCTCGGCGCCGTGCTTGCCGCGATGGGCGCCGCGACACGGCCGCTTGCGCTGGCGATGTTCGCCTGCGGCGCGTTCGTCGTGGCGAGCGTCGGCCAGGAGTTCTGGCGCGGCGTCGGGGTGCGCCGGGCGATGACCGGCGAGAACCCGCTGGCGGCGCTGCGCTCGCTCGTCGCCCGCAACCGGCGCCGCTACGGCGGCTATCTCGTCCATGTCGGGATGGCGCTGCTGTTCGTCGGCGTCGCCGCGTCGACGGCGTTCAACGACGCCCGCGACGTGCGCCTCGCGCCCGGCCAGAGCGTGCGCTCGGGCGACTACACCTTCACCTACGACCGCGCCACGTCGCGCATCTCCACGCGCGACGGGGAGCTCGAGAAGATCTCCTTCGGCGCCGTCGTCGAGGTCAGCCGCGACGGCAGGCACGTCACGACGATGCGCCCGGAGCGCGGCTACTACCCCTCGCGCGACGCCGGCGGGCTGGGTCCGGTGGGGCGCTTCTTCGAGGGCGAGGCGACGAGCGAGATCGGCCTCGACGCCGGCCTGCGCGGCGACATCTGGACCGCGATGACGCCCGACATCCGCCGGTTGCTGCCGACGATCGAGGAGGGCGACCGCGTGTTCTCCGCCGCGGCCGGCAAGCTCGATCCGGGCCTCGAGGGCCAGGCGCTCGGCGAGGCGCTGAAGGGCATCGTTGCCAAGTACCTGTCCGACCGGCCCGAGGCGACGTTCCGCGTCATCAGCTCCCCGCTCGTGACGTGGATCTGGATCGGCTCGATCATCGTCTTCCTGGGCGGGCTGATCGCGCTGTGGCCGGGACCGGACGCCGCCCGGCGGCGGGTGACGGCGCGCTACGCGGCACGCGTCGCCGAAGACGTCGGGCGCGCGTAGCCCGCTTCGTGGACATCGTCGCCCTGCTCGTCATCATCGCCGTCCTCGCCGCCGTCGTGGCGCTCGTCTCCGCGCCGCTGCGCGCCAAGGCGGTGCAGCGCGCGCGCGCCGAGTCCGAGGACGAGGTGGCCGAGCTCGAGGCGCGCAAGGAGGCCAAGTACCGCGAGATCCGCGATGCCGAGATGGACCTGCACACGGGCAAGCTGTCCGAGGATGACCACCGCACGCTCGATCGCCAGCTGCGGGCCGAGGCCGTACAGATCCTCAAGGCACTCGACGACGCCCGCGGCTGAGCTATTCTGCGCGCATGGAGAACATCCTCAACGGCGTGCAGGTTCTGCTCTCGATCGCCGTGATCTTCCTCGTGCTCATGCACTCCGGCAAGGACGCCGGCCTGTCGGGCGCCTTCGGCGTCGGCAGCGGCGCAGGCCCGTTCGGCGGCGGTTCGCTCGTCGAGCGCAACCTCAACCGCTGGACGATCGCGTTCGCCATCGCGTTCGTGCTGAACACGATCATCCTGCTGAAGATCTAGCTCGCAGAGCACTGCCGCGCCGCCGGCGGCGTCGAGTTGTTGCTGTCGGGCACGAACAACTAGACCAACCTCCGTTCCAGACCCCGGCGCGCGCGCCGTCTAGGTCGTCGTCGCGCCGGTGACCCGGAAGCCACCGGCCCGCAGCGCGGGGCAGAGGACCCCGTAGGCGAAGCGCCGGCCGTAGAACTCGCCTTCGCTGACGAGCCGCTGCTCGCGCGTCAGCGCCTCGGTCGCCGCGAGCAGGCGCAGGACCGAGTCGGTGAAGCGCACGTCGCGCAGCGGCCGCGTGATCTGGCCGTCCTCGATCAGGAACGTGCCCTCGCGCGTCATGCCCGTCAGCAGCGTCTCCTTCTCGCGCACGGTGTTGACGTACCACAGGCGCGTGACGTAGATGCCGCGCTCGATCGGCGCGCACAGCTCCTCGACATCGCGCGCGCTGCCGCCGCGCAGCACGAGGTTCGTCGGGGCGGGGCCGTCCGGTGCACCGCCGGGCGCGACCGCGTGCCCGGTCGATCGGGTGCCCGCGCCGGCCAGTGCAGCCGAACGCAGATCATGGACGACGGCCTGCGCGATGCCGTCGGCGATGAGCTGCAGGGACGCCTTCGGCACGCCCTCGAGGTCGAATGCGCGCGGCAGCGTGCGCGCCGACAGCGGCATGTCGCTGAGGTCGATCGCGGGCGCGGCGACGGTCGTTGCGAGCCGGCCGCTGAGCGCGCCGCGGCCCTCGGCGTGCGCGAGGCCGTTGAAGGCGAGGCTGCCGAGGAACTCGAGCAGGAGGCCGACCGCCTCGGGCTCGAGCACGACGGGATAGGAGCCCGGACCAAGCTCGGCGGCGGGAGCGTCGCGGACCTTCGACGCCGCGCGCGCGGCGAGGACCGCAGGGTCGATCGCGTCGGCGGTCGTGGCCGTCGCCGACGCGTAGCCGCTGCGACCCTGCCCGTCGCGGCAGACGACCTTCATGAAGCTGTCGGTGACCTCCTCCTCGAGTTGCGCGCCGCTGCTGGACGCGATCGCCGTCTGCACCGCGCCCGCCGTCCAGGCACCGAACGCCTCGAGGCCGTGCTCGGCGGCGACGGCGAACGTCGCGCGCAATGCGGCGCCCGCGCGCGCCGGGTCGAGCTGTGCTTCGTCGTCGTCAGATCCACCCCGCGGCGGCGCGGGCGCGGTCGGCTCGGCGAGGCCCGGGTGGGTGCCGGCGCCGCCGAGCGCGGCGGCGAGCGCGGCGCGGTCGGCGTTGCGCGCGGTCGCGAGCAACGCCTCGTCGTCGAGCCGGTTCGTGCCGGCCAGTGCCGCGTGATGCTCGCGCACGACGAGGATCTCGACCGTCGTGTCGTCGACCGCCGTCGCCTGCGTCGGCGCCGAACGGGCAAAGCGCGACATCAGCGAGCGCTCGCGAACGACCGTGACCTGCACCTCGCCCGGTCCGGCGAGGGCGAGCGCGCGCTGTGCCGTCTGCAGCGGCGTCTCGCGCGTCACCAAGCTCACGCCACGCCCACCTGCACGTCGCGAAACCGCGCGGGCGCCGTCCCGTGCGAGACGCGCATGACCTGCCCGGGCTCGCCCTTGCCGCAGTTGCCCACGCCCCACAAGCGCCACTGCGCCCGCGAGCAGACGGCATCCAGCCCACTCCAGAACTGCGGCGTCACGCCGGCATAGGAGGGGTTGCGCAGCAGGCCGCCGAGCTTGCCGGCGCGCACCTCGCGCGCGACCTCGGTCCCGAACTGGAAGTGCAGGCGGCGGTCGTCGATCGACCACGAGCGGTTGGTCTCCAGGTACAGGCCGTCGTCGGTGTCGGCCACGAGGTCGTCGAGCGTTCCGGCCTCGCCGGGCTCGATCGAGACGTTCGTCATGCGCACGATCGGCTGGCGCGCGAAGCCGTCGGCGCGCGCGCAGCCGCCCGAATGGGCGAGGCCGATCGCGGCGGCTGACCCGCGGTCTGACAGCGCGGCGCGCAGCACGCCGTCCTCGATCAGCGCGGTGCGCGCGGCGGCGACGCCCTCGTCGTCCCAACCGAAGGTGCCCAGGCCGCCGCAGAGCGTCGCGTCGGCGGTGATGTTCAGATGCTGCGAGCCGTAGCGCAGGGCACCGAGATCTGCGGGTGAGACCCAGCTCGTGCCGGCGTAGGCGGCCTCCAGGAGCAGCATCCGGTCGAGCTCGAGCGCGTGCCCGATCGACTCGTGGATCTGCAGCGCGAGCTGCTCGGCGCCGAGGATCACCGTGCGCCGGCCGGCGGGGCAGTCCGGCGCGCTGAGCAGCTCGATCGCCTCGGCGGCGATCCGCGGGGCGTTGCCGGCGAGGTCGAAGCCGAGCACGTGCTCCCAGCCCGCGCAAGCCGCCGACCCGCCGTGCGCGCCGGGGTAGGAGCGCACCTGCAGCTCATCGCCGTCGACGGCGATCACGGAGATCGCGGCGCCGCACTCGACGCGCTCCTGTGAGCAGGCGGCGCCCTCCGTCGAGGCGAACGCGGTCTGTACGCGGCGGCTTTCGCACGTCGCGTCGGAGCGGACGATGCGCGAGTCGCCGCGCAGCGCCTGCTCGGCGGCGAACAGCAGCTCGAGCTTGTCCTCGTGCGAGACGTCGAACGGATCGCGCTCGAGGGGGCTGGCCCAGTGCCCGCGCGCCGGCGGGCAGGGTACGCGCGGGCCGGCGGGCGCCGCCGGCTGGCTCGCGGCGATCGCCAGCGCCCGCGCGAGCGCGTGCTCGACGCCGGCGCGCGTGGCCTCGCGCGTCGCCGCGAAGCCCCAGCCGCCGCCGCTGCGCACGCGCACGCCGACACCGTCGGCGGAGGTGCTGGCGATCCGGTCGACGGTGGCGTTGCGGACGAGCAGCTCCTCCTCGTCGGTCGCGACGTGGCGCGCCTCTGCGTACGAGCATCGCGCCGGGACGCGCGACAGGACGTCCGTCAGCAGGTCGAGCATCGCGTGAGTATGCCGCTCGCGGCGCCGTACGATCCGCGTGGGGAGCGCCTACGGGCCGCTGGACACCGCGTCGGTCAGCGCGCCGTACGTGGCAGCGACCGCGGCGCGCAGCGGCGCGATCTGCGCGTCGGTGACCGGTGCGCCGGACTCCGCGGCGGCGCGCAGGCGCTCACATGCGCGGGTCAGCGCGAGCGCGCCGATCGCCATCCCCCCGCCGGCGGTGCGGTGCGCGAGCTCGCCGATCCGCGCGTCGTCGCCGCGCGCCCGCGCCGCGGCGATCGCCGCGAGCGTCGTGGTGCTGTCGGCGTGCCATTGCTCGATCGCGTCGCGCAGCTCGCCGGCGTCGAACAGGCCCGCGAAGTCGTCGAACGCAACACGGTCGAGAACCGCCGTCTCGTCCTTCTCCATCGCGGGATTGTGGCTCAGAAGGCCGCCGCGTACAGGGAGCGCAGCTCGTCGCGGTCGGGGCGGGGCGGGATCGCGTCCAGCTCGCCGCGCTCGGCGGCCTGGTCGGCGCCGGCGTCGAGCGTCGCCTCGTCGACGCCGAGCTCGCTCAAGCTGACCGACTGCGCGCGGCGCGCGAGGTCTGTCGCGAGCGCGACGAGGCCACCGGCTCCCGGCGCTCCGCGACGCTCGAGCGCGGCGAGCGTGTGCGGCAGCATCACCGCGTTCGCCCGCCCGTGCGACACGCCCGCAAAGCGCGCGAGCGTCTGCGACAGGACGTGGTGCAAGCCATAGCCCGCGCTGTCGATCGTGTAGCCCGACAGCAGCGCCCCGAGGGCGAGCGTCTCGCGGTCGGGCTCGTCGGCGCCGCTCGCGTACGCCGCGCCGATCAGCCGCGCCGCCTCGCGGCCCGCGAGCGCCGGCACGGGACTGGCGCGCACGGTCGCCGGTCCCTCCGCAGCATGGGCGAGCGCATTGGCGGCGCTCGCCGCGAGCTGGTCGAGCGGTTGCGAGGCGCTCAGCGCCGGGTCGTTGACGACGAGCGCCGGGCGCACGCCCGGCAGCGAGCTGTCCGAGCTCGCCGCGCGCCGGTGCACGGCTGTCATCTCGGCCGCGCTGAGCGTCGTCGGCACGGCCGCCACGAGCGCGCGGCGGCCCGGCGCGCGCACCGCCGCCAGCGCCTTGGCCGTGTCGACGATCCGCCCGCCGCCGAGCGCGACGATGCGCCGCACCGCGCCGACGTGGCCGACGAGGCCGGCGGACAGCTCGTCGACGCGGCCGGCTCCGATCTCGAAGATGTCGCCGGCCCGGTCGCCGACAGCGGGCGCCATCGCGAGCGCGCGCTCGGTTGTCAGCAGCGTGTAGCCGCTTCCGAGCGTCGGCAGCGCCGCAGCGAGCGCGTCGTGGCCAAAGTGGATCGTGCGCTCGCCGTCCTGCCAGGTGAAGCTCGCCGCTGCCACCGCGCTATCTCATCACGCCGGCGCGGCCACCGCGTGGCGGGCCCGCTTTCATGCCCATCCGGCGCTACCGCACCACCTCATCGGCCGCGCCGACGCGCTCAGGCCGTCTGCGGCCCGGCCGGCGGCGCATCCGATTCGCCGCCCGCGAGCAGATCGCAGATCTCGCGCCGCGGCGTCGTCTTGTCGCGCTGGTGGTCCATGCCGCAGGCGCGGGCGCGAGCTGCGGTGTCCGCGCTGAGAAAGGCGCTGACGAGCACCAGTCGCGGGCGCCGCGGCGGCGGGTCGGCCTGGATGCGGCAGCCGATCTCGACGCCGTCGAGGGCGGGCATGTCCAGGTCCAGCAGCGCGACATCGGGCTGCAGCTCGCGGATCGCCGCCAGCGCGGCGGCGCCGTCGGCGACCTCCGCGACGAGCGCCAGGCGCGCGTCGCGCTCGATCGCACGCCGCATCCCATGGCGGTAGACGTCGCTGTCGTCGGCCAGCACGACGGTGACGACGTCGGCGGGGGCGTCCGCCGGCGGCTTGCCGGGTGTTTCCAGACCGGCCATCGGGACGGCATGGCGGACGCGACCGGGGCCACCCGGTCCACGGCCGCGGTCGCCCGGGATGTGGGTGACGTCGTCCATCGCGACATCTAACGAGCGGGGAGTGCCCAAACGTGCGGACGCGTCCCGCTGATCGTGAACCGTTCTCCAGCCGCGGCGCGCAGAAGTCGTGGCCGGCAGCGCCGGTCGCCGTCGTCGGCGCGGGCGGCGACCCGCCGCGTATCGTGCTCGCGACCTCTACTCTCAGCCGCGATGAGCCAGCGGACGTCCGCGACGGGTGCAGCGCTGCTGGTGCTCGTCCCGGGCGCACTCGTCGCCGCCTTCGGCTTCCAGGCGGGCGGGTTCTTCGCCGGCACGGTGGCGGCGGGCGCGATCGTCCTGGGGCTCGCGCTCGTGCTGCGCATCACGCTCGCCGAGCGGCCGTTGGCGGGCCTGAGCCTGCCGTTCGTCGTCGCCGCCGCTGCGATCGCGCTGTTCGCCGTCTGGACGCTCGTCTCGAGCGCCTGGTCCGACGCGCCGGCGCGGGCGCTCGTCGAATACGACCGCGTGCTGCTCTACCTGCTCGCGTTCGTGCTCGTGGGCGCCATCGGTCGCACGCCCGCACGGCTGCGCTGGGCGATCCGCGCCGTCGCGCTGGCGGCGACCGTCGTGTGCGGGTGCGGCTTCGTGACGCGTGCGCTGCCCGACGTATGGAGCGTGGCGCCGTCGATCGACTACGAGCGGCTCGCCTATCCGCTGACCTACTGGAACGCGCTCGGCCTGCTGGCGGCGATCGGATTCGTGCTGTGCCTCGCGCTGACGAGCGACGCGCGCGAGTCGCGTCCGGGGCGGGTGCTCGCGGCGGCTGCGCTGCCGCTGCTGGGGGTGACGCTGCTGCTGACGTTCTCGCGCGGCGCGGTGGTGGCCGTGATCGCGGGCGCGATCGTGGTGGTCGTCGTCGGACGTCCCGCTGCGCTGGCGAGCGCTGCGCTGGCGGCGGTTCCCGCGGTCCTCGTCGCGGTGCGCGCCGCCTACGACGCCGACCTGCCCGCGCCCGCCGAGGCGGCCGCCGCCGCGCCCGGGCCGGGCGAGGATCTCGCGCTGCTCGTCGGGCTGTGCGTGCTGGGTGCGGGCGCGGCCCGTGCCGTGCTGCTGGCGCTCGACGCGAGGATCGCGCGGGTGGCGCTGCCGCAGCGGCTGCGCCGGCGCGAATGGCGCTGGGCGGCGAACGCCGCGGCCGCGCTCGTCGTCGTGGTCGCCGCGCTCGCGCTCGGCGTGCCCGGCGAGATCTCGCAGCGATACGACGGTTTCGTCAACGACGGCGAGGTCGAGGTCGGCGGGGGCGTTCGCGACCGGCTGCTGGAGCCCGGCAGCAACGGCCGCATCGATCATTGGAACGCCGCGCTGAACGGCTTTCGCCACAACCGCCTGCACGGCGACGGCGCCGGCACGTACGCGCTGCGCTGGGACAGGGACCGCCCGACGACGTTCCAGGTCGAAGACGCGCATTCGCTGTACGTCGAGGTGCTCGGCGAGCTCGGCGTCGTCGGGATCGGCCTGCTCGGCACCGCGCTGCTGCTGATCCTCGGCGGCTTCGCGCGGCACGCGCGCGGCCCGGACCGGATGATCGGCGCCGCGCTGCTCGCGGGCGGGGTGGCCTGGGCCCTGCACGCGGGCGTGGACTGGCATTGGGAGATGCCGGCCGTGACAGCCTGGGTGTTCGCGGCCGGCGGCCTGGCGCTGGCAGCGCGGGTCGACAGCCAGGCGCCTGCGCCGGCGTCACCCAGACGGCCGCTCGGGAACGTCGCCCGGATCGTCGCGGCGATCGGCGTCCTGCTCGTGCTGCTTGTGCCGCTGAGCCTCTATCGCTCGCAGGGCCCGCTGCTCGAGGCGGCGCGGGCGTGGGCGGCGGGTGACTGCGCGACGGCGATCGATCGCGCGCTCGCGTCGCGCGACGCGCTGGCCGTGCGGCCCGAGCCCTACGTGGTGCTCGGCTTCTGCGACGTGCGCCTCCGCCGGCCGGAGCTCGCGGTGCGCGCACTGCGGCGGGCGGTGCGGCTGGACCCGAACAACTGGGAGACGCACTACGGGCTGGCGCTCGTGCGAGGCGCCGCCGGCCTGGACCCGCGCCCGCAGGCGCGCGAGGCCGCGCGGCTGAACCCTTCCGACGATGACCTCGCGACAGCCCTCGTCAGGACCATGGACACCGAGAACCCGCGCGCCTGGCGGCGGCGGGCGCTCGGTGCTCCACTTCCGCTCAGGTGAGCCGGCGGCCCGCCGTGCTCGTGCTGCGGCGCAGGACGAGCCCGGTGACCAGCAGTGCCAGTCCGACCAGCAGCAGCGGGATCGCTGCGTAGCCCGTGAAGGGCAGCTCATCGGCGCTGTTTGACTCGAGCTGGCGCGCGGGCTGAGCGGCCTGCGCGGTCGGCGTCGGCGTCGACTCGTCGCCGGCGTTCTTCACTCCGCCGCTGGGCGGGTTCGTGCCCTGATCGCCCCCGGCGAGGGTGTCGCCCTGCGGCGTCACGTTCTGCGGCGTCACGTCCGAGCGCGGCGTGGTCTGCGTCGCCGTGCCGTACTGCGCCTGGCTTGCGTCGCTCGTCGTCGACAGCGCCGTGACGCCGATCGCGGCGCCTCCGCTGCTCATCAGTGCGCCGGTCGCCAGCAGGGCCGTGATCGCGATACGTGACCTCATGAATGCTCCTTGTGGTGCGGTTGTCGTCCATGACCCGGTGCCAATCGCGTGTTCGCGGACGCGCGCCAGCTCCGGCCCGCTCATGCGGGCACGGTGCTCGGTCAGTGCGTGCGCGATGTCAACAACATCGGGCGGAAGGTTGTCGTCGTCGTTGCTCATCTGCAGCTTGTACGAGCGAGCGGACCGGTTTCTTACGGGAAGCTGCATGATCTGTACATGCGTGAGGCGGAATTCGAGCGCCTGTACGCCGAGCATGCGCAGCGCCTCTTCGGCTTTCTCGTCTATCGCACGGGCGACCGGGCGCTCGCGGAGGATCTCGTCGGCGACACGTTCGAAGCGGCCTACCGCGCGCGGTCGCGCTATGACCGCCGCCGCGCGAGCGCCCGGACGTGGCTGTACACGATCGCGCTGAACCTCCTGCGCGACCAGGGCCGCCGCCAGGGAGCTCAGGCGCGTGCGTACGACCGCGTCGGCGCCGGCGCGGTGGTGGGAGCCGGGTCGGACGTGGCGCTGGAGCGCGTCGCCGACCGCGACCGGATCATGCGTTCTCTTGCGCAGCTGAGCGAGCAGGAGCGCGAGTGCGTGGCGCTGCGCTTCGGCGCGGACCTCTCGCTGAAGGAGATCGCCGCGGCCATCGACGAGCCGGTGACGACCGTAGAGGGGCGCCTGTACCGGGCGCTGCGCAAGCTGCGCGACGTCATGGGGGAAGGGACCTGAGCTGACCTCGAAATGAGGTCGAGGCATCCGCGAGCTCCGCAGCCCGCCGGGTCGCGCGGCGCGCCAGGAGCTCGCTGCATCGCTGCAGCGCGCCGGGGGCGACCGCCGCGCGGCGAAAATCCTAGGAGGTGCCCGCGGCGTGTCGTCCGGCGATCGAGCAGTGACGGCAAGCGAGGCATGCGCTGCCGTGCGGTGGGCGCCGAAGTGCGGATTGGCGGTGCCGTCGGCGCCCGTCGCCACGTCGCGAACGCGCTGAACGGGCCTTATGCATGGGCATGGGCCGGCCGCAGGAGCGAGACTACGCGCTGGCGCAGCGACCCGCCGGCAGAACGGGTCCCCTGCGCGTGCAGCTTCAGCAGCTCGACGAGGTCGGCCGTGCGGGCGAAGGGGTCGGCAGCCACGCTGCCGTCATGGAGGTCCAGCGCCGCGCGGGCGACGCCGTTGACCTCCGCGATCAGCGCGGGACCGTGCAGCGGCTCGCGGTCGTCGAGCATCGCGAGGTCGAGCAGGGTGCGCGCATCCGCGTCGCTGGCGTGGCGGATGGCGATCGCGTCGGTGTGCGTGAGGGTGGTGGTGGTCATGGCTTGTGGCTCCTTGGCGTGTCGCGTTCGACGTGATCAACTCTGCCGTCGGGCGCCCATCAGCACAAATGACATTTGGTGGGATGCGCGATAAGGTGCGCTAATGCTTGACGTGAAGCGGTTGCGGGTCCTTCGCGAGGTCTCGGCGCGCGGTTCGTTCTCCGCGGCGGCCGAGGCGCTCTCCTATACGCAGTCGGCGGTCTCCCAGCAGATCGCCGCCCTGGAACGCGAGGCGGGCACAGTGCTCGTCGAGCGAAACGCGCGCGGCGTGCGCATGACCGACGCCGGTCGCGCGCTCGTCGCGCACGCCGATGTGATCCTCGCCCGGCTGGCCGATGCCGAGGCCGAGCTCGAGGCGATCGCCGGGATGCGCGGCGGGCGGCTGCGGATGGTGTCCTTCCCGACGGCCGGAGCGACGATCGCTCCGCGCGCGATCGCGCGCTTCCGCGAGCGCCACCCCGGCGTCGAGGTCACGCTCGAGCCGCGCGAGCCCGATGAGGGGCTGGACTGCCTGAAGGCGGGCGCGTGCGACATCGCGCTCACGGTCGAGGCCGGCTTCGAGCCGATCGTCGACGGTGCGATCGAACGCCACCACCTGCTCGACGACCCCTTCTACGTGTGCGTGCGCGCCGGGCATCGCGTTGCCACGAAGGCGCGGGTGCGCCTGGCCGACCTGGCCGAGGAGTCGTGGATCCTGGGAACGACGGGGCGCTGCCCGGACGGGCTCGTGCTCGAGCGCGCCTGCCAGGGCGCCGGCTTCGAGCCACGCGTGGCGTTTCAGTCCGACGACTACAGCGCGATCCAGGGCTTCGTCGCCGCAGGCGTCGGCGTCTGCCTGATCCCGGACCTGGCGCTGGTCGCCGTCCGCGACGACGTCGTCATCCGCTGCCTGGAGGGGCGCCCGCTCGTGCGCCGCGTGCTCGCCGCGACCCTCGCCGACGGCTACGTCTCGCCGGCGGCGGCGGCGATGCTCGAGATCCTCGACGAGGTCGGCGCCGAGTGGGCGCAGCAGCAGGGCTCGCTGGCGCTGGCGGGCTGAGCTGAGCGGCAGTTCACGCGCGCCAAGCGCGCCGCCTGCGGCGAGGCGCGTGATCCGATCCGGCAGACGCCGCGAACTCTCTGTCGACGGAAGCGCCGTCCCCCTCCTGGGCGCTCCGGGTTTCGCGAAAGTCAGCGCGGCCGCCCCTCCCTCCGGGGCGGTCGCGCGTCCCGCGAGCTGGCAGGACGACCGGAGCCTCGTCTCGCGTTGGGCGAGAGCGAGGCTCCGTACGTACCGCGCATGCGCCGAAGAGGACTCGAACCTCCACGGGGGAATCCCCCCACAAGGCCCTCAACCTTGCGCGTCTACCAATTCCGCCACCGGCGCAGGGGCCGCTCAGTATAGGCGCGGACTTGACTTCCGTCCGGCAGCCCCTCTAGCTTGTGCGAACAGATGTTCGCCCCCATTGACAGCCGCCGCGCCTCACGCGCCAAGGAGCCTGCGCCATGGATCTCGATCTGACCAAGCGCCAGCAGGAGATCTTCGACTTCATCAAGCGCCACTCGGCGAAGCACGGCTACCCACCCACCGTGCGCGACATCGGCAAGGCCGTCGGGCTGGCCTCCTCGTCGACGGTGCACGCGCATCTCGCGAACCTCGAGAAGCTCGGCCTGCTGCGCCGCGACCCGACCAAGCCGCGCGCGATCGAGTTGCTCGACCGCGCCGTCGAACAGGTCAAGTCGATCGTGCGACCGGACGGGCTGCCGCTCGTCGGCCAGGTCGCCGCCGGCTCGCCGGTGCTCGCCGAGGAGAACATCGAGGAGTACGTGGACGTCCCGTCCCTGGCGGGTGGCGAGGAGGGCGAGTACGTCCTGCGGATCCGCGGCGAGTCGATGATCGAGGCCGGGATCCTGCCCGACGATTACGTGGTCGTCCGGCCACAGGACACCGCCAAGGACGGCGAGATCGTCGTCGCGCTGCTCGGCGAGGAGGCGACCGTCAAGCGCTACTTCCGCGAAGCCGACCACATCCGCCTGCAGCCCGAGAACGCGACGATGGAGCCGATCCGCTCGCGCGACGTGCGCGTGCTCGGGCGCGTCGTCGGCCTGTTCAGGAGCGTGCAGTGATGGCGACCGCGCATCTGGAGCGCCAGCCGCTGGCGCTGCCACGACTCCCCCCGCGCGAGGGGCCGACGCTGGAGGACGTACTCTCCCGCGCCTGGGAGGACCTCGTCGCGCACCGCACCGCGACGTGCCCGGTCTGCGACGGGGCGATGGTGCCCCGCTACGGATCAGGGCCGTCGGCGGTCGGGGGCCGCTGCGGTGCATGCAGGACCGAGCTGACCTGAGGTCGCGGGCTGGTGGCCCGTCTCATGACGGTCCACCCGAACCCCCGGGCGCCGATCACCGCCTGGCGGCGTCCTCGGACACTCGATGTGGCAGAGCCACACCTTCGGTCCTGCGTCCTTGCCAGCCGGCGCCGGCATCCCGGGTTTTCAGGCGGCCCGTTACGCGACGGACCACTGGGGCTGCCGTCAGCGCATGATCTGCGCGAGGACGTCGTCGTCGTCGGGGCGCTCGGACGGTGACGGCGGCTGCGGGCGACTGGCCTCGTCGGCGACGACCTTCGTCTTGGCAGCCAGGTCACCCAGGCGCACGCGGCGCTCGCCGGTGGCGAAGACCGTGATGATGCCGATGATGTAGAGGCTCGGCAGCCAGTCGATCGCCCGGACGAGGTTGCGGATCACGACGGGCCCGGCGCCGGGCTTCGTGCCGTTCTCGCTGACGACGCGCAGCTTCATGACCCGCTTGCCGAGCGTCTGCGCCCACGCCAGCTCGGTCCCGAAGAAGTAGGCGAAGGTCAGCAGGAAGAACAGCGCTCGCGGCGCGCCCTGGGTCTCGGCCCACAGCGAGTACTCGCGTGCCTCCTCGTTGCCGAGCAGCTTCGCGATGACGACGAGCAGGATGCCGATGAGCGCGACGTCGATGACCGCCGCCACGATCCTCCGGCCGAGCACGTCTCCCATGCCCGGGACCCTATCTACGGTTGCGTTCAGACGACGCGGAGGTACGCTTGGACGGCAGGCCAAGCAGCCGCGGAGGCTCGCCCTTCGAGGAAAGTCCGGACATCACAGGGCAGGGTGGTCGGGAACCCGACCCGGGGAAACCCGCGGGACAGTGCCACAGAAACACACCGCCGATGGCGCGTTCGCACGTGCAGCGCGCACAGGCAAGGGTGAAAGGGTGCGGTAAGAGCGCACCGGCGCCGTGGCGACACGGCGGCCAGGCAAACCCCACCCGATGCAAGGCCAAGCAGGACCGCTTGCAGGCTGCCCGCCAAGGTCCAGGTCGGCCGCGTCAGATGGATGGCTGCTCACGACAGAATCCGGCTTACCGGCCCGCTACGGAAAGGCCCCGCCTCGGCGGGGCTTTTCTATGCCAGCTCCGCCAGCGCCTCTTCCAGCGAGTCGTGCAGCGGCGCCGCCCGACCGAACTCCACGAGTTGCAACGTGCGCAGCACGATGCTGCCGCCGGGTGTCACGAGGCGCACGCGCTGGCGGCGCTCGCCGAGCCGGCTCGTCAGCGCGAACAGCTTGCGGATCGCCGTCGAGTCCAGGAAGCCCACATCGCTGAGATCGATCACGGCGCCATGCGCATGCGTCGGCACCGCCGCCTCCACGAGCGCCACGATGCGCGCCGCGTTGAAGACGTCGAGCTCCCCGCTGACGCTGATGATCACGTGATCTCCGTGCTGCGCGCTCGTGAGCGCCGCACCGTCGACGTTCATGCGCCTACGCGCGCGGTCAGGCGCCGCCGCAGGCGTAGCGTGGTCCCCTCCGCCGAGGTCTGAAGCTCGACTTCGTCCATCAGCGCATCGATCAGCTCCAGGCCGCGGCCCTGATCGCTCGGCGGGCGTCCCTCGCGCCAGCGGCCGCGATCGCGCACGACGACGGCGACCTCGCCGTCGCCCAGCACCGCCTCGAACGCGATCGTCTCGTCGGGCGCAACGCCGGCGTGCTCGATCGCGTTCGTGCAGGCCTCGCTGCAGGCCATGACGATCGCGTGCATGTCGATGTCGGAGGCAGCGGCCTGCGCAAGCCAGCGCCGCAGCAGCGCGCGCAGCGAGCGCAGCGCGCTCGGCTCGCTCGGGAGGTCGAGCGCCAGGCGCGACCCGAGCGGCACGTGGCAGAGCGTCAGCAGCCCGACGTCGTCGCTCGTGGCGCCGGTCGGCAGCGCCACTCGCAGCAGGCGCTCGCACAACGCCTCGGGCTCCAGCTCCCCGTCGGCGGCCGCCGCCGCCAGCCGATCGAGTCCGACTTCGATGTTCTCCGCGCGGCGCTCGACGAGCCCGTCGGTGTACAGCACCAACGCGCCGCCGGGCTCGAGCGTCACCGTCTGCTCGCCGTAGTTCGGAAACGGCAGCACGCCGAGCGGCACCGAGCGCGCGCCCTCGAGGTACCGCGGCGTGGCGTCCGCGCTCAGCGCGAGCGGCGGCGGATGCCCGGCGTTGACGTAGGTCAGCTGGGCGTCGACAGGGTCGAATACGGCGAGCACGAGCGTCGCCATGTGCTCGCGCGCCGGTTCGGCCAGCACGAACGTGTTGAGCCGCTCGGCGATCTGCGCCGGCCCGTGGCCTTCGAGCGCGTAGGCGCGGATCGCGCTGCGCAGGGCGCCCACGGTCGACGCCGCCGCCAGTCCCTTGCCCGAGACGTCCCCCATGACGAGCAGCACGCGCCCGCCGGTGAGCCCGATCGCGTCGTACCAGTCGCCGCCGACCTCCGCCTCCGACGCCGCCGGCAGGTAGCGCCCCGCGAGCGCCACGCCCGGCAGCGCGGGCAGCGACTTGGGCAGCAGGCTGCGCTGCAACGTCTCGGCGATGTGATGCTCGCGCCCGTACGCGCGCACGTGCTCGATCGCGAGCGCCACGCGGTCGGCGGTCAGCCGCAGCAGATCGACGTCCTCCGGGCCGAGCCGGCGGGGCGCGCGCACGCCGACCTCGATGACGCCGATGACGTTCTCGTGCGCGATCAGCGGCATGCCGAGCATCGACGAGATCTCGGCGTCGAGGATCGAGGGGTCCGCAAGGTCCGAGGCGGGCGGATCGTGCACCAGCACCGGTCGTTCTGTCGCGAGCACCCGGCCGGCGATGCCGGCGTCGGCGGCGACGCGCTTCGGCCGATCCCCCGCGGCGACCGGATCGGAGCGCAGCAGCGACAGGCTGCCGTCGTCCTCGATCAGCAGCAGCGCCGCCGCCTCGGCGTCGAGCACCTCCCGCGTGCGCGCCAGGATCTCCGGGCCGAGCGCCTGCAGATCGCGCTGCGTGAGCGCGGTGTCGGCGACCGCCTGCAGGCGCCCGATCGTCAGCGCCGCCCGCTCGGCCTCCAGGCGCGCGGCCTCCGAGCGCACGAGCTGCTCGCGCCGTCGCTCCTGCGCCAGCCGCTCGCCGATGTCCGTCAGCCGCGCGTTGAACATCGGCTCGCCGTCGCGCTCGACGACCCAGATCATCGTCTCGCCGCGCAGGGTCGTGCCGTCGGGCCGGTTGATCGTGACGCGCATCTCGAGGTGGCGCGTGCCGCCCTCGCTCGCCGCCTTCAGCAGGTCGCGGCGACGCTGGATGAACCTCGCGTGCGCCGCGGGCGGGATCCCGAGCTCGTGGAAGGGACGCCCCACCGCGTCGGCGCGCGGGCGCCCGAGCAGCCGCTCGGCAGCGGCGTTGATCTCGAGCACGCGCCCCTGCGCATCGGTCGAGATGAAGCCGTCGCGCGCGCTCTCGACGATCAGCCGCGTGCGCCGTTCGCCTGACCGCAGCTCCCGCTCCTGGCGCTCGCTGCGCTCCAGCGCCGCGCGCATGACGGCGAGCAGGCGCGAGATCAGCAGGCCGACGACGAGCGGCGTGCCGAGGACGAGGACGAGGCGGATCGTCGCGTCCATCGTGTCGTCGATGCTCAGGACGGTCGCGTAGGCGGCGCCGATGAAGGCGAGGTGGCCCAGCGCGGCGGGCGTCGAGAAGAAGTAGAACGCGTACAGCGCCGGCCACGTGTAGATCAGCGCGTAGAGCGTCGTGTTGTGCGTGTAGTGGATGACGAAGGTGAGCAACACCGTCACGGCGGCGAGCGCGAGATGCACGAGGCCGTCGGAGACGCGCGGGGTGAAGCGCAGAAAGAGCGCCGGCGCCAGCGCCAGGACGGCCAGCACGATCAGGGGGCGCTCCTCCAGCGACGCCATGTGCGGCAGCAGGACCGTGAGCACGCAGATCAGCGCGCCTGCCACGTAGAGGAACGCCAGCGAGCGCGCTTTGGTCCGGGTGTCGAACATCGCGTGCGCCCGCATCACCGTCCTGGAGCTTACGAGCGCACCCGTGCCCCGCCAAGTCGCCTTGCGCGCCGCCGCGATCGATGCGAACATCTGTTCGTATGACGATCGTCTGTGTCCTGCTCGAGCGATTCGAGCTCGCCGTCGCCGCGGGTGGTCGCGAGGGGCTGCTCGGCGAGCCGGCGGCGCTGGCTCCGCAACCGGGCCGCGAGCTGTTCGTCGGCGCTGTCTCGCAGGCTGCCGAGACATTCGGGATCCATGCCGGGATGCGGATGGGGGAGGCGCTGTCGCGCTGCCCGCGGCTGGCGCTCGTGCCGCCTGATCCGATGGGCGTCGCCCAGGCGTGGGAGCGCGCGCTCGCGCGGCTGGAGAACCTCGGCGCGGCGGTCGAGTCGCTGCGGCCGGGGGAGGCGTGCTTCGACGCGCGCGGCCTGGAGCGCCTGCACGCCGGCCGGGTCGTGAAGATGCTCGCCGAGGGCTATCTCGCCCAGCACGGCTCCGAGCGCCTGCGGCGGGTCCTGGCGGGGCCGCGGATCGGGCAGGGGCCGACGCGCTTCTGCGCGTTCGTGGCCGCGTCGGACGCGCGCGTCCGGCGACCGGCGCGGGTCGCCGGCGCGGCCGATCTGGCCCCGCACCCCGTCGAGCTGCTGCGCCGCCGGGAGGAGACCGCGGCGCTCGTCGAGTCGTTGCAGCGGCTCGGGATCGCGACGCTGGGCGACCTTGCCGCACTGCCGCGCAGCACGGTCGCCGATCGCTTCGGGCGCCCGGGCCTGCTCGCCCACGACCTCGCTCGCGGGCAGGACACGCCGCTGCGCCCGCGTCAGCCCGGCGAGCTGCTGCGCGAGGCACTCGAGCTGCCCGAGTCGGGCTCCGGCGAGCAGCTCGGCCGCGCGCTCGGGCTGCTGATCGATCGCCTGCTCGCGCGCCGCGAGCGGCGCGGGCGCACGCTGCGCTCCGTCGTGCTCTCGGCGCGGCTCGTCGAGGGCGGCACGTGGCGCGAGCGCGTCGTCTTCCGCGAGGCGCTCGCCGACGCGCAGCGGATGCGGCTTGCGCTCGGTGGGCGCCTGGCGCTGTTGCCCGCGCCGGCCGAGGTGCTCGAGCTCGTGGTCGAGCGCTTCGGCCCACCCAACCCCGAGGCCCGCGCGCTCTTCG
>CADCVQ010000091.1 GCA_902806175.1 uncultured Solirubrobacteraceae bacterium
CGCCCACACACCCATCGCGAGGATCAGGCCGAGCACCGCGAGGCGGCGCGGATCCAACCTGACCTGCGCCAGTACGACCGCAGCGCGCGCGAGGCCGGTCAGCAGAAACAGGTCCGAGAGCAGCAGTCCGGGTCCGGTGCTGAGCCCCAGGTATTGGTTGTTCAGCGAGTACGGGACGATCGCGGTCAGGAAGAGCAGGATCGCCAGGTGCGTGACCGGCGCGCAAAAGGCCAAGGCCACGACGAGCAAGGTCACCGCGAGGCCCGCGGCGGCCAGCGGCTCGATCGCGATGAGCGCGCCATAGACGGCAGCGAGAGCGCCGAGCAGCGGCGTGTACAGCCACTGTCGTTGGGCAAGGGTCGCGGTCATCGGCGTCGAACTCGAGGATCCCAGGGTAGCTCGGCTCGCCGGACGGCGCGACGGCTGCCCGCGACGTGCCCGCGGCCGACGGACGCCACGCCTACGGTGCCTCAAGGCATCCCGCGGCGTGAGCGCTAGGTGTCCGACAGGCTCCCACACGGATCGTCGCTGCGCTGGAGCGACATCCGCTCCCACCCACCGCCGCTCAGGCGGCGTTGCTCCGGATCAGGGCCCACGGCGTGCGCAACAGGATCTTCGCGTCAAGACGCGCCGAGCTGGAGCGTGCGTACTCGCCGTCGAGGTTGAGCATGCCGACGAAGCCGATCTCGTTGCGGCCGGCGACCTGCCACAGCCCGGTCAGGCCCGGGCGAACCGCGAAGCGCACGTAATGCTCCGGCGCGTAGAACTCCAGCTCGTATGGCAGCGCCGGGCGCGGGCCGATGATGGACATCTCGCCGCGCAGGACGTTGACGAGCTGGGGAAGCTCGTCGAGGCTCGTGCGGCGCAGCACCTTGCCGACGCGCGTGACCCGCGCGTCGCCGGTGAGCTTCTTCAGGCCCGATCCGACCCCATCTTCGTTCGTCGCGAGTTGCGCGATGTAGCGCCGGTGCGCCTCGGCTGAGACACCGTCGTGCATGGAGCGGAACTTCAGCACGGTGAAGGGGCGGCGATCGCGGCCATAGCGCTCCTGGCGAAAGAGCACCCGCCCGCGCGTGTCGAGGATGATCGCGAGCGCGATCAGCGCGAGCACCGGGCTGAGCGCGGTCAGCGCGACGGTCGCGAAGAGGACGTCGAAGACGCGTTTGGAGCGCTGCCACGCGATCGAGACGGGAACCGTTTCCGACGCCGGCACGGCGTCGGCGTGCTCGCGTGGCCGCAGCAGCGATGGAGCCGTCGGCGCAGTGGGGTCGTGGTGCAGCCTCGTGCTCACATCCGTGCTCATCACGACCTCCAGGCGGGGATATTCGAACCGCTGTTTTCCGGGTCAGGGAAGCTAGCCGTCGATGGCGTCCGAAACCAGCGCTCTACGCGCACAACCACTTGCAGGAATCCGCATATCACGCAGGTTGGACCGCCATACCGCTCGTGTATGCCCCGAGATGGAGGGTGTAACGCGTGGAGCGGTGCCGCCCCGGCAGAGCCCGCGCTCGGCGCTGACCGCGGAGTCGGCGGGCAGCGACTCGATCGACGTCAGACAGCTCCTGTAGTGCAACGCGTCGAGCGAGACGAGCGCTGGTGCGGCGCCGGCGGCTACCGGCGACCGAAGGCGATCGTCAGTGTGGTGGCGCTGCCGTCCACGTCGCTGGCCGGAGCACCGAGAGCGAGACCGACGCCGAGGTCGCGATAGCGCCTGCTGAGGAGCGTCCTGCGGTGCGGAGAACTACTCATGAACAACGCAACGAGCCCCTGCGGGCTGGCAGTCGAGCCGGCGCCCCACGCCAGCGTCTCGCCCAGGAGCGCCCTCCTGCTGCGGCGCACGTAGCCCGAGCGGATCGCGCGGCGCCGAACGTCGCCGCCCGAGCTGAAGTGCGAGAAGTACTTGCGGCCGACCATGTCTGCGCTGTGACGCCGCGCCGCCTTCGCGAGCGGCCGCGATCGCCGCAACGGCGGTAGCCGGCGCGCTCTGCGCTCGCGGTTGACGAGGCACAGCACCACCCGGCTCGCCTGCCGGCGCGTGGCCTCGTCGACTGGCGGGGAATCGGCACCGACGCAGGAGCCTTTGGACCCGTGCTTCCGAGTATCTTGCTTCGTCGCGGCGGAGGCGATCTGAGCCCCAAATGCCTGTGTTGCGAGCACGCAAACTACCGCAATCCGGCGCACCATACCCCCGCCTCCCCTGCGTTGATGACGCGCCGGAGTATAGAAAACGTATGAGCGGGTAGTACGTCTCGTTGGCCTCCGGCGCGTCCGCGCGGCTCTAAGCGGCGACGTCGGCTGGGGTCGCGGCCCTGACGAGGACCAGCTCGCCGTCGGCCGCGTCAACGCGCACGGTGTCGCCCGCGGTGAACTCGCCCTGCAGCATCTCCAGCGCCAGCCGGTCGACGAGCTTCTTCTGGATGACGCGCTTGAGCGGCCGGGCGCCGTAGACGGGGTCGTAGCCCAGGTCCCCGAGCAGCTCCTGCGCCTCTGGCTTGAGCTCGAGCGCGATCCCGCGGTCGGCGAGCCGGTCGATGACCAGGCGCAGCTGCAGCGCCACGATCTCGCCGATCTGCGAGCGGCTGAGCGACTCGAACTCGACGATGTCGTCGAGGCGGTTGATGAACTCGGGGCGGAAGTGCAGCTCCGCGCCCTCGCGCCCGCCCGGAATGTTCGAGGTCATGATCAGCACGACGTTCTTGAAGCTCACCGTGCGGCCCTGGCCGTCGGTCAGGCGCCCGTCGTCCATCACTGCAAGCAGCGTGTTGAACACGTCGTGGTGGGCCTTCTCGACCTCGTCGAGCAGGACGACGGAGTACGGGCGCCGGCGAACGGCCTCGGTCAGCTGACCGCCCTCCTCGTAGCCGACGTAGCCGGGAGGCGCGCCGACGAGCCGTGACACGGAGTGCTTCTCCATGTACTCCGACATGTCGATGCGGACCATCGCCTCCTGCGTGTCGAACATGAACTCCGCCAAGGCGCGAGCGAGCTCGGTCTTGCCGACGCCGGTCGGGCCGAGGAAGAGAAACGTGCCGATCGGGCGTTCGGGGTCTGACAGGCCGGCGCGCGAGCGGCGCAGGGCGCTGGCGACGGCCTGCACCGCCTCGTCCTGGCCGATGACGCGCTGGTGCAGGCGCTCCTCCATGTGGACGAGCTTCTCGACCTCGCCCTCCAGCATCCGGCTGACCGGGATCCCCGTCCAGCGCGCGACGATCTCGGCGACGTCCTCGGCGGTGACCTCCTCCTTGAGGAAGCCGTCGTTGGCGTCCGAGCGGGCCTCGGCCTCGGCGAGCTCGCGCTCGAGGTCGGGGATGACGCCGTAGCGCAGCTCGGCGGCGCGCTGCAGGTCGGCCTCGCGCTCGGCGCGCTCGGCATCGCGGTGGGCGACGTCGAGCTTCTCCTTGAGGTCCTGGATCGCAGTGATCTTGGCCTTCTCGGCCTGCCACTGCGCGGTCAGCCCGGCGCTGCGCTCCTGCAGCTCGGCGAGCTCGTGCCTGAGCGCCTCCCTCCGAGACTGGGACGCCTCGTCCTTCTCCTTCTTCAGCGAGGTGAGCTCGATCTCGAGCTGCATCGCGCGGCGCTTGAGCGCGTCGATCTCCTCGGGCATCGAGTCGATCTCGATCCGCAGGCGCGAGGCGGACTCGTCGATGAGGTCGATCGCCTTGTCGGGCAGGAAGCGATCGGCGATGTAGCGGTGGCTGAGGGTCGCGGCGGCGATCGTCGCGGAGTCCTGGATGCGCACGCCGTGGTGGACCTCGTAGCGCTCCTTCAGTCCGCGCAGGATCGCGATCGTGTCCTCGACGGAGGGCTCGCCGACGAGCACGGGCTGGAAGCGGCGCTCCAGGGCGGCGTCCTTCTCGATGTGCTTGCGGTACTCGTCGAGCGTCGTCGCGCCGACCGCGCGCAGCTGGCCGCGTGCGAGCATCGGCTTGAGCAGGTTGGCGGCGTCGACGGCGCCCTCGGCGGCGCCGGCGCCGACGATCGTGTGCAGCTCGTCGAGGAACAGGACGACCTGGCCGCGCTCGTCGGAGACCTCCTTGAGGACCGCCTTCAGGCGCTCCTCGAACTCGCCGCGGTACTTCGAGCCGGCGAGCAGGGCGCCGATGTCGAGCGCGATGACGCGGCGGTCCTTCAGCGACTCGGGCACGTCACCGTTGACGATGCGCTGGGCGAGGCCCTCGACGATCGCGGTCTTGCCGACGCCGGGCTCGCCGATCAGGACGGGGTTGTTCTTCGTGCGGCGGCTGAGCACCTGGATGACGCGGCGGATCTCGTCGTCACGGCCGATGACCGGGTCCAGATCGCCGTCGCGCGCGGCCTCGGTGAGGTCGCGGCCGTAGCGCTCGAGCGCCTGGACCTTCTCCTCGGGCGACTGGTCGGTGACGCGGTGCGAGCCGCGTACGTCGGCGATCGCCTGCAGCAGGCGCTCGTGGGTGGCGCCGTGCGCCTTGAGCGTGCGCCCGGCGAGGTCTGCGTCCTTGGCGAGCGCGAGCAGCAGGTGCTCGAGGGAGACGTACTCGTCCTTGAGGTCGCGCATCTCGCGCTCGGCTGCGCGCAGGATCGCCAGCAGCTCGGGCGAGGTCGTGGGCTCGGCCTCCGAGGCGAGCTTGGGCAGCTCGTCGAGGATGCGCGCGACGTCGGCCCGCAGGGCGTCGGCGGAGACGCCGATCTTGCCGAGGACGGGGACGACGAGGCCGCCCTCCTGGTCGAGGAGCGCGGCGAGAAGGTGGGTCGGGGTCACCTGCGGGTGCCGGTGCTCGGGCGCGAGCGAGAGCGCCGCCTGCAGGGCCTCCTGGGACTTGATCGTGAAGCGGTCGATCTGCATGGATCTAAGTCTAGCCCACTGAGATTTGTTTCTTCAAGGGCGCGGCGAGGCGCAGTGTGTCGGGCGCTACTCGGCACTCTACGAATGCAGCGCCCTTCGCTGCAACCGCGGGTGGTTGCGCGTCAGCGGCGAGCGCGCTCCAGGTCGCGTCTGGTCGTGCGCAGGGCGCGGCGCAACCTCACGTTGCTGCGCGCGCTGGCGCGCAACCGCGCGCGGAGGCGGTCGCGGGCCGAGCGGTGGCGCTTGAGCTGTGCCCGCGTCTCACGGAGGACGGCCGCTTCGCTGCGCAGCGCCCGCTCGGTCGCCACCACGCGCAGTTGCGCGGTGCGGATGACCCTTTGGTGGCCGTCGTCGTCGCCGCCGCCGCCGAGCAGGAAACCCGCGGCGAGGCTGCATCCGATCAGACAGAGCATCCCGAGCCCCTTGGCGACGACGAGCCGAGGATGCTCTCTGGCGGCGCGCATCAGGCGAGCTGTTCGGCGACCCCGAGGCCGAGGCGCTTGATCGCGAGGCGCGTGGGGCGGGCGAGCGCGTCGAGCGTGTAGGTGCCGGTGTCGAGCATCGTCGCGAGCTGCTCGTCGTAGGGGATCGCGACGGCGCGGTGGAGGTGCTCGTCGCGGAAGCGCTCCTCGATGACGGAGACGTCCGCAGCGTGCTGCATCGATTTGTTGAGCGCGACGGTCGTCCGGTCGTGCTGAAGGTGCGTCAGCGCCTCGAGCACGACCGTCGCCGTGACCCACTCTGGCGTCGTCACGAGGACCACCTGGTCTGCGCGGTCGATCGCGAAGCGCGCGAGCGGCCCGGCGACGCCCGTGCCGAGGTCGAGCAGCACGACCTCGTAGAAGCACGACAGGAACGCGACGAGCTCGCCGTAGCGGTCGGGCCCCAGGCTCGCGACCTGCTCGGGATCGCGCGGCGCGCCGAGCACGTGCAAGCCGCTGGGAAGCCGCGAGACGTAGGGGTTCAGCTCGGCGGCGGTCCTGAAGCGTTGGCTGTGCTCGAACAGGTCGGCGAGCGAATACTCCGACCGACGGTGATCCGGTGCGAGCCGCGCCAGCGTGCCGAAGTCGGGGTTGGCGTCGACGGCGATCACGCGTAGTTGCAGGTGGCCGGCCAGCAGGTTGCCCACGAGGAACGTGCTCGTCGTCTTGCCGACGCCGCCCTTTGGGCTGATGAGCGCCACGGTGTTCGCGCGCGTGACGCCGGGCTGCGTGCGGATCCGTCGTTCGAGCGCGGCCTCCTCGCGCTCGCCGGCCGACGTCAGCAGGCGGTCGGCCTGGCGCCGCAGCCGGCTGATCGCGCCGTTGCGCGCGGGTCGCCCGTCGACGAGCGCTGCGGGGTAGACATCGCGACGTCTCAGTGCGCCGGTCGGGCCGCCGCTCATCGCAGTCGCAGTCGCGTGCCGGTCATCAGAAGATCGGGATCACCGGTGGCGATGCGGTCCTTGTTGAGCTCCCACAGCCGGTGCACCTCGCGCGCGATCTGAAGCGGGCTCGCCCTCGGATCGAGGATGTCGCTGGCGATCGACCACAGCGACTCGCCCGCCTGGACAGTGTGCGTGCGGTCGT
>CADCVQ010000092.1 GCA_902806175.1 uncultured Solirubrobacteraceae bacterium
TGGGTTTCGTGCCGGCCGACGGCGAGCGCGCGCCCGCCCGGCGGCTGCCGACGCTCGAGCCGGCGCTGCCCCGCACGACGAAGGACGTCTCGCGGCCGGGCGCGCGGTTGGCGCGCAGGCTGGCGATCGGCGCCGTCGGCCTCGTCGCCGCCGCGTTCGCGGTGATCGCGCTGCAGCGCATCGGCGTCGAGCGGATCGGCCACGCGCTCCTGAATGCGGCGCCGCCGTGGGTGCTGCTCGGGTTCGGCTTGATGTGCCTGTCGATGGTCCTGCGCGCCGTCGCCTGGCACGCGATCATGCGGGCCGCGCTGCCGCGGGCGCGCGTACGCCTGCGCGACGCGCTGCAGGGCACGTTCATCGGCGTGCTGATGTCGGCGACGCTGCCCGCCCGGCTCGGCGAGCCCTCGCGTGCGTTCGTCGTCGCGCGGCGGATCGGCAGCGTCCGCGAGCACCTCCCCGTCGTGCTCGGGACGATCGTGTCGCAGACGCTGTTGAACATCCTCGCGCTCGTGGTGCTGGGGGTCACGATGTTCTCGACGGTCGACTTCTTCACGCACCACAAGGCGCTTGTCATCGTCGCGATCGCGCCGCTGATGATCGTCGTCTTGCTCATGGGCGCGCCCGCGCTGCTGCGCTCGGGCAAGCGCTCGCGCTTTGACCGGATCGGGGCTTTCGTGGCACAGGCGCGGCGCGCGCTCGTGCAGCTGCGCGACGGGCTGATCGTCTTCCGCCAGCCCCGGCTGGGGAGCATCGCGACGCTCGCGCAGCTGGCGGCGTGGGCGCTGCAGTGGCTGTCGTGCTACGTGCTGCTCGTCGCGCTCGGCCTCGACGAGGGCGCCGGGCTGGGCGCGGCGGCGGCGGTGCTGTTCGCCGTCAACGTCACCGCGGTCCTGCCGGCGACGCCGTCGAACATCGGCGTCTTCCAGGCCGCCTGCGTCGCGGTGCTCGGCGCATACGGCGTCGGCTACGCCGACGCGCTCGCGTTCGGGATCATCCTGCAGGCCGTCGAGATCGGGACAGCGGTCGTCATGGGGGCGCCGGCGCTCGTCAAGGAGGGGTTGTCCTGGCGCGAGGTGCGCCTGCGCGCGATGCACGGCGCCCCGGTCGAGCTCGCGCCGGTGCCCGGCTTCGGGCGCGGCGAGGCGCGCGAGCCGGCCTAGCGCGCCCACGCGCGTCGCCGCCGCCGTCGCGACACAGGGGATGATCCGGGCACGGCGCGTCGAACCCCCTCCTCGATGCCCGATGCCTGGGTCTACCTGCTGCGCTGCCGCGACGGCTCGCTGTACTGCGGCTGGACGTCGGACCTCGACCGCCGCCTGCGAGCGCACGACGCCGGCCGCGCGAGCCGCTACACGGCAAGCCGGCTGCCGGTGTCGCTCGCCCTCGCCCGGCCGATGGCCGACCGCAGCGCCGCGCGGCGCGAGGAGGTCCGCATCAAGCGCCTCACCCGGGCGCAGAAGCTCGCGCTCGTCGCAGCCGGACCGGCTGGCATGTAAGGTCGCGCGGTCGTCGGGCGGCGGCGGGGTCAGCCGTCCCTGCACACTCTGATTCGGGGGCATCCAAGGTGCGCATCAAGGGGTTGATGTCGACGGCTGCGTCGCGCGCGTGGCTCGGTGTGGCGGTCGTCGGCTTCGTCGTCGTCGTGCTGGTTCTCGCCACCTCGCTGATTCCGCGTCTGACGGCGGGACAGCGCGTCGTCGACGCGGCCGAGCCCGCCTTCACGGACGAGCGCGTCGCGGGAACCCGCGCCGGCGTCGACGTCCTGTCGCAGTACGTCGACCTCGTCGACCCGCTGCTGACCGCGCGCGGCGGCGGCAACGAGGAGGTCCGCTCGCTCGTACGGTTCATCGGGCGCGAGCTCGGGCTGTCGAGCGCGCAGGCGCGCAAGATCCTGCGCCGTGAGGCGCCCCACAGCGAGGCGCTGATGCGCGCGCTGCCGCTGACAGGCGTCGCCGAGGAGATCCCCCGCCTGACGTCGTATCTCGCGACGACGCTGACGGTGAGCGAGGACGAGCTCGCCGCCACGCTCGAGCAGGGCTTTCCGCGCATCGCCGAGCTCCTGGCGACGCTGCCCAACGTGACCGACGGCTGGTACGACGTGCCCGGCATCGAGGGGCTGTCGCGGCTGTCTCGCGGCAAGCCGGTGCGCACCGTCCCGGGGCTGCGCAAGTACCTGCGCGACGACCTCGTGCCGCTGACGGTCAAGCACAAGGATGACGTTCAGGGCCTCTCGGTGGCCGGCGGCATCGGCTACATCCCGTACCTGCTGCTGATAATCGGCCTCGTGCTGTTCGCCCATGGCCTGCTGCAGGCGCGCCGCGCCGCGATCACCGCGCCGGGCGTTCTGTCGTGGAGCATCGTCGTCGGGATCGGCGTCTTTCTGCTCCTGCTCGTCGTCGTCGCGCAGTACTCGCCGCGCCTGGGCGGCGGCCAGAAGGTCATCACCGCGTTCGCGCCGGCGTTCGCGCAGGACCGCGCGAAGGGCCTCTCCACCGGCATCGACACCGTCCACGACGCGATCGTCGTCGGCGATCGGATGATGACGCGGCGCGGAGGCGTCTCGCTCGAGACGCCGCGGCTGTATCGCCTCATCGGCGAGCGCACGGGCCGCCGGCCCGGCGACGTGCGCCGGGCGCTGCGCCGCCGCGCGCCGCGCACGATCGCGCTGCTCGATGCGCTTCCGCTGACGCGCGTAGACCGGGAGGTGCCGGGACTCGTCGCCTACCTCGCGCGGGCCCTGCGGATGCCGCGCGACAGGCTCGTCAGACGGCTGCGGCGGCGCGCGCCCGGCCTCACGCGGGCGCTGCTGGCGGCGCCCACCGTGACCAGGCGCTGGACGGCGCTGCCCGCGACCGACGACATGACGCGCTTTGACGCGACGACGCCCGTGCGGACGATGCCGGCCTTCGACGACTACCTGCGCGAAGACCTGATCCCCGTGTTCGCCGAGGAGGGCGAGCACTTCGACACCTTCGCGAGTGGGTCGCCGCCGATCGACGTGCTGGCGACGGCGCTGCTGCTCCTCTGCGTCGTGGTGCTGCTCTACGGCGGGCTGATGATGCAGCTCGTCGGGCGCCGCTACTGAGCAGCCGGCGACCGCCGCGGCGGCCGCGCTCGCCGCCGCTGGCGATCTGGGCAGGTCGCGGCGCAACCGGTACTGTCCTCGCCAGGGGCCTGGTCAGTCATCGGTGACGTGATCGGGCGCTCGCTCAGGCAGATGACTTCGTCGTGGGGAGGGGGAGGCGCTGGTGAACCGATCGTCTCGAAGGGTCCTGCTGGGACTGGCGGTGCTCGTCGCCGTCGGTGCGACCGCGCCGGCGTCCGGCACCGCCGCGACTCCCGACTACACGGTTCTCACGGTGCCGTCGCCTCAGCCGCAGGCGAGCTCGAACTTCGGCGAGCGCGTGCGCGCGCTTGCAGACGTCAACGGCGATGGCGCCCGCGATGTCCTGATCTCGAGCAGCAACTACGACGGCGATGACGCCAACGGCGCGGTCCTTGCCAACGCTGGCCGCCTGTTCATCTTCAACGGCGCCACGGGCGCCCTCCTGCGCACGCTCGAGCCGCCGTTCCCGCAGGCCGGCGCGAGGTTCGGCTTCTGGGACGCGAGCCTCGGCGACGTCGACGGCGACGGCGCCGGCGACTTCGCGACCTCCGCGCCGGGCCAGGTCGTCGGCGGCGCAACCGTCGGGCAGGTGTACGTCTACAGCGGACGCACCGGCGCGCGGCTGCGCACGATCAACGCGCCGGAGCCGCTCGCGGCGACCGGCGCCTTCGGCGCCGACTTCGGCGGCAACCTCATCGGGCCGGGCGACCTCAACGGCGACGGAGTCGGCGACCTCGTCGTGACCGCGTCGGGTTCGTTCGGCGGTGCCGGGGCGGCGTACGCCTTCAACGGCGCGACCGGGGCGTTTCTCTACAAGGTGCCCAACCCCGATGCGGTTCAGGCCAGCTCCTTCGGGTTTGGCGCCGCCGAGACCGGCGACGTCAACGGCGACGGCGCCGCCGACTACCAGATCGGTGCGCCGCGCTTCGACGAGGGCGCGCTCGCCGACGTCGGACGCGCGTACGTCATCAACGGCAGGACCGGCGCGGTGATCTACACGCTGCTCGATCCCGAGCCGGAGGCCAGCAATCGCTTCGGCCAGGCCGACGCGGACGGGATCTCGCTCGGCGACGTCACCGGCGACGGCCGGCCCGACATCTTCGTCGACTCGTTCCTCGCCAACGATCCCCCGGCGCCGGGGGCCCCGCCGGCTCCCGACGCCGGCAAGGCGCACATCTTCAGCGGCGCCACGGGCGCGCTCGTGCGCACGCTGCACGACCCGATGCCCGAGAACGCCCGCCAATTCGGTGCATCCAACGCCAGCGCGGGCGACATCGACCAGGACGGGCGCCCGGACGCGCTCGTCAGCAGCCGTGGCCGAGACCACGGTCGCGTGACGGTCTTCGGCGGGCCGGGCCTCGCGACGGTGTTGAAGGTCTTCCAGGACCCCGGCGACGCGCAGACCGGAGCGCTGTTCGGCACCGGCGTCGCCCACCCCGGCGACGTCAACGGCGACGGCCTGCCCGACTACTACATGTCCGCCCGCGGCGCCGACGTCAACGGGATGGCGGATGTCGGCGTCGCATACGCGTTTCGCTCGGTCGCCCCCGCCGCGACGCCGGGTCCGGTCTCCGATCCGGTCCACAACCCGAGTGCTACCGCCCCGGTGGTGACACCGGCCGATCCGGCGCCGGTCGCGCGGCGGCGGCGGGGCAGGCTCAGCGCACGAGTCACGCCGTCGGCCGATCGCCGGGCGCCGTATCGCTTCCGCATCTCCGGCAGGCTGACGCTGCCGAGCGCGATCGCGCGCGCGTCGGGCTGCAGCGGGCGCATCGCGGTGCAGATCAAGCGCAACGGCGCGACGATCTCGACGAGGCGCGTCTGGCTGAGCCGCACGTGCACGTACAGCGTGCGCGTGACGTTCTCCAGCCCGCGACGCCTCGGGCGCGCCACCCTGCTGAAGTTCTCGGTGCGCTTCGCGGGCAACGCCGTCGTCCTCCCGGCCGCCGCGGCGACGCGCTTTGCCAGAGTGCGCCGCTAGTGGTCCGTTACGAGACGGGCCATTAGGCGGGAAGCACACCTCTCGGGATTGGTCGCGATGACTCAAGATCGGGGCGCGCGATGCCGATGAGGAGTCTGAAACTGCTCCCGCCTGCTAGAGGTCGCCATGTCTGTCACCACTTCCTCCCGGACTCAATATCTCGGCGTGCGCGTGCTGTCCGACGAGCGCGAAGCGACGGTGGCGCTGGATGGCGAGCTTGACCTGGCCTCGGCCGACATGCTGGAGCGCGAGGTCCGAAAGCTGCGGCTGGCCGGGTTCGATTGCGTCGTCATCGACCTGGGCAAGGTCGACTTCTTGGATTCCACCGGACTGCGCGTGCTGCTGAGCCTGCGCAACACGGCAAAGCGCGCCGGGCAGCGCCTGATTCTCGTGCGCGGCCCGCGCCAGGTGCAGCGGCTGTTCGAGCTGACGGCCACCGGGCCGCTGTTTGACTGGCGCGACTGACGCGCAGGCGCCGCCGCGGGCCCGGCGGCGGGAGCGGCCTGTCAGACGGCGCGCGACGACGTGACGGCGTCGCGGTCGACGAACGTCAGCAGCGTCGTCAGGCCGCTCCATTCCAACCGCTGCTGGACGCCGTCGACGCCGCGCAGGAGCACGAGCCGCTTGCCGTGCGTACGCGAGCGCGCGCCGGCCTCGAGCAGCACCCGCACGCCGGCGCTGTCGATCAGCCGCAGGCTGCGCAGATCGAGGACGATCTGGCGCGCGTCGCTCGCCTCCGCCCGCCGCAACTCGTACTCGAGCTGCCATGCCGTCGTCAGGTCAAGCTCTCCCGCGGGAACGACGAGACAGCGGTCGCCATCACGCTGCGTCGCGACCGCGAACGCGTGGTCGCTCGCCGGCGGGGCCGATCGGCGCGGCCTGTGCAGGCGCTCGAACACCGGCCGGCTGTGCTCGTCGACGGCTGTCTGCGCAGCGCGACTGCGCTGCGCTGCACGTGAAGGTCGAAGGATGCCCATGACGCTCGAGCCCTACTTCTTCTTGGGGCGCTTTGGCTTGCGTTCGCGCGGCACGGTCGCGGTGTCGGAGGGCGCCTCCGGCAGCGGCGGCTCGACCGCCGGCGTCTCGCTCGCCGGCGGCTCGGCAACCGGCGGTGTCGCCGGTGCTGCTCCGCCACGGCCGTCGTCCGGGCCGCCTGCGGGAGGCGGCGACGTCGTCGTCTCGCTGCGCGTCTCGGCCTCCGGGCGCGGCTTGGACGGCGCCGGCGGGGGCGTGGCAGCACCCGTGCCGGACCGCTTGGGCGTCACGCGGCCCCCGCGCGCAGCTGCGG
>CADCVQ010000093.1 GCA_902806175.1 uncultured Solirubrobacteraceae bacterium
CGCAGCGACGATCGTCAGGACGCCGGCGCCATCGGACTCGTAGGTCAGCGTCGCCTTGTCGGTCTCGATCTCGGCGAGCGGCTCGCCGCGCGCGACGGCGTCGCCGTCGTCCTTGAGCCACTTGAGGATCGTCCCCTCCTCCATCGAGTCCGAAAGCCGGGGCATGACGATCTCGCTCATCAGCGATCCCGGAACGTCGCGAGGACGGCGTCGACGACCTGCGGCTCGTGCGGGAAGGCGATCTGCTCCAGCGGCTTGGAGTAGGGCATCGGCACGTCGGCGCCGGTGACGCGCTGGATCGGCGCGTCGAGGTCGTCGAACGCCTGCTCCTGGATGAGCGCCGCGAGGTTCGCGCCGACGCCGCCGTGCGGCCACCCCTCCTCGACGATGACGCAGCGATTCGTCTTGCGGACCGATGCGAGGATCGTGTCGAGGTCCAGCGGGCGCAGCGTGCGGGGGTCGATCACCTCGGCCTCGACGTCGTGCTCCTCGCTGAGCGTCTTCGCGGCGCGCGCGCTCGTCAGCGCCATCCGCGAGATCCCGACGATCGTCACGTCGGAGCCCTCGCGGCGGATCGCGGCCTCGCCGAAGCGCACCGTGTGGTCCTCGTCGTCGGGCACCTCGCCGCGCTGGCCGTAGAGGTACTCGTGCTCGATGAAGACGACCGGGTTGTCGTCGCGGATCGCGGACTTCAGCAGGCCCTTCGCGTCGGCGGCGGTCGTCGGCACCGCGACGAGCAGGCCGGGCACGTGGAGGTAGAGCGCCTCCCAGGAGTGCGAGTGCGTCGGGCCGAGCTGGTGACCGGCGCCCTGCGGCATGCGCACGACGAGCGGCACCCTGACCTGGCCGCCGAACATGTAGCGGATCGACGCCGCGTGGTTGACGATCTGATCCATCGCCAGCAGCGAGAAGTTGATCGTCATGAGCTCGACGACTGGCCGCAGGCCGGTCATCGCGGCGCCGACGCCCATGCCGACGATCGTGTTCTCGGAGATCGGCGTGTCGCGCACGCGCTTCTCGCCGAACTCGTCGAGCAGCCCGGCGGTCACCTTGAAGGCGCCGTTGAAGACCCCGATGTCCTCGCCCATGAGCATGACGTTCGGGTCGCGCTCCATCTCCTCGCGCAGCGCGGAGTTCAGCGCCTCGCGGTAGCGCATGACGGCCATTTCAGTGGTCCGTCCTGCACACCATCGTGCGCCTAATCCTCTTCTCGCTGCGAGGCGTCGCCCGGAGGCGTCGTCGCGGCGTGCTCGGCTGCATGCGGCAGGTCGGCGCGGTCCATCGCGGTCTCGTCCTCGCCGCGATGCGGTGTCGGCGTGCGCTCGTCGACGGAGTACCAGCCGCGGACCTGATCACCGAGGACGTAGATGTCGTCGTAGAGGTCGTTGGGTGACGGATGCGGCGACGCGTCGGCGAACGCGACCGCCCGGTCGACGCGCTCGATCGTGTCGCGGTCCATCGCCTCGCGCTCGTCCTCGGAGAGGATCCCCGCTTCCATGAGCTGATCGCCGAACACCGTCAGCGGGTCGCGCTTGCGCCACTCGTCGACCTGCTCCTTCGTGCGGTACTCCTCGGGGTCGGCCATCGAGTGTCCCCTGAAGCGGTACGTGACGGCCTCGACGAGCGTCGGCCTGCGCTCCTCGCGCGCGATCCGCAGCGCCTCGGAGGTGACGTTGTAGGTGTCGACCGCGTCCATGCCGTCGCAGCGCATGCCGGGCACGCCGAAGCCCTCGCCCTTGCGCAGCAGGTCGGTGATCGCGGAGTGGCGCTCCAGCGCCGTGCCCATCCCGAACTGGTTGTTCGTGATCATGAAGACGACGGGCAGCTTCCACAGCGCCGCGAGGTTCATCGTCTCGCCGAACGTGCCCTGGTTGGACGCGCCGTCGCCGAACTGGCACAGCGTCACCTCGTCGCGCTCGAGGTAGTCCGAGGCGAGCGCGAAGCCGGCGGCGAGCGGCAGGTTGCCCCCGACGATCCCGTAGCCGCCCATGAAGCGGTTCTCGCGATCGAACATGTGCATCGAGCCGCCGCGGCCTCTGCACAGGCCGTCGACGCGTCCGAACAGCTCGGCCATCACGCGGTCGGGATCGGATCCGCGCGCGAGCGTGTGGCCGTGCGAGCGGTAGGTCGAGATCAGGTAGTCCTGGTCGCGCAGCGCGCGCGTCGAGCCGACGATCGTCGCCTCCTCGCCGATCGCGAGGTGCAGGAAGCCGCCGACCTTCGCCTTCGCGTACATCTCGCCGGCACGCTCCTCGAAGCGCCGGATGAGCATCATCGATCCGAGCCACTCCAGCGCGACTGCGGGCTCGGGGAGCCCCGCCTGCTCAGCGGGTTGCGCGACGCGTTCTGCCATTCGTGAGTTCAGATTACCGGCCGCGTGGGGCCGCGACCCGCGGCGTGGATGCCGCGCGCGAGGTTGCGCACTGGCACCACGCGGTGCGCGCCGGTTAGGCTCGCCCGCGGATGGTGCCCACCGACAACCTCCTGGCGTTCGTCGTCATCGCGCTCGTGCTGATCCTCGTGCCGGGCCCGAGCGTGCTGTTCGTCGTGACACGCTCGCTGACGCTCGGGCGCAGCGCGGGCGTGGCGACCGTTGTCGGCAACACCGCCGGCGTCTACGTGCAGGTGATCGCGGTCGCCTTCGGGCTCGGCGCGCTCGTGCAGGAGTCGATCACGCTCTTCACCGCGATCAAGCTCGTCGGCGCGGCGTACCTCGTCTACCTGGGCGTCCAGGCCTTTCGTCACCGCCGCTCGCTGGCGCAGGCGCTGTACGCGCCAGTGGAGCGCAAGGTGCTGCGCCGGATCCTCGCCGACGGCTTTCTCGTCGGGATGTTCAACCCGAAGGTCATCGTCTTCTTCATGGCGGTACTGCCCCAGTTCGTCGATCGCGACGGCGGCTCCGTCGCCGTCCAGCTGCTCTTGCTGGGCGCGATCTTCTGCGCGATCGGGCTGCTGTGCGACTCGCTGTGGGCGCTGCTGGCAGGCGCCGCGCGAACGTGGCTGGTCTCGTCTCCGCGGCGGCTTGCTGCGATCGGCGGCACGGGCGGCCTGATGATGATCGGCCTCGGCGCGGGGCTGGCCGCGAGCGGCCGCCCGAAGCAGTAGCCGCTCAACGCGGCGGAGGCTGCATCCGCACCGATCCGCTGCCCGATCCGGGCAGCCGTCGACGCGGTTCGCGGACGCCTGAGGCGGAGTCGTGCTCACAACGCGGCGGTTACTCCTCGCCCCATCGCGAGAGGAACTGCAGGTCGTCCAGTCGTGAGAGGTCCTCGCGCAGCCGCCGGGCTTGGCGCGCCGCCTCGGGAGCGGGCAGATCCCAGAACAGCACGACCTCGCCCGACGCCACCTCGACGACCTCGAGATGGTCGATTCTCGTCGGATCGAGGCTCGCCGGACGGCGCCGCGAGCGGGTGTGCAGCAGGCGGTAGCTGCGGTTGGCGCGCATTCGCTTCGACGCTACGCGATCAGCGCCCGGACCGCGCCGTCGAGCCCGTCGTCGCCGTGGAAGACGCTGCCGTCGGGCAGCCAGACGGCGGGGACGTCGCGCACTCCGCGCTGCGTCGCACGCGTCGTCGCGTCGTCGAGCGCTCGCGCGACCGAGCCCAGGTGCGCTCCCTTCGTGACCGCTCGCGGGTGCATCTCGCACGCCGCCGCGGCGATCAGCACGTTGTCCGGCGTGCCGAGGTCGCGGCCGCCGGCGAAGGCCTGCCGGAACGCCGCGAGCGAGAACGCGACGGCGCGGCCGATCCGGCAGGCGTACGTGGCGACGCGCATCGCGTACGCCGAGTCGCAGGGAAACGGGTCAGGCCACCGCATCTGCTGCAGGCCGCGCCGTGCGGCGACGCGCTCGATGCGGTCGCAGAACGCCTCGCGGTCGGTCTGGCAGCGAAAGCCGTCGAGCAGGTCGGCGCCGGGTATCTGGGGCGCCGTCACCGGGATCCACTCCGCCGCCGGCAGCAGGTTGATGACGCGCTCGGCGGCGAGGTACGCCTCGGGGCTGCGGAGGTCGTAGTAGAAGGCGGCCCGCACGGCGCAGGTGGTCAGCCGTGGATCAGCCAGCCGTCGGCGTCGCGCGCGGCCTCCATGACCGCCTCCGACAGCGTCGGGTGGCCGTGCACCATGCGCGCGACCTCGCCGTAGCCGCCCTCCAGCGCGCGGACGTTGACGAGCTCCTGGATGAGCTCGGTCGCCTTCGTGCCGATGATGTGGCCGCCCAGCAGCTCGCCGTACGTGCGATCGCCGACGATCTTCACGAGGCCGCTGCGGTCGCCGTAGACGGTGCCCGCGCCGACCGCACCGAAGCCGAGCTTGCCGACGACGACGTCGTGGCCCGCGTCGCGTGCCTGCTGCTCGGTCAGGCCGAAGCTCGCGACGTTCGGGTAGCAGAAGGTCGCGCGCGGGATGTCGACGTGCTCGAGCGGATGGGTCTCCAGGCCGGCCGCGTCCTCGGCCGCGATGATCCCCTCGTCGGAGGCCTTGTGCGCGAGCGCCGGCCCGGCCACGAGGTCGCCGATCGCATAGACGCCGGTCAGCGAGGTGCGCAGCGCGCCGTCGACCGCGATCAATCCCTGTGAGTCGAGCTTGATCGCGGCGTCCTCGAGGCCGAGCCCCTCGACGTCGGCGCCGCGGCCGGTGGCGATGACGAGCCACTCGGCTGACTGCGGCTCGCCCGCGACGGTGAACGTGACGCCGTCGGCGCCGATCTGGACATCCTGCACGAAGACGCCTGTGCGGACGGTGATGCCCTGCTTCTTGAAGCCGCGCTCGGCGATCTTCGAGATGTCGGCGTCCTCGGTCGGCAGCACGCGGTCAAGACCCTCGTAGAGCGTCACCTCGCTGCCCAGGCGCGCATAGGCCGAGGCGATCTCCGTGCCCGATGCGCCCGCGCCGACGACCGCGAGCGTCGCAGGCAGCGCCTCGAGCGCCCACGCCTCCTCGGTGCCGATGACGCGACCGCCGAACTGCGTGTCGGGCAGCGCCTTCTTCACCGAGCCCGTCGCGAGGATGACGAACTTCGCCTCGATCTCCGTGCCGTCGAAGTTGCCGCCGACCTTGACGTTGGCGTCGTCGGTCACGGAGGCGTGGCCCTCGATGACGTCGACGGCGTTCTTCTTGAGCAGCCCGGCGACGCCGCCGGTGAGCGTCTTGACGACCTTCTTGCGCCGAGCGCTGACGGCCTCGAAGTCGACGACCGGCTCGCCGACGGAGATCCCGTAGGCGTCGGCCTCGCGGATCTCGCCGAGCACATCGGCGACGCGCAGGACGGCCTTCGCCGGGATGCAGGCGTAGTTCAGGCAGCGCCCGCCGACGAGGTCTGCCTCGACGACCGCGGTCTTCATGCCGAGCTGCGCGGCGCGGATCGCGGCGACGTAGCCACCCGGGCCCGAGCCGATGACGATGCAGTCGTAGGAGCTTTCAGCCATGTGAATCGAGCCTATCGACTCGCCCTGGCGCGGCCGGTGGGGACGAAATCAGTCCAGCGCGCCGGCGGGCAACACGAACCGCGACGTCGTCCGAACCGCCGTGTCGCTGACTCCGTGCAGGCCCTGGCGCGTCGACTCGCGCTCCACGGCGGCCTCGGGGACGGCACCGCGCGCGAGGATCCAGGACAGCACCTCGGTCGAACCCGTTCCCTCGGCCATGATCGCGGCGCGCTCGATGACGGTGCCGCCGGACGGATGCGGCCGCGCCAGACGCTTGACCAGAACCCGGATCTCGTCCTCTTCCACGACTGAACCGTAGACGTTCGGGGCCTACGACGCCCCGTCGCCGCGCTCGCGCTTGGGCATCTGCAGCTGTGCCATCGGTCGCACGAGCTTCCAGAACAGCCAGCCCAGCAGGCCGATCGCGACGACGGGGATGATCGCCTGCCAGAGCTTCTGGACGCCGATGAGGTACAGCGAGAAGAAGACGATCTGGATGCCGAGGATCGTCTGAAAGCCGAGCACCGCCCAGTACTGCCGCGCGAGCATGCCGAAGCCCGCGACCAGCAGCACGGCGGTCGTGACGGCGGTCGACACCGAGGGGTCGCCGCCGGCGCTCGAGATGTCGTTTCCGGTCAGCGCGGTCACGACGTTGGCGATCGCGAAGACGAAGGCGACGATCGCGGCGATCGTCACGACGCGGGGGCGCTCGCCCGGCGCCAGCGGCACGAGGCTCGCGCGGATCTCGTCGTCGCGTGCGCGGCCGCGCGCGTAGCCGCGGCGCATGGCGTCGTCGGGTGCCGCCGGCGGCTGCGCGTCCCGCGTGTCCTGCGCGACGGCGGGCGGCGGCGGTGCCACCGCGCGCGCGCTGCCCGAGCGC
>CADCVQ010000094.1 GCA_902806175.1 uncultured Solirubrobacteraceae bacterium
GCGGACGGCGCGCAGCGCGCTGCGCGTGCGGCAGCTCGCACAGGCCGCCGACGACGGATACCGCTGCGCGCTCGTCCCCGGGCTGAAGGCGACCGCCGACGCCGAGCGGCTCGCCGCCGAGCTCGCGTTCGCCAGTGCCCGCTTGGAGGAGTTCGCCGACGATCCACCGGGGTCGTACGCCGACATCGTGACGATGGACGACCCCGAGGAGGCGTTGTGGCTGGCCTTCCTCGTGGCGTTGATCTGTCCGCCCGAGGACGTGGAGGACGCGTTCGCCGCGATCCGCGCGGCGCACGTGCCGTGGGCGTCGGGCGAGCTTCCGCGCCTGGATGGCGTGCGCGGCGGTCCGCGCTCGCAGGTGGCCGATCCGGTGACGGCGCAGAAGACGGTGCTCGCCTACCGCGCGTGGGCCGGGCGCGCCGGCAGCCAGCGCGCGGCGTTCGCGGGCGAGGCGACGTGGACGGCGCACCGGCGCTTTGATCGTGTGTTCGAGCGCCTCTCGCTGCCGGGTTTCGGCCGCGGCGGGCGCTATGAGCTGCTCGTGTCGCTCGGGCGCCTGGACGTGGTGCAGGCCCAGCCGGCGACGTTGAGGTTCACCGACGACGCGACGACGCTCGCCGCAAAGCGCGTGTTCGGCATCGGCGACACCGTCCTGCTCGAGCGTCGCGCACGGGCGCTGGCGCAGGCCGCCGAGCTGCCGATCGAGGCGCTGGACCTCGCGCTGCACAACTGGGGCGCGCGGGCGCCGGGCGAGCGCGCGACCTATGGCTCGCAGGCCGTCGTCGACGACGGCGAGCGCGACGCGATCGCTGCCGTGCTCGGCGCCTGAGACGGGCCTTCACTCACACTTCCGTCGAGTTGGCGGTGATCCGGATCCGGTTCGTGCTAGCGCTGCCGATGTAGGTCGCGAAAGCCACGGAAGGCCTGACGATGAACCCTCGTGTGAAAGTCCTCAAACAGCTCGTCGCCGACGGGCACTACGTCATCGACGAGGCCGCGATCGCCGAGGCGATCATCGTGCGCTCGATCGCCTTGCGCCTACTGCCGGATGCGTCCTTTCGCTGCGCGCCGCGTGCGGCGCCGCAGGTGAGGTCCTTTCGCCCGCATCGCGGCGCGCGGTCGTTTCGGCTGAGCCGCGCGCTGCGCCGGCCGCCGCACGTACGCGGCGCCGGGCTGACGCGGCTCGACTGAGCTGAGCTCGGCACCGCACAGGCCGAGCATCCCGTCCGACCCCATCCCTACCGTGCGTCCTGTCCACTTCCCAGGCCCGGGAGTCGCCATGGCGCTGTGCTTCATCGAACCCCAGGACGCGATCAGAGTGATCGCCGAGTCCGTTGGCCGGGAGGCCCGCAGGCAGCTGCTGGGCGAGATCGTGCGCGCGTGGGTCGACGAGATCCCGGAGAACGAGCTGGCGTCGCACTACGCGAAGGCCGTTCAGGACCTCGACGAGCACGATCTGTCGATGCTCGCCGCCTGGCACGCGTCGCTGGAGGTGGGCCAGCCGATCGCCAACCGCGAGTTCCTCGTCAACGTGTTCAAGAGCCTGGGCGACAACCGGCGCGAGGCGCTGAAGATCGCGGCGGGCTTCCGCGGCGAGGAGGCCTTCGACGCCGGCGTGGCCGAGGACCAGGCACTGCAGACCGTCCTGCCGCACCTCTCGCGCGAGCGCTGCGTGCAGCTGGCGAACGAATGCGTCGAGCTCTACCTCTGGGACCGCCTGGGCTCAGACAACTAACACGCGCGCGCGCCCTGGCCCGCGGCGCCTTTCGCGGGCTGAGCCCGCGAACGGCGCCGCGCAGTCAGTGTTCGGTGGCGTTCCACGCGGAGCGCACACCACCAGGATTGTCAGTCCGGATGCCCACTCGCGCAGAGCGCCTGTAGTCCCGAGACGAAGTCAGCCCCGGTCATGGCGCCCGCACTCGAGCTCGTGACCGCCTTGATCACTTGCGGCGGCGCAGGCCACCGCCGGAGCCGCCATCGATGCGCCGCAGCAGGTCATAGCGGCCCACGCCCTCGCGCCCCTCCATGCGCCACCGGAAGAAGGCGCTGTCGAGCCGCAGCTCGCCGAGATCCAGTCGCGTGCCGCAGAACGCCTCGCCGGCGGCGCGGCGTGCCAGGCCGCCCTCCTCCTGCATCCACAGCTCAAGGCCGGCGCGGCGCTGGTGCAGCTCGGCGTCGTAGCCCGTCGAGAGGCGCGCGTCGAAGACCGCCTGCGGCGCGCCGTCGTCGATCAGGAAGGCGGCGACCAGCTCCTCGTCGTGGTGCTTGGCCTTGGCGGGGCGGACGGCGGTCAGGTGGACCGCACGGTCGGGCGCGATCCACGCCGACAGCGTTCGCGCCAGCTCGATCCTGCTCCAGTCCGGCGCGCCCCACAGATGGCCGCGCTGCCCGAGGCAACGCACGGCGACCTCACGCGAACCGACCCGCACCGTGCCCGTGACGTTGCACAGCTGCTCATAGCCCTCCATCCCGCCCAGACGCGCGACCGGCTCGTCGGCGTCGAGCACCACCGGAGCCGACACGGCCTCGAAGCGCAGGTCAAAGCCCGCCTCGCCACCCTGGTATCTGACGGTCCACGACTGCAGCGCCATCACGACCGTGCTGCGGACTCCCGCCGCGCTGACCGCGTCCCACGATTCGGCGACCGCCGGTGCGTCAGCCGTCTTCATCGAGGCGCCGACCACATCCTCGCCGAGATACACGACGGCAGAGCCGCTCGCGCCGTCGGCGCCGAGCCCCACCCGCGCGAGGCCGAACAGATCGACGACGGGGTCGCCGAACGAGAACGTGACGGCGTCGCGAAACGCCGGGTCCTCGCTCGTGCGCGGGGCCTCGTCTGCCGCCGAGAGGCTCATGGCAGCTCGCGCCGCTGCGCCGGAACGTCCTGCGCGGTGCCGTCGACGACGTCGTCGCCGTAGGAGCGCGACGGGCGCCCGCCGCGGCCGGTCTCGAACGTGAACATGCGGCCCATCCGGCTCTGCGCGCCGGACGTGGCGCTCGCGACCAGGCGCGCGCCGAAGCGCGCCACGAGGACGCGCCGCACGACCGCCCGCGTCGGCGGTAGCAGCAGGATGAGCCCGAGGATGTCGCTCAGGAAGCCGGGCGTCAGCAGCAGCGCGCCGCCGAAGATCACGAGTGCGCCGTCGATCACCTCGCGGCCGGGAACGCGCCCCTCCGCGAGCGCACGGTGCAAGCGCATCCAGGCGGCGCGACCCTGCGAGCGCATGAGCATCGCGCCGAGGACGGAGTCGAGGATCAGCAGCGCGATCGTCGGCAGGATCCCGATCGCCTGCCCGATCTGGATGAGCACGAAGAGCTCGACGATCGGGACGACGATGAAGAGGAGCACGAGGACCAGGGCCATGGTCCCCTGAAGGCTACGCGAGCGAGCCTTTCGGCCCGCCCCGGCTCACGCGGGCGTCGCCGCGGGCGCGATCGTCACGCCCGGCAGGCGGTGCAGGCCGACGTACTCGATCAGCACGGAGATGTCGGGCTGTGCGCCACGCAGGATCAGCTCACGGCCGGCCTTGCGCAGGCGCCGGGCGATCATCGCGAAGTCGAGCATCAGCGACGGGTCGGCGAACGCGAGCTGCGCCAGGTCGACGACCACGTCCGCAGGCGCGCAGAGCGCGCGGGAGAGCGCTTGTCGGCGCAGCGACTGGGTCGACCGGTCCTCATCCCCGTAGCAGCGCAACGTCGGGGGATTGTCCTCGAAGGTGACGATGGCTCCTCCAACCCAGATCGGCGGTCCGAGCCGTGGATACAATCAGTCCAATGGCAAGCCTGCAAGAGATCGAAGAAGCGCTCACGAACGTCATTGATCCCGAGCTCGGACTGGATTTCGTCGAGCTGGGGCTCATCTACGGGATCCAGGAGGACGCCGGCAACGTGTCGGTGACGTTCACGCTGACGACGCCCGCATGTCCGATCGGCCCGCAGATCACCGAGCAGATCGAGGAGTTCGTCCTGCCGCTGGAGGGCGTCCACTCCGTCAAGAGCGAGATGACGTTCGACCCGCCGTGGTCGCCGGAGAAGATGAGCGAGGACGCGAAGTTCGCACTTGGCTTCTGAGCCTGGCGTGCCGCTGCCGGCGCGCCAGGTAGCCGTGCGCGCGGCGCATCGACTGAAGATCCGTCGGGTTCTCGCGTCAGTGCACCCGGTGACCGTGATCCGCCTGAGCGTCGCTGCGCTCGCGCTGGCCCTCGTCGCCGTGGCCGCCCCGCTGGCGGCGCAGGCGCAGGCCGCGCCGGAGCGCACCGGCCGCCTGCTCGTCACGCTCGACCGCCCGCACGCGATCTCCCCGGCCGCCGCCCGCGCAGCCGACGCCGTGCTCGCGGTCCAGGGCGTGCGCCGCGACGGTGCACAGGTGCCGCAGATCGGCCTCGTCAGCGTGCGGCCGGTCGGCGGCCTCGCGCTGTCGGCGCTCGCCCGCATCCTGCGCCGCCAGCCGGGCGTGCGCTCCGTCGACGTCGAGCACCGCTACTCGCTGCGCTTCGTGCCCAACGATCCCGCGCTGACCGCGCCCGAAGCCTCGCCCGGCACGCCGGCCGGCACGCCGCTTGCCTGGTGGGTCGAGCGCGTCGCCCTGCCCGCGGCGTGGGACGTCACGCGCGGCGACAACGCGGTCGTCGCGGTGATCGACACCGGCGTCGACGGTGCCCACCCCGACCTCGCCGGCAAGATCGCGGAGGGGATCGACAACGACGGCGTCACGACGCACGGCGGCCCGAGCAGCGACGAGAACGGCCACGGCACGCATGTCTCGTCGCTGGCCTGCGGCGCGGGCGACAACGGCTTCGGCGTCGTCGGCGCCGGGCTGAACTGCAGGCTGCTCGTCATCAAGAGCGACCTCAGCGACGGCTCGGTCGCGCGGTCGATCGTGCAGGCCGCCGACCGCGGCGCCGACGCGATCAACATGAGCTTCGGCACCGACGGGCAGACCGCGCCGTCGCAGGCGATCGTCCAGGCGATCGACTACGCCGTCGCCAAGGACGCCGTGCTCGTCGCCGCGGCCGCCGACAACCCGGTCGAGCAGAACGGCGATCCCGCCAGCCTGCTGCAGCCGACCGGCACCGGCCCCGACATCACCGCCGGCCGTGGCCTGACCGTCACCGCCGCGAACTTCGCCGGTGCGCGCGCGCCGTTCGCCGGCCGCGGCTCGCAGATCTCGCTCGCCGCACCGGGCTCGTTCGGCGAGCGGATCGGCCCGGCCGGCATCTTCGCCGCGTTTCCGGCCAATGCGACCGAGATCGAGGCAGGACAGGGGCTGCTGTTCCCGACGCCCGGCTGCAACTGCCGCGCGACCTTCGCCGGCGACTCGCGCTACGCCTACCTCGAGGGCACGTCGATGGCGGCACCGATCGTCGCCGGGATCGCCGCGCTCGTGCGCCAGGTCAACCCCGACACGACGGCCGCTGACATCATCCGCGTGCTGAAGCAGAGCGCGTCGCGTCCCGCCGGCAGCGGCTGGAACGCCGACCTGGGGTGGGGAATCGTCAACGCTGCGGCTGCCGTGAGCGCCGTGCGCGCGATCGACCGCCGCGCACCGCAGTCCAGGCTCACCGGCCGCACGCGGATCCGGGCCGCGCGCGCGTTCACGCTGCGCTGGAGCGGTCGCGACCCTACGCCCTCCGGATTGAGCTCCTCCGGCGTCGCCGCCTACGAGGTCTACCGCTCCGCCAACCGCCGGCCCTACAGGCGCATCAAGCGCACCGGCGCGACGCGGCTGAAGGTCGCCGTCAAGCCCGGCTCGCGCTACCGCTACTACACGATCGCGATCGACAAGGCCGGCAATCGCGAGGCGGTTCCGCCCCAGCCCGACCTGTCGACGCGCGTCGACGGGCGCAGGGGCGCGAGCGCCGCCGGCCTGCCGCGCTAGCGCGCCTTCGCGGTCGACGAGCGCGCGCTGCGCGCGGCGAGCGACACGAGCTCGGCGAGCGCGGCCTCGATCGCCTCGCCGAACGCGTCGAGGTCGGGCATCGCGTCGTAGTCGCCGAGCAGGCCGAAGTTCATCTGGCCGTTGTAGGACATGATCGCGATCGCCAGCGCATGGTCCTTGGGCAGGAACGCGATCGGGAAGACCGACGTCATCTCGCGGCCCTGCACGTAGAGCGGAAACTGCGGGCCCGGCACGTTCGTGACGAGCATGTTGAACAGGCGCGTGGAGAAGTTCAGCCGCGACGCCTGGGCGAGGACGGTCGGCGGCGCGAAGCGCTGCATGCTCGTCAGCACCTCCGCGCCGACGGCCTGCTTGGACTCCTTGAGGTCGTTCATCGCGGCGCACACGACGCCGAGCCGCTCGATCGGGTCCTCGACGTACACCGGCAGCGGCCCGCGCATGACCGCCAGGCGGTTGCCGGCACCGTTGCGCTGGGCGTCGCGGTGGCGCACCGACACCGGCACGAGGGCGCGCAGCTCAAGACCCTGCGTGCGCACGCCGCGCGAGTGCAGCCAGTGGCGCAGCGCGCCCGCGACGACCGCCAGCACCACGTCGTTGACGGTCCCGCCGAAGGCGTTCTTGACGGTCTTGAAGTCGGCGAGCTCGCAGGCGATGCCGGCAAAGCGCCGGTGCGGGCCGATCTCCACGTTCAGCGGCGACGGCGGCGCCGGATTGGCGGCCGCCCACACGATCTCCGCGAGGCCCTCGACGGCGACCGCCGCCTCGTCGAGCGCTCGCTCGGGCCGCGTCAGCGAGCCGACCGCCTTCGCGGCTAGGCCGAGCGACGCCTTCGTCATCCCCGCGGCGCCGGCGGCCAGCAGGTCCAGCGGGCTGGGCTCGGGATCGGGCGTCCACGGCTCAAGACCCTCCTCGGGCGGCCGTCCCTGCGGACTGAGGTCGAACAGGACCGTACCGAGGTCGACGCCCGCGATGCCGTCGATCATCGCGTGGTGGCTCTTGGAGAGCAGCGCGAAGCCGCCGTCGGCGAGGCCCTCGACGAGCCACAGCTCCCACAGCGGCTTGGAGCGATCCAGCTGCTGGGAGAACACGCGGGCGGCGAGGTTCGTCAGCTGCTCGTCGCTGCCCGGTGCCGGCAGCGCCGTGTGCCGGACGTGGTATTCGAGGTTGAAGTCGCTGTCGTCGGCCCACAGCGGGCGGCCGGTCGAGGCCGGCGGGTAGACGAGCCGCTGGCGGTAGCGCGGGACGTAGTGCAGCCGCGCGCGGATCGAGTCGAGGAACTCCTCGTACGGCGGCGCCGGGCCCTCCGCGCGCACGAGCGCGCCGATGTGCATGTGCGACACCGGACCCTCCTGGTGCAGGAAGGAGGCGTCGACTGCGGTGAGCCTGTCGAGGTGGCGCGGCGCCATCGCCAGCAGCGTAGTCAACAGGTCCCGACGGGCGAAGCGGGCAGCGGGTCGAGTTGTTGATGTCACGCGATGACAAGTCGACCCGGGCGACGCGCGATCGCGGACGCCGCGCGGGCGGGTCGAGTTGTTCTGCCAGGGGCGCACCACGAACGGCGAGACCAGCATTCAGTCAAGCGGCGGACGCGTACCCTGGAGCACGTATGACTTGGGACTTCTGCACGGAGCGCGACTTCCAGCAGCAGCTCGATTGGATGGCGCAGTTCGTGCGCGAGGAGATCTGGCCGCTGGCGACGCTCGAGCTCGACCGGATCCGGTTGGACCGCGCGCTGCGCCCGCTGCAGGAGCAGGTTCGCGCGCGCGGACTGTGGGCGGCGCAGCTGCAGGCGGCGCGGCTGATGACGCTGCACGCTGCGTGGAAGATCGACACCGAGGGCGCCGCGGCGGCGCGCACGGACGTCTCGATGATCAAGTTCCACGGCGCGCAGGTGCTGCACGACGTCATCGACCGCGCGCGGCAGATCCACGGCGCGCTCGGTACGCGACCGACATGCCGCGTGAGCAACGACTGACATGCGCCGGGTGATCCTCGTCGCGCTCGTGGCCGGCGCGACGCTGTTCGTGGCCGGGTGCGGTTCGGAGGGGCGCGACGGCGTGTCCGCGCAGGCGCAGCCGCAGCGCGCGACGACCGCCTCGGCGGCGGCGCCCGCGTCCGCGCTTGCCCCGCTGGCGCGCGCCGACCGCTTCGACGGTGCGGCGGCGTTCGCGCTGCTGCGCGAGCAGGTGCTGCGATACGGCTGGCTCCCCGCCGGCTCGGCTGCGCTGCGACGCCTGGCGGTGCGCCTGCGGGCGCTCATGCCGCGCGGGCGCTTCGAGGCGATCCCCGGCCACCGCGGGCTGCGCAACGTCGTCGGCACCGTTCCCGGCCGCAGGCCGGCGATCGTCATCGGCGCGCACTACGACGTCGAGGCTGTGCCGGAGGGCTTCGTCGGCGCCAACGACGGCGCGGCGGGCACGGCGGCCGTCGTGACGCTCGCGCGCGCGTTCGCGAACGCCAAGCGCCCGCGCGGGGCGCGCGAGCTTCGCTTCGTGCTCTTCGACGGCGAGGAGGAGCCGGCCGGCTGCACGCCGTTTGAGGACTGCGGGATCCGCGGCTCACGGGCCTACGCCGCGCGCCACGCGCGCGAGGTCGGCGCGCTCGTCCTGCTGGACTACATCGCCGAGAAGCAGGGCCTGAGCTTCCCCCGCGAGCAGGGCTCCGACGCGGCGTTGTGGAGCGATCTGCGGCGCGCGGCGAGCGCGACCGGGGTCGGAGCACTGTTCCCGGCGCAGGAGCTGTCGGGCGCCGTCATCGACGATCACACGCCGTTCACCCAGCGCGGCATCAGGGCGATCGACATCATCGACTTCGACTATCCGCAGCGCGACTCGCTGCGCGACGACCTCGCCGCGGTCTCACGCCGCAGCCTGGACGCCGTCGGCGAGGCCGTCCACCTGCTCGTCGCGAGGCTGCGCGTCAGAAGATCCGGCTGATCTTCACCGTGCGCCCAGCGCTCGACACGAAGTTGCCGTCGACGATCGAGACGAACACGCGGTACCGGCCGCCGCGGCGGATCCGGACGCGCTTGGCGTAGCGCGACACGCCGCCGCGCGAACCGCGCGCGATGCCGCCGGAGATCGTCCGCCAAGCGCCGCGACGCAGCGTCTGGATCGCGAACTGCGCCCCCGGCCGCGCCGGCCGAACCGTGCCGAAGAAGCGAACGATGCCGCCCTTGCGGACGCGCCGCCTGCTCGTGTTCGTCGAGACGCGGACTGTCACCCCGAGGGTCACGATCGGGCTGACGATCTCCTCGCGGCCCGGGACGACGACGCGGTACTGCGTCGTGAGCGGGACCGACAGCAGCGGGAACGCGAACTGCCCCTGGAGGTTCGTGAGCTGCGGGTTGGCCGCGGGCTGGAAGCCCTGCGTGAACGGGAACGGGTTCGCCTGCAGGACGACCTGGCGCTTGGCGCTGCCGGTGCCGGTGAGCGTGCCGCCGAGGACGACCGGACGGCGGTACGGGACGGGATTGGGGGTCGCGGCCAGCGTCAGGCCGAGCGGCTGCGGGCGCGTGCGAAATATGCGGTCGACGCCCTCGACCGTCCCGTTGCGATTGCGCGCGACGAGCCGGACGTGATAGGTCGTCGCCGGCGCAAGCCCCGTGACGTCGGCGAACACGTCCTTTGGCGTGGTTCCGGCTCCGGCGGCGGCCACAGGCGTCGTGGCGCCGTAGAGCGTGGTCGTGCCGTACTGAAACGTGTAGGTCGTCTCCGCGCCGTTCGGCGTGACCTTGCCAAGCAGCGTCGCCGACTGCGGTGTCACCCTGACGGCACCGACGGTCGTGGCCGCCGGCCGGGCGCTCTGCGCCTGCGCGAGCGCCGGCAAGGCAAGCGTCAGCGCCATGAACGCCATGATCCAGCCCCGAACTCGATGCGAACTGCCTCTCATTGAGCTTCCCCCTCGATGAACGCGCAGCGCGACGACCCCGACGTCACGCTGCCTACACTGACCTGTATATGTCATTCGCGGTCGAAAAGTTGCTGCTGGCGGCGCCGCGCGGCTACTGCGCCGGCGTCGACCGCGCGGTCCAGACCGTCGAGCGCGCGCTCGAGCTCTACGGCGCGCCGGTCTACGTGCGCAAGGAGATCGTCCACAACAAGCACGTCGTCGAGCAGCTGCGCGACCGCGGCGCGATCTTCGTCGACGAGATCGACGACAGCATTCCCGCGGGCGCGACGACCGTCTTCTCGGCCCACGGCGTGTCGCCGGCGGTGCACGCACAGGCGGCGGCGCGGGCGCTGTCGACGATCGACGCGACCTGCCCGCTGGTCACGAAGGTCCACGTCGAGGCCAAGAAGTTCGCGGCCGAGGGCTATACGATCGTGCTGATCGGCCACGGCGGTCACGAGGAGGTCGAGGGCACGATGGGCGAGGCGCCCGAGTCGATCGTGCTCGTCGAGACCGAGGCCGACGTCGATGCGCTCGACGTGCCCGATCCCGACAAGATCGCCTACATCTCGCAGACGACGCTGTCGGTCGACGAGACCCGCACGATCATCGATCGACTCCGGGAGAAGTTCCCCGCGATCACGGGCCCGCGCACCGACGACATCTGCTACGCGACGACGAACCGTCAGGCAGCCGTCAAGCAGATGGCCTCCGAGTGCGACCTCGTGCTGGTGATCGGCTCGCAGAACTCCTCCAACTCGCAGCGCCTCGTCGACGTCGCGCGCGATTACGGCACGGCCTCCTACCTCATCGACAACGAGTCCCAGCTGCAGGACGCCTGGCTGGACGGCAAGCGCGTAGTCGGCATCTCGTCGGGCGCCAGCGCGCCCGAGGAGCTCGTCAGGCGGCTCGTGGCCTTCTTCACCGAGCGCGGCGTGCAGGATGTCTCCGAGGTCGAGGTCGTGCGCGAGGACGTGCGCTTCATGCTGCCCAAGCGCATCCGCGAAGACCTCGCGGCGCAGACGCCGTAGGACGACCGACCGGCCGTCCGCGCCGCAGGCTCGCGTAGCCTGCGCCGCGCATGCGCACGCTTGTCATCTCCGACCTGCACCTCGGCCTCAGCACCGACGCCGATGTCCTGCGGCGACCGGCCGCGCTGGACATCCTGCTCGAGCGCCTGGCCGGCGTCGACCGCCTCGTCCTGCTCGGCGACGTCCTCGAGCTGCGCCACGGGCCCACGCGCGAGGCGCTGGCGATCGCCGAACCGGTGCTGCGCGCAATCGGCGACGCGCTCGGGCCGGGGCGCCAGGTCGTCATCGTCCCCGGCAACCACGACCATGCGATCGCCGCCGGCTGGCTCGATTGGCGCGGGCGCCGGCAGGCACCCGACCCGCTCTCGCTCGACGAGCGCGTTGCCGTCGACCGGGCGTCGTGGATCGCCAAGCGGCTGGCTACCTTCCTCGCCCCGGCGAGCGTCGAGGTCGCGTATCCCGGCCTGTGGCTGCGCGACGACGTCTACGCGACGCACGGCCACTACGCCGACGTCCATCTGACCGTGCCGACGCTCGAGCGCCTCGCCGTCGGCGCGATGGCGCGCATGGTCGGCGCGGTCCCCGATCCGGCCACGCCCGACGACTACGAATCCGTGCTCGCGCCGGTCTACGCGCTCAGCCAGGCCAGCGCCCAGCGCGGGGCGCCCGGCAGGGCCGCGATCGGCAGCCGCTCGCCGGTCGCGGCGTGGCGCGCGCTGAACGGCGGCGGGCGGTCCGATCGCGTGCGCAGTCGCGCGCTCGGGGTCGCCTTCCGGCTGGGCGTGCTCGGCGTCAACCGCGCCGGCGCCGGCCCGGTGGCGCCGGGGATCGGCATCGAGGACCTGCGCCGCGGCGGCCTCGCCGCGATGGTCGAGGCTGCGCGCAGGCTGCGGCTCGCGCCGGCGCACCTCGTCTGCGGCCACACGCACCGCACGGGTCGGCTGCCCGGCGATGATGGCGCCGAATGGCGCACGCCCGCCGGCACGCAGCTGCACAACGCCGGCAGCTGGGTCTTCGACGCGCTGTTCATGGGCCGCAGCCCGCACGGCTCGAGCCCGTACTGGCCCGGTGGCGCGATCGTCGTGGAGGACGACGGTCCGCCGCGCCTGGAGCGCCTGCTGAGCGACGTTCCGGCGAAGCTCCTGCGCCCGCCGGCCTGACGGCCTCACCTCAGAGCACGCCGGGCGTGAACTGCACGGCGTAACAGGTCACGCCGTCGCCGACCTCGAGCTCGAGCACGCCGGCGCTGTGGCGCTCGTGCTCGACGAGCGCGTAGCAGCCGGCGTGGGGCACGGCGATCGTGCGGCCGTTGGCGCGCACCGCGCCCGTCCGCGCGTCGGCCGGCTCGAGCACCGCCCAGACGGCGCCCGCCTCGTAGGGGCCCGACCACGGGCCCGGCTGCTCAGGCGTCGGGCGCCCGACCTGCGCGCCCGGCGCGTCCTCGGGGCGCAGCGGCGTCAGCGGCTCGCGCGCGATGCCCAGCAGCTCGCAGATCTCGTCCTGCGTCTCGTCGTACGCCCCCTCGCCGTAGTGCATCGAGAACAGGCGCAGCCCGCGGTCAAAGAGGTAGCGCGCCGGCCACGCCTCGTTGTCGTACTCCTGCCAGAGCTCGAACTCGGTGTCGAGCAGGACGGCGTGCTCGATTCCCAGCCGCGCAACCGCGGCGCGCACCTGCGCGGGGTCCTGCGACGGCGGGTAGGCGCCCGCGTGGACGGAGATGACGCGCAGCCCCGCCGCGGCGTGGCGCTCGTGCCAGGCGCGCGTGTAGCCCAGCGTGCGCAGCGAGTTGGCGCGGCAGAAGTCCCAGAACTCGATCAGCACCGGCCGCCCGACCTGCTGGTCGAGGCGCAGCGTCGCGACGTTGACCCACTCCGCCTTGGCCGGGAAGAACGGCGCGCTGATCTTGCCGGGCGGAGCGCGCATGATCTGTCCACTAGAGCGCCGACTTCAGCGCGCGCTCGAACCCGTCGAAGCCGAACGAGCCCTCCAACCGCGCGGCGACACGGCCGCTGCGGTCGAACACGAACAGCCACGGCTCGGTCCTGAGGTGAAACCGGCGCAGCGGCTCGCGCAGCCCCTTGGCGGGGTCGTTGTCGACGTACACCTCCTGGTGGATGAACTGCACGCGGTCGCCGTAGCTGGACTTCAGCTGCGCCGCGATGTCGACGACCGGGCCGCAGACCCTCGACGCGCACAGCGCCGGCGTGGCGAACAACAGCGCGACGGGCTTCTTGCCGATCACGTCGGCGAAGTCCGTGTCGTGCATGTCGTCGGGCGGCACGCGGGTGTCGATCGACTCGATGTCGCCGTTGGCCGACCGGATGGTGTCCGTGGTGATCGCGGGCGGCTTCTCCCCTGGCCGCGGGATGCGGTCGCGGCCGGCGGGCACGACCGTCAGCTGGGTCGGCGCCCCGGCGAGCTTGCCGCCGACCTTCGTCACGACGAGGACCGATGTCTTGCCCGGACGCGTGAGCGGGACCTGCGTCTCGTAGATCGCGGCGAAGGTGTCGTCCTCGCCGGCCGCGGTCTGGCTGCGGAAGGCGGGATCGGTCACGAGCAGATCGGCGGGTGCGGCATACGGGCCGCGCGCCTTCGCGCCGGGGCTGTCGGCCACGTAGACGGCGGTCTTGCCGTACACGAAGCCGGACTTCGGGTCGATCACGCCGAACGCGAGCCGGTTGTCGCCGACGGTGAACACCGAGCCCGCCAGGCCCACCTGCGGGCCCGTCAGGTCCAGCGCATCGGCGACCTGCTGCAGGCTGCGCCCGTTCGTCGCGGGGAAGTCGGCTGCCCGCGACTGCGTCGCGCCCTTGAGCTCGGCGCGCAGCTTCGCCGACGAGGCCGCCTGCGGCGGGCGTGAGCGGTCGCCGGAGTCGCTGGCGCCGCAGCCGGCGAGCAGCAGCGCGAGGGCGGCGACAGCCGCCGCAGGCAGTCTCAGCGCCATGCTCAATGCTCGTGGCCGCCGAACGCGGCGGTCATCAGGGCGAGGGACAGGGCGGCGAACGTCAAGCGGATGCCGAGGCCGCTGCTGAGCCACGCGACGCGCTGTACGCCGCGCCACAGGATCGTCGCGGCAAGCGCCGCGAACGCAAGCTCGAGCAGGGTCGCGATCGTGTCGCCGACGCCGACCTTCGCGACCTCGCCGGCGTCGGGGCCGAGCGGGATCCCCGTCGTGCGCGAGAAGACCCACAGCAGCGCGAGCGCGACGCTGCCCAGCGCGACGAGCGCCAGCAGGCGCGCGCCGGCCTCGCCGCGATGGATCCGCCAGCCGGCCGCAAGCTGCGCGGCCCCGACGAGCGCGAAGAAGATGCCCACCTCCCAGTCCGCGCCGACGTGCTCGACACTCGCGACGACGTGGATGACGCCCGCGGTCGCCGTCAGTCCGCTGAGGGCGACCGCGCCGTGCGGGAGGCTGACGACGCGCGGCGCCGGACGCTCGATCGGGAGGTCGGTGGCCATGGCTCGATGATAGGTCCGCGCGCCGCGCACTCCGCCGATCACCAGGCGACCAGCGCACGGCCCGCCCGTGGCGGGCGAGAACGCCGATCAGCCCACCCGCAGCAACCCACCGGACGGTCACGACGCGTGATGATGGCCGATCCGGGGGCGCCCGCTGCGGTCGGCGCTTCCTAGACTGCCCACAATGCACCGACGCCGCCTGCTCGCGCTCCTCGTCGTCGCGGCCGGCGTCATGCTGATGGCCGCGCCCGGCTCTGCGCTCGCGCACGGGCTCGTCGGGCGCGAGGACCTGCCGATCCCGAAGTGGCTGTTCTCGTACGCGGCGATCGTCGTGCTCGTCGCGTCGTTCGTCGCCCTCGCCGTGCTCTGGCCCACGCCGCGCATGGAGCGACCGGCCGAGCGCCGGGTCGCGGGCCTGCCGCGGATCCTCGACCCGATCGCCGGCGCGATCGGCGTCGCGCTCTTCGCGCTGGTGGTGTACGCAGGGTTCGCGGGCGACCAGACGACGACGAACAACCCGGCGCCGACGTTCATCTTCGTCCTGTTCTGGATCGGCCTCGCCGTGGTGAGCCCGATCTTCGGAGACGTCTTCAAGGCGCTGAACCCGTGGCGCGCGATCGCCCGCGCCGTCGGCTGGGTCGCGGGCAAGGTCAGCCGCGGCGGCCTGCCGTCGCCGATGGCGTACCCCACGCGGCTCGGGCGCTGGCCGGCGGTGATCGGGATCCTCGCCTTCGCCTGGGTCGAGCTCGCCTACTCCGGCCGCGACGATCCCAGCCATCTCGCCGTGTTCGCGCTCGTCTACGCCGCCGCGCAGTTCGTCGGCATGAGCCTGTACGGGATCGACCGGTGGAACCGCTACGGCGACGGCTTCGGCGTCTACTTCGGGCTGCTCGGGCGGATCGCGCCGCTGCGATGGGCGCGCGACGGACTCTACGCGCGGCGCCCGTTCACCGGGCTGACGACGCTCGACGTCGTCCCCGGCACGGTCGCGCTCGTGTGCGTGATCATCGGGACGACGTCGTTTGACGGGTTCACCGGCGGCGAGGCGTGGAACGAGATCGCGACGCTGCTGGTCGACCTCTGGCGCGCGATCGGGTTCGGCCAGGGAACGGCGCTCGAGCTCGCGCTGACGATCGGCCTGCTCGCGGGGGTGCTGATCGTCGCGGGCCTGTACCGGCTCGGCGTCCTCGGAATGCAGTCCGTCGACCCCGGCAACCCCGTTGCGACGCGCGAGCTGGCCGGGCGCTTCGCGCACTCGCTCGTGCCGATCGGCCTCGCGTACGTCATCGCGCACTACTTCTCGCTGCTGGCCTATGACGGTCAGCGCGTGGCGTACCTCAGCTCCGACCCGCTCGGCACGGGCGCGAACATCCTCGGCACGAGCACCGTGACGGTCGACTACACGTGGATCTCGGCGACGGGGATCTGGTACGTGCAGGTCGCGGCGCTCGTGATCGGCCACGTCGCGGGTCTCGTACTGGCCCATGACCGCGCGCTGGTGGCCTTCGGCGACAGTCGCACCGCCACCCGCTCGCAATACTGGATGCTCGTCGTGATGATCGCCTTCACATCGCTCGGACTCTGGCTGCTGTCGGCGGCGAACTCGTGATGCTGACGCTCGCGCACGCGGGTCACTGGGCGGTCAACCTGCTCTACGTCGCGCCGCTGGTGGTCGCGGTCGGCGTGCTCGGCTACCAGTCGCTGAAGGACCGCCGCCAGGTCAAGCGCGAGGGCGACGACGCGCGCCTCCCACCGACCGAGAGTTAGCCGACCACTAGCCAGGAGGTCAAGCTGCTTGAATGCCGACCGTGTCGACCACGTCCCGTTCGCAGGCACCGGCCGCCGTCGATGCCCGGACGGAGGCAGGTGCGCGGACCCGTCGCCGCCTGGTGGAGGCGGCGCAGGACCTCATCGCCGAGCGCGGCGAGAGCGCCATCCGTCTGCGCGACCTCACCACGCTCGCGCAGGCCAACGTGGCCGCCGTCCACTACCACTTCGGCAGTCTGAGCACCCTCTTGGCCACCGCCGCAACCGAGGCCGTCGACCAGATCATCGACGCCCAGGTGCATGAGGTGCAAGCGCTGCCGCCCGACGCGACGCTGCACGAGATCGCCGGGGCCTACGTTCGGCCGATGATCCAAGCGCTCAGCGGACCTTGGAGCAGGGGCCGCCCCTACGTAGGGGTCCTGGCACGGGTCGCGGCCGACCCTCCTGACGAGCTGCGTGACTGGGCCGCGGCCGCGACCGCGCGGGCCCACGACTCGCTCATCCGCCGGCTGCGCACCGTGCTTCCCGGCTGTCCGATGACGAGTTGCTACTCCGCATCAAGTGCGTCGGCGGCATCCTCGTGCTGCTGAGCAACGTCGCCTTGGAGCCGGAACTACGGGGCAGGACCCCGGGGGAGATGGAGTCGATGATCGTGCCGGTCATCGCCGGTGCGCTGGCAGGCGGCTGACCCAACCCGCCGGCACGCCGGAGGTGCGTTGACATCGGCCGTCTGACTCGCCAATCGCCCGGCGGCGCGCCCAGACGGAGATCGAAAACGGGCTGATCGCCTCCGGGCTCGGCTACACGTTGCTGCGCAACAACGCCTACATGCAGAACTTTCTCATGCTGGCCCCGGCGATCGCCAAGACGAGGAGCTTCGGCTCATCGACCGGTGACGGCCGCGTCGGCATGGTCGACGCGCGCGACGTCGGCGCTGTCGCCGCAGAGATCGCCCTGTCACCCGCGCCTCACGCGGCGAAGACCTACTGGCCCACCGGCCCCGAGCGTCTCTCCTACGCAGACGCCGCAGCCGTGCTCTCCAAGGTGCTCGGAAGGCCGATCACCTTCAACCCGCTCACCTTCGAAGAGCAGAAGCAGGCAATGGTCGACGCCGGCCTCCCGGAAGCCGTCGCCGAGATGAACGCCCAAGCGCTCGGCCTCTTCGCCGAAGGCGATTGCGACTGGACCACCGACGACGTGCCCTCGCTCCTCGGCCGGCCCGCGCGCACCTTCGAGCAGTTCGCCACAGACCACCTCGGGCGTTCTCCTGAGGGCTCACGCGACTGTGGGCAGCGCTGACCGCCGTACTCGCGCGACACCCTGACGGCTGAGGTGACCACCTTAGGCCGCTATGCGCCGGACTTCGCGCCGGCGCGCTGCTCGCGCTCGAGCAGCGCGATGTCGTGCGCGAGCCCCTCGGGCGTCAGCACGCTCGCCGCGAAGCCGACGCGCTGGCGGCCGCGCGCGTCGAGCAGGATGGTCGAGGCCGTGTGCTCGGCATTCGCCGACTGCGGCTGGATGCCATAGGCGCGCCAGATGCGCTGCAGCTTCCTCGCGTCGCCGAGCGCCCAGCGCATGCGGTCGTGCATGCTCTGCTCGCGCGCGAACCTGCGCGCGCGGCGCGCCGTGTCGTTGCGGGGATCGACGCTGACGGCGACCACGGGAACGTCGTGGCCGAGGTCGTCGAGCGCGATCCGGATCTGCTGCGCCGTCAGCGGGCAGGTCTCCTCGCAGGTCGTGTACAGGAAGGTGACGACGACCGGCTTGCCGCGCAGGTCGGCGAGGCGCAGCATCCTGCCGTTTTCGTCGCGCACGCCGAAGTCGGCGGGCGGGATGTCCGGCGGCCGCGTGGCGCCCGCGAAGCTCGCCGAGCCGGGCACGGTCTGCTCGCCGAGCGCGAACAGCAGTACGCCGGCCACCGCGGCGAGCGCGATCAGACCGGTCACGAACAGGGCGAGGCGCAGGCGCGCGGGCATCGCGTGGAGGGTAGTCAGCGCGCGCGGCCCCGGTGCTCGTCGTGGCGCGTCAGGCCTCGATCAGCCCGCGCCGGATCGCGTAGCGCACGAGTTCGACGCGGTCGCGCATCTCGAGCTTGCGCATGAGGTTGGCGCGGTGTGACTCGATCGTCTTCTCGGAGAGGTGCAGGGTCTCGCCGATCGCCTTGTTCGTGTAGGCCTCGGCGATGAGCTTGAGCACCTCGCGCTCGCGCAGCGTCAGCGGCTCGACCGGACCGGTGCTGTCGTCGGCCATCCACTCGCGCAGCAGCGACTGCTCGGCGGCGTTCGTCATGAACGGCTCGCCGCGGGCGACCGCACGCACGGCGTCGACGAGCGCGGTGTCGGCCTCCTGCTTGAGGATGTAGCCGGCGGCGCCCGCCTGCAGCGCCTCGAAGAGGTAGCGCTCGTCGTCGTACATGGAGAGCACGAGGACGGCGATCTCGGGCGCGTGGGCCTTGATCTCGACCGTCGCCTGCAGGCCCGTCATGCGCGGCATCGAGACGTCGAGGACGCAGATGTCGGGCCGCTCGCGCAGCGCGATCCGGACGGCCTCGATGCCGTCGGCGGCCTCGGCGACGACCTGCATGTCGGGCTGGCGGTCCAGCAGCAGCCGCAGCCCGCCGCGTACGATGCCGTGGTCGTCGGCGATCAGGAGCCTCATGACGCCCCCGTCCCGCGCGCGCGCACGGTCAACTCGACGGTCGTGCCGCCGCCGGGGGTTGGGACGACCTCGAGGCGCCCGCCGGCGAGCAGCGCGCGCTCGCGCATGCCGACGAGCCCCGACCCGCCGTCGCGGCCGCGATCGGGCGACAGGCCGACGCCGTCGTCGCTGATCGACACCTTGACCTGCGTGCCGTTGCAGCCCAGCACGGTGACCTTGACCTTCTTGGCCTGTGCGTGGCGGGCGATGTTCGACAGCGCCTCCTGGACGACGCGGTAGACGACGAGCTGCTCGAACTCGCCCAGCAGCGGGCGCGTCCCGTCGGCCGCGAAGTGCGCCGGGATGCTCCAGCGCTCGCCGAAGAGGCGCACCTGCGTGCGCAGCGCCGGCAGCAGCCCGTGGTCGTCGAGTGCCGCCGGGCGCAGCTCGCGGGCGAGCCCGAGCAGCTCCTGCATCGCCTGGCCCGCGAGCCGCTGGGTCTCCGCGAGCTCCTCGGCGAACTCCGGCGGCGCGTGCTCGGCGGTTGCAGCGAGGCGCAGCGAGACCGCGGCGAGCGCCTGGTTGACCTCGTCGTGCAGGTCGCGTGCCACCCGGGCGCGCTCGGCCTCCTGCGCGCGCAGAACCGCGGTCGCGCTGCCGGTGCGCTCCGATTCCAGGCGCGCGAGCATGAGGTTGAAGGCCTGGCGCAGGCGGGTGATGTCGGCCGACTCGCCGTCCTGGTGCTGAGCGCGCATGCCGGGGATCGTGAGGTCGACGCATTCCATCGTGCGCGTCAGCGACTCCAGCGGGGCGAAGCGCCGGCGCATGATGAAGTTGTTGGCCAGCAGCGTGGCGAGGATCGCCGCGACGAGCACGAGGAACTGGCGCGTCCCGGCCGCTTCGCCGAGATCCAGACGAGCGGCGACGCTCGCCGCGAACACCGTTCCGACGACGAGCAGGGTGTTGACGGCCAACACCTGGGAGAGCAGGGCTGTTCTTCGCATTGGGGTCTGGACCCCATGTCGGCGCGGCCCGCGATACCCGATACTCCTCGTGCAGCACCCTCCACGAACGTTTTGCCCTCCAGATCCGGCCGACAAGGGGCGTCCCGCGCAGCACGGGACGCCCCTTTCGGTGTTTTCGGGGGCGACTGGCTGATCCGGGGTGAGCCCACGCCCCGTAGCTGGGCACAACAGCGTCGAAAGTGCGGCAGCGCGGCGCCGCTATACTTTCTGAAGCAACGAAGCCCGACCACCTTTGAGGAGATTCGTGTGAGCCCGTCCGGCGCGGAGTTCATCCGCCAGATCAAGAGCCAGATCGCCCAGGTCGATCCGGGCGAAGTCCATGAGACGCTCTCCGCCGACGCGACCGGCAACGGCGGCCCGGTTGCGGTCATCGACGTGCGCGAGAGCGAGGAGGTCCAGCGCGGCCTGATCCCCGGCGCCAAGCACGTGCCGCGCGGGCACCTCGAGGCGCGCATCGAGGGCGCCGTCCCCGACCGCTCCCAGCACGTGGTCCTGTACTGCGCCTCGGGCAACCGCTCGGCGCTCGCCGCCAGGACGCTGCAGGAGCTCGGCTACGACAACGTCGAGTCGATGACCGGCGGCTACACGCTGTGGAAGGACCGCGGCTACGAGGTCGAGGTCCCGAAGGTCATGACGCCCGAGCAGCGCGAGCGCTACAGCCGCCACATGCTCGTGCCGGAGATCGGCGTCGAGGGCCAGCAGAAGATGCTCGACGCCAAGGTGCTGCTGCTCGGGGCCGGCGGCCTCGGCTCGCCGACCGCGCTCTACCTCGCGGCGGCCGGCATCGGCACGATCGGGATCGTCGACGACGACGTCGTCGACCTCTCCAACCTCCAGCGCCAGGTCATCCACACGACCGACCGCATCGGGACGCCGAAGGTCGATTCCGCGCAGGAGTCGATGAACGCGATCAACCCCGACGTCAAGGTCGTCAAGTACGAGACGCGGCTGGACTCCTCGAACATCATGGAGATCATCGAGGGTTACGACGTCATCGTCGACGGCGTCGACAACTTCCCGACGCGCTACCTGCTCAACGACGCGACCGTACGCCTGAAGATCCCCGTCGTCAGCGCCTCGATCCTCGGCTTCGACGGCCAGCTGTCGGTCTTCGCGCCCTACGAGGGCCCGTGCTACCGCTGCCTGTACCCCGTGCCGCCCCCGGCGGAGCTCGCGCCGAGCTGTGGCGCCAACGGCGTGCTCGGCGTGCTGCCGGGGACGATGGGCCTGCTGCAGGCGACCGAGGTCATCAAGCTCATCACGGGCGCCGGCGAGCCGCTGATCGGCCGCCTGCTGCTCTACGAGGCGCTCGGCGCGACCTTCACCGAGCTCAAGGTGCGGCGCGACCCCGAGTGCGCGATCTGCTCGCGCGAGCCGGACGAGATCAGCGAGGACGAGATGGGCGTCTTCCCCGACTACGAAGCGTTCTGCGCCGCCGCGGGATGAAGTACGGCCACCGGATGAAGCCGCTCGACATCATCGGCGCGGGCCGGCGAACACCCGCGGCGTGCTAGAAACCACCCTCCTATGGCCACCGTACGCATCCCACCAGTCCTGCGCCCGTCCGTCGGTGGCGTCAAGGAGGTCGACGCCGACGGCGACAACGTCGGCGACGTCCTGCGCGCGCTCGCAGACCAGCACCCGGCGACGCAGTCGCAGATCTTCGCCGACGGCGGCGAGCTGAACCGGTACGTCAACGTCTACCTCAACGACGAGGACGTGCGCGTGCTCGGCGGCCTCGACACCGCGGTCGGTGCAGGTGACGTGCTGGTGATCCTGCCGGCGATGGCCGGCGGCTGAGCCGACCCGCTCAGCGCGCGGCTCAGCCGGGGAGCCGGCGGCCCGTTCGGGCGTTACATTGCGCGCGATGACACGAGCTTCCGCGACGCCATGAACGTCCGCGCGGCGCGGGCGCTCGCCGTGCTGGCCGCGCTCGCGCCGGCACTGTCCGCAGCGTCCCGCGCGAACGCGCAGTCGCCGCCTGCGTCGCTGCTCGTCATGGACGCGACGCTGCGCCAGACCGGCGACGAGCTGCGGTTCGCGCTGCGCTTCAATCGCGCCGTGCCCGTGCGCGAACTGCAGCCGCGCCTCGGGCGGTCGATCTGCGTGGTGCTGAGCCCCGACCGGCCCTCGCGGCGGCGTGCGTGCATGAGCCGCCGCGGCGCGCGGCTGCGGGCGACGCTCGTGCGGATCGACGAGGCGGGCTTCGCCACCGGCGCCGCGCGTCCGCTGCGCGCGGCGAACGTCGTCGTGCGCGGCACGCACGTCACGCTGCGCGCGCCGGCCGGCGCGCTGGGCGTGAAGCTCGGCGACACCGTCTCGTGGCGCGCCGTCTTACAGTGGCGCGAGGGTACGGGCTGCGCGGTGATCCCCGGGCCGCAGCCGTGCACGCAGGTCCTGCCGCCGGCCGGCGCGCTGACGCTGAAGACACGCGCGGCACGACGGCCGGCGTTCACGCGCTTGGGCAGGCTGCGGCTGCTGGCCACCGGCGACTCGATGATCCAGATCGTCGACAGCTACCTCAAGCAGCGCCTCGGCCGCCGCCGCGGCGCGACGGTCCGCAGCGACGCGCACATCGGCAGCGGGATCTCCAACCCGGCGAAGCGCGACTGGGTGCGCAAGGCGGGCGCGCAGTCAGCGGGCTTCAAGCCCGACGTGACGGTGGTCTTCCTCGGCGCCAACGACGGCTACCCGATCGCCGGCGCGCAGTGCTGCGACGTGCCCTGGATCGCGGCGTACGCCAAGCGCGTGGAGGCGATGATGCGCAGCTACCTGCGCGGAGGGCGCTCGTACGTCTACTGGCTGACGCTGCCGACGCCCAGCCGCGCGTCCTTTGTCCGCATCTACAGCAGCGTGAACGCCGCCATCAGGCGCGCCGCGCAGCGCGTCGGAGACGGAGTGCGGGTGATCGACATCGCGCGCGTCTTCACGCCAGGCGGCAGGTTTCGCCAGACGATCACGTTCCGCGGCAGGACGATCAACGCGCGCCAGGCCGACGGCATCCACCTCTCGACGGCGGGCGCGTCCGTTGCCGCCACGCTCGTGATCGACCGCCTGCGCGCCGATCGCGCGCTGCCCTGACCGTGCGCACGCGGATCGCCGGGAGCTTGCTCTGCCTTGCCGTCACCGGACTCGGCGCCGGCTGCGGGTCGTCCTCCTCGCAGGAGAAGGCGCGTGAGACGACGACGCCGGCGACGACCGACGCGGTCACCGCGATCACGATCCAGGCGCCGGCTGACGGCGCACGCCTGAAGGCGCAGGAGTCATCTGGCGGCAGGCTGCTCGCGCCGGCGCGCCTGCGCGGCCGGGCGCGCGCGGGCAGCACGGTCTTCCTCAGCGCCGGCTGCCGGCCGCGGCCCTGCCGGTCGCAGGCGCGCGCCGGCGACGACGGGAGCTGGTCGGCGACGCTGCGCCTCGGCGTGCCGCGAGCGGCGCGCTTCGTCACGATCGACGCCG
>CADCVQ010000095.1 GCA_902806175.1 uncultured Solirubrobacteraceae bacterium
GGCGCTGTCGATGGGATCGGTCGGGCTCTGCATCGCGTTGTGGATGCGCGCGAAGACCGTCGATCAGGACGAGCGCGGCAACGCGGAGCGCCGCGCGCTGTTCGTCGGCCTGTGGCCGCCGACGTTCTGGCTCATCAGCGACTCGCTGGAGCGTCGCGAGCGCCGCCGCCGCTGGCGCTGATTGCGCTCACTACCGTGTAGGGCCGTGCCCTCGCGCCTGCCCAGCCTCAAGGTCGTGCTCGCCGTGCTCGTCCCGTGCATGCTCGTGCTCGGAATCTGGCTCGGTGCACACCCGCGCTTTCTGCCCGGTCCGGTCGCCGATGCGCTTGCCGGCCCCGAGGATCGCCGCGTCACGCTCGACGCGCTGGACACGATCTACGACAGGTACTACCGCGCGGTCGGGCGCGGAACCTTGTCGGATGCCGCGATCGCCGGCGCGGTGAAGGATCTGGACGACCGCTTCTCGGCGTACTTCTCGCCGCGCGAGTACGGGCAGTTCCAGCAGTCGCTCGACAGCGAGTTCTCCGGCGTCGGTACGGCGGTGCGCGCCGTCAAGGACGGCCTGCGCATCCAGACCGTCTATCCGGACTCGCCCGCGCAGAAGGCGGGGCTGCGCGTCGGCGACGTCGTCACCGGCGCGGGGAACCGCAAGCTCGCGGGCCTGTCCGACGAGAAGGCGATCGCGCTCGTCAAGGGTCGCGAGGGGACGACCGTGACGCTGACGATCCGCCGCGGCGACCGCACGTTCAAGAAGCGCGTCACACGCGCGCGCGTCAGCGTGCCGGTCGTCAGCTCGCGGCTCGCCAATGCCGGCGGCACGCGCGTCGCCTACATCGCGCTGTCCACGTTCGGCCCGCGCACCGCGCATGTCGAGATGAACGAGGCGATCCGGCGCGCCAAGCGCCGCAAGGCGAAGGGGATCGTCTTTGACCTGCGCGGCAACGGCGGCGGCCTCGTGACCGAGGCGCAGCTCATCGCGAGCATGTTCATCGCGGAGGGGCCGATCGTCACGACGCGCGGCCGCGCGGTGCCCGATCGCACGCTGGATGCCGTCGGCCAGCCGGTCGCCGGGAAGCTTCCGACGGTCGTCCTCGTCGACGGCGGGACGGCGTCGGCGTCGGAGATCGTGTCCGGCGCGCTGCAGGACACCAAGCGCGCCAAGCTCGTCGGCGTCAAGACGTTCGGCAAGGGCGTCTTTCAGGAGATCCTGCCGCTCGACAACGGCGGCGCGCTGGACATCACCGTCGGGCAGTACTTCCTGCCCAGCGGGCGCAACCTCGGCGGCGCCGGGACCAAGCCCGGCTCGGGCCTGAAGCCCGACGTGCGCGCAGAGGACGATCCCGACACGAAGCGCGACGAGGCACTGGACAAGGCGCTCGACGTCCTGTCCGACGAGCTGTGAGCAAGCGCCCGCCGGCGCGCAAGGCGGCACGCAAGCGCCCGCCGGCGGGGAAGCGGGGCAAGGCGGGGAACGCGAAGGCCGACGGCGGCGGCGGTGGCGGTCGTGCCGCCCAGCCGCAGCAGCGCGAGCAGCAGCGCGGCGGCGACGGCATCGTCGCGACGGTCGACAAGCGCGGGCGCTTTCTCGTCGCCGAGCCGCTCTTCGAGCGCGGCGCGCGGATGGTGCTCGACCGCGACTCGCGCACGGGCGTCGGCGACCTCGTGCTCGTGCGGCCGGCGATGCGCGCCGGCGGGCACGCGCGGGTCGTGCGCAGCCTCGGCCGCCCCGACGTCGCGGCTGACGTGCTCGAGGCGCTCATGCTCGACCGCGGCCTGCGCCGGCGCTTCGATCCGGCCGTCGAGCGCGCCGCGAAGAAGGCCCGTGACGCCGGTGCGGACCCCGAGGTCTCGCGCCGCGATCTCACCAAGCTCGTGACGTTCACGATCGACCCGACGACGGCCCGGGATTTCGACGACGCGATCTCGGCCGAGCGGCGCGCCGACGGGCGCACGCGGATCTGGGTGCACATCGCCGACGTCAGCGCCTACGTGCGGCCGGGCTCGCTCGTGGACCGCGAGGCCGCCCGGCGTGCGACGAGCGTCTACGTCCCCGGGCGCGTCGAGCCGATGCTGCCCGAGGCGCTGTCCAACGACGCCTGCTCGCTCGTGCCCTTGCAGGAGCGCGCGGCCGTCACGGTCGAGCTCGATTTCGCGGGCGCCGATGTCAAGCGGGCGCAGTTCTACCGCTCGACGATCCGCTCCGACGCGCGGCTGGATTACGAGCAGGTCGACCGCGTGTTCGCCGGCGAGGAGGATGCGCTGCAGCCATGGGCGACGCCGCTGGATGCGGCGCGCGCGGTCGCTCGCGCCCTGCACGAGCGACGCCTTCAGCAGGACGCGCTCGAGCTGCAGACCAGCGAGCCGGAGTTCGCCTTCGACAAGGGCGGCCACGTGTCGCAGGCGCGCCCGAGCGAGCAGACCGAGTCGCACCGCCTCATCGAGCACCTGATGATCGCCGTCAACGAGCAGGTCGCGAAGCTGCTGTCTGACCGCGCCGTGCCGTCGCTGTACCGCGTGCACGAGCGGCCCGACGGCGACAAGGCGCTGCGGCTCGTCGAGCAGCTCGCGTCACTCGACGTCGCCACGCCGCCCGCGCGCGAGCACATGACGCCGGCCGAGGCGGCGGAGGTCATCGCGGCCTGCTCGCGGGCCGTCGCGCAGCACGCCGCACGCACGGGACACGGCCGCGACGCCCTGACGTTCCTCGTCCTGCGCGCGCTCAAGCAGGCGTACTACAGCCCCAAGAACCTCGGGCACGCCGGGCTCGGCCTCACGCACTACGCGCACTTCACGTCGCCGATCCGGCGCTATCCGGACCTCGTCGCGCATCGTGCGCTGCTCAGCGCCGTCGGGGCGGGGGAGGAGGCGCCGCGCTCGTCCGACCTCGAGCAGACCGGCACCTGGTCGTCCTCGCGCGAGCGCGACGCGATGGCGATCGAGCGCCTCGCCGACCGTGTCGCACGCGCGTTCCTGCTCGAGCGCGAGCTGTTCGAGAACGGCTTTGACCAGCAGTTCGACGGGGAGGTCACGGGCCTGATCGGGGCGGGCGCGTTCGTCCGCTTCGCCGGCGGTCACGAGGGGCTGCTGCCGGTGCGCCGCCTGGGCGGTGACTGGTGGGAGCTCAACGAGGAGGGGACGATCCTGACCGGCGAGCGCAGCGGTGAGACGATCCGCCTCGGCGATCCCGTGCGCGTGAAGGTCGAGCGCGTCGAGACGGCGCGCGGGCGCGTCGACCTCGTGCCCGTTGGGGACGAGGCGGCGTAGCCGCGGCTACTGCGGTGGCGGCTGCGCCGCGTCGTCGATGATCCGTTGAAGGGCACGAAGTTGCTGGTCCAGCGGCGCGCCGGGCGGAGCGGGACGCGGCGCGGTCCGCTGGGCGCTGCGGTCGTCGGACGCGCCGCCGCTCGCGAGCGCCACGGCGAGGATGACGCCCAGCGCGGCGAGCGCTGCAAGCAGTGCCAGCGGCAGCGAAAGGGCGTATGGCCGCGAGCGAGCGGCCGCCGGGGGTCGCGGGGCTGCGTCTTCGCGGCCGCGGCGCGGTGCGCCCTGGATGAGGGTCGCGCCCGGCGCGGCCGCTTGGGTGGGTGCCGTCGCATCGAGCGCGTTGGTGGGGGCGGTCGGATTCCCGGCGACGTCGAGCAGCCGCAGGGCTGCCGCTGCCGACGCGGGCCGCTGCGCGGGGTCGGGTGCCGTGAGGGCGGCGATGAGCGTCGCGACAGCGGGTGGCGCGATGTGCCCTGCGACCTCTTGCACGACCATGCCGGTCGAGTACAGATCGCTCAGCGCGGTCGCCTAATCGCCGGCGCTGACCTCGGGCGCGAGGTACTTGATCGTGCCGACGAGCATGCCGGTCTCTGTCAACGATGTGGCGTCGTCGGCCTGCGCGATGCCGAAGTCGGTCACGTGCGCGCGGCCGTCACCGTCGAGCAGGATGTTCGCGGGCTTGATGTCGCGATGAACGATGCCGGCGGCGTGTACGTGCGCAAGTGCGTCGAGCAGCTCCCGTGAAAGCCGCTCGGCCTCGGGCAGCGGCGCAGCGCGGTCGCCGAGTCGCTCGGCGAGGTTCGTCCCGGAGATGTACTCCATGACGAGAGGTACGGCCGGCCGTCCTCGATGCCGTAGTCGAAGACCTGCACGATGCCTGGGTGCGACAGCGCGGCGGCAGCACGTGCCTCGCGCTTGAAGCGCGTGAGCCAGCGCTCGTCGTCGGCGAGCGTGTCGGCGATGATCTTGACCGCGACGCGGCGTCCGAGGCGCTCGTCGCGTGCCAGCCACACCGACGCCATCCCGCCGGCGCCCAGCCGCCGCTCGAGGCGGTAGCGGCCCTCAGCAAAGGGGACGTCTGCCGCGAGCCTCATCGCCTCAACCGCCCCCCTTGCCAGCGCCCTTGCCGTCCTTCTCGGGCTTTTCGCCCTTGTCCTTGTTGTCCTCCTTGTCGCCTTCGGCGTCCTCGTCAGGCTCGTCTGGCTTCTGCTCGGGAGGCTGCTGCGCAGTCGGCGGCGGTGCGGGTGCTGTGACGTCGAGGGGTACACGCGTGCGCGCTTGAGCGATCCCCGCTCGCAGCGCGCGTTCGTCTGCGGCGGACAGACGGCCCGCGCGCGACTCGCGACCGACGATGGCCGACAGCGCGCTCAGCGCGCCCAGCGCCTGCTCGCTGTCGTGAGCATCGGCGGCTGCCCGCGTCGCGGTCAACGCGTCATTCATGCGCTCCGCCGCGGAGGCGCTCAGCTGCGGCGGCGGCGACGACCCGCAACCCGCCGCGAGGCAGACCGCGCCGGCGGCGACGACGCGCAGTGGCGCAAGACGCATCCGTTGATGATGCACCAGCATGGCCGGCCGCGCCGCAGCGCAAGCTCCGCCCTTGACCTGACACCCTGGTGTCAGGTCTATCCTGAATCGGTGCCCAGCACCGTCAAGCAAGTCGCCGAGCGCGTCGGGATGCCGAGCCGCACGGTGCGCTACTACGACCGCATCGGCCTCGTGCGCCCCGACGAGCGCAGCGACGCCGGCTACCGGCTCTACAGCGCCGAGGAGGAGGGCCGGCTGCTGTTCATCCGGCGCGCGAAGCGGCTCGGCTTCTCGCTCGACGAGATCCGCGGGCTGCTGGCCGTTGCCGAGGGCGGATGCGGCGCGACGGTGCCCGAGCTCGATCGCCTGCTGGAGCAGAAGGTGCTCGAGATCGACGCGCGGATCGCCGAGCTCTCGGCCTTCCGCGAGCGTCTCATCGACTACCGGGCGGGCAAGCGCCTGTCCGAGAGCAACTGTTGCAGCGGCGCGTTCTGCGGCTGCCTCGACGACGTCCCTGAACCCTGATCTGAGGTGATCGACATGCCATGTCAATGCGGAACGACGGCCACCGCAGCCAACGAGGCCGAGAGTGCCTACAGCGGCTGCGGCTGCGCAACCGAATCCAATGCGAGCTGCGAGTGCGCAAGCCCGCCGGCGGCCTCCGACGCGGAGACGAGCCTGGAGCGCGTCGTGATGGAGCTCGACAAGCGCGTGCGCAAGCTCGAGGCCAGCCGCTGACGCGGCCGGCCCCGGTGCCGGCGCGCAACCGGGGCTATCCCGGTAGATCTCGCGCGCTGACGCGCTCGATGACCGTGATAGCCCCTAAGCTCGCTTCATGGCCAAGGCCAAGAAGCGCAAGGTGGCACCGGGCGACGTCGCGTCCAATCGCTACGCGTCGTACCGCTTCGAGCTGCTCGAGAAGCTCGAGTGCGGGATCGCGCTCCAGGGCACCGAGGTCAAGGCGCTGCGCGACGGCGGCGCGCAGCTGAAGGACGGCTACGCGCTCATCCGCGACGGCGAGCTGTTCCTGCACAACGTCCACATCCCGCCCTACGGTCCCGCCGCGCGCGCCAATCACGAGCCCGAGCGCGATCGGCGCCTGCTCGCACACCGCCGCCAGATCGACAAGCTCGCCGCGCAGGTCAAGGAGAAGGGGCTGACGCTCGTCCCGACGCGGATCTACTTCAGCGACGGACGGGCGAAGGTCGAGATCGCGGTCGCCAAGGGCAAGGACCAGTTCGACAAGCGCCAGTCGATCAAGGAGCGCGAGTCCAAGCGCGACATGGACCGGGCGCTGCGGGAGGTCCGGCGCTGAAGCTGGGTGGTCGTGGCGCGGTTGCTGCGTATGGCGCTGCATCGGCGCCACGATCGACTCCGCGCCCGGTTTGCTGAGTTGGTCGTGCGCGTTTGCTGCCTATGGCGCTGCATAAGCGCCACGACCGCCGCGCGCGTCGCACTCGCCGAACCCCTGCGCTGCCCTCCGTGACGAGGCTTCGGGGAGTACGCCGACACCGTCGTCGACGCGATCGGCGACAGGACCGGGCTCGTCGTCGTCGCGCAGTCGATGGGCGGGTTCACGGGGCCGATCGTGTGCCCTTTCTTTCATGACGTGCCGCCGCAGGTGACCGCCGCGGCGATCGCGCTGGGTGCGCCCGATCAATCCGGGACGCCCTTCGCCCGGCCGCCCTGGCCGCTGGATGCCTGGCCCGACGTGCCGACGCGCGTCCTGCACGCCGTGACGACCGCTTCTTCCCGCTCGAGATGCAGCGCCGCGTCGTGCGCGAGCGCCTCGGCTTCGCGCCCGACGAGATGCCAGGCGGGCACCTCGTCGCGCTCAGCCGTCCCGGCGAGCTGGCCGAGCGGCTGGACGCGTACACGGCGCAGCTGTCCGCCTGAGCGCCTACGCGATCTCGCGCTCGCGCGTGAGCACGGCGCCGGCGATCCCCAGCGCAACGCAATACCCCGCGAGGACGAGGCCGCCGTAGGTCTGGCTCAGCAGGTCGACGCGTGGGTCGTTCTGCAGCGCCAACAGCGCCTCGCCGGGGAAGTACTGCCCGACGTCGTTGCCGATGAACAGCGCGACCGTGCCGGCGAGCAGGAACAGCACGAGGCCGACGATGATCGTCAGCACCTGGTTGCGCAGCAGTGCGCCCAGGGCAACGCCGAACAGGCAGCCGAGCACGAGCCCGACGCCCACCCCGACGTAGCCGTTGACCACGAGGTCGGAGTCGACGTCGACGCCGCGCGAGGCGAGGATCGACAGCCCGAGCCCGGCATGGACGGCGATGTACAGCAGCGCGCCCGCGATCCCGATCGCCAGGCCGACGACGAGCTTGGCGAGGATCACGCGCTCGCGCTTGGGCGTGACGACGAACGTCGAGTTCGCGGTCCCGTGGCGGTACTCGTTCGTCGACAGCAGCGCCCCGAGCGTGAACATGAACACCGTCGCGAGGTGCGTGCCGATGACGAACGTCGAGACGTTGCCCTTGCGCAGGTCGTCGACGTCGCCGAGGCCGGTCGTGAGCCCCGCCGTCAGGCCCTCGAGGAGGACCATCGCGCCGATCAGATACCAGGTCGTGCGCACCGACACGAGCTTCAGCCATTCGGACTTCAGCACCCTCACCGCACGTTGCCGCCTTCGCCGGTGAGCTCGAGGAAGCGGTCCTCGAGCGTCGTCACCTCGTGCGTGAGCTCGAAGATCGGGATGCCGTGCTCGGCGGCCAGCGTGCCGATCTCCTCCAGCGACGCGTTGTGGACGTGCATCGAGTCCGCGCGCCCGTCCCGCGCGACGCTCGCGCCCGCTGCCTCGAGCAGGTCGCGCAGGTCGTCGGCGCGCGGCGAGCGCACGAGCGCCGGCCGGCGGTCGCCCTTGACGAGCTCGCCGAGCATCCCCTGCATGACCAGCCGGCCCGCACCGATCACGACGACGCTGTCGACCGTCTGCTCGACCTCCGACAGCACGTGGCTGGAGATCAGCACCGCGCGGCCCTCGCCGGCGAGGCTGACGAGGATGTCGCGCAGCCAGCGCATCCCCTGGGGGTCCAGTCCGTTGGCGGGCTCGTCGAGCATGAGGATCCGCGGGTCGCCGAGCAGCGCTGCGGCGAGCGCCAGGCGCTGGCGCATGCCCATCGAGTAGCCCTTGACGCGGCGGTCGCGCGCGGGCGTCAGCTCGACCATGTCGAGCACCTCGTCGACGCGCGAGTTCGGCAGCCCTGCCGCCGCGGCGATCGTGCGCAGGTGACCGCGCCCGGAGCGTCCCGGATGCACGTCGTGCGCATCCAGCGCTGCACCGACCGCCCGTACCGGATCCTTCAGCTCGTGGAAGGGCTTGCCCATGACGAGCGCGCGGCCGTGCGTCGGGCGCACGAGGCCGAGCAGCGCGCGCAGGGTCGTCGACTTGCCGGCGCCGTTGGGCCCCAGAAAGCCGGTCACGCGCCCGGCGTCGACCGTGAAGGACAGGTCGTCGACCGCGAGCGTCTCTCCGTATCGCTTGGTCAGTCGCTCGACCGTGATGTCGGCCATCGCGACACCCTAGTAACTCGCCAGGCGGCGCGACCCGCTACGACGGGATGTCGCGCTCGACGAACGTCAAGCCCATCCCGACGGCGCAGACGACGATCAGCCCGATGTAGACGGCGAAGACCGCGAGCCGGTGCGCCGGCTTGACGCGGTAGTACGCGAGCACCTTCTCGTCACCGGCCCGGCGTGCCTTCCAGCGCTTGTAGGTCTCGTACGCCGCCAGCAGCAGGATCAGGATGATGACCGGATTGGGATAGACGAACGTCAGCACGAGCATCGCGAAGAGGCCGACGAACCACATCCACGGCGACAGCGCCGCCATCGCGCGGCCGCCGTCGAGCGGCACCACCGGCAGCAGGTTGAAGAGGTTCAAGAACAGGCCGGTGAAGATCAGCGCGTACCAGAAGTCGTCGCCCGTCGAGAACGCGATCGGCAGCAGCGCGAGGCAGCCGAGCGTGCCGAGGATCGGTCCCGCCAGCCCGACGCGCGCTTCGGCGGTGGCGTCGTCGCCGAGCGACTTGGCCATCACGGCGGCACCGAGAAACGGGATGAACATCGGCGCGCTCGCCTCGATCCCCTCGCGGCGCAGCTGGATGACGTGGCCCATCTCGTGCACGAACAGCAGCAGCACGAAGCCCAGGGCGAACTTCCAGCCCCAGATCAGGCTGTAGGCGGCGATCGAGATGAGCATCGTGCCCGAGGTCGTCAGCACCTTGGCCTTCGGCAGCAGCAGCAGCGCCGCCTTGCCCCACTTCAGTGCGAGCAGGCCGATGACCGCCAGCAGCGACAGGCTGCGCCGCCACAAGGGCCGCTCGTCGGGCTCGCGCGCGGGCGCGGGCGGGAGGGGCGCGCCGGGGACGGGCTCCTCGGCGGGGGAGGAGGGGGCGGGGCGAAGTCCGGGCGGTGCGGGCCAGTGCTGACTCATCGCCATCCATTGTGACAACGCGCGGTAAAGGCCTGGCCAAGCGCACGCGCCAACCGCGCCTGGGCGCCGAGGAGTGATCCTCGACGCCGGGGGAACTACGGGCGCATGAGTCCTTTGATCAGCAAGGTCGACTTCGTCGCCGTTCCCACCCAGGACCCCGAGCGGGCCCGCAGCTTCTACATCGACACGCTCGGGCTGCAGCCCGACGAGAACGCCCGCTTCGACTTCTGGGTCGGGCCGACGTGCTTCGGCATCTGGGAGCCCGAGAAGCAGGGCATCACCTTCGCGCCGCAGAAGAACGCGCACCTCGTCTTCCACGTCGACGACGTGGCGGCGGCGCGCGCCGAGCTCGAGGAGAAGGGGGTCGTCTTCAACGCCCCCACCTTCGACACGGGCGTCTGCCACATGGCGCTGTTCAGCGACCCCGACGGCAATGACCTGATGCTGCACAACCGCTACAAGCCCTACGAGAAGCAGGGCTGACGCCGACGGCGCGCTACGTGCTCGCCAGCGCCTCGTGCGCGGCCGCCTCGGCCTCCTCGAGCTGCGCCTCGACGAGGTCCAGGCCGCTGTCCCAGAAGCCGGGATCGGCGAGGTCGATGCCGACCATCTGGCCGAGCTCCTCGGGGCTGCGCGAGCCGCCGGCGCGCAACAGCTCCAGGTAGCTCGGCACGAACGACTCGCCCTCGTCGACGTAGCGCTTGTAGATCGACAGCGCCAGCAGCTGGCCGTAGGCGTAGGCGTAGACGTAGCCGGGCGTCGCGATGAAGTGCGGCACGTAGGACCACCATGAGCGGTAGCCGTCGGTGAGCTGCACGCTGTCGGCGAGCATCTCCTCCTGCGACTGCGCCCACAGTTCGTTGAGGCGCTCGACGGCGAGCTCGCCCTCCTGTCGCCGGCCGGTGTGGACGAGGTCCTCGAAGCGGTTCATCGCCGTCTGGCGAAAGACGGTCGCGATCGAGCCCTCGATCGACTCCGCCAGCAGCGACAGGCGCGACTCGGGCGTCGGCGCCTGGTCGAGCAGGCGCCCGAAGACGAGCGTCTCGCCGAACACCGACGCGGTCTCGGCGAGCGTCAGCGGCGTGCCCTGCTCGAGCACGCCGCGCGGGCGGGCGAGCTCGGCGTGCAGCCCGTGGCCCATCTCATGGGCGAGGACGAGCACGTCGCGGCGCTTGGCCGTGTAGTTGAGCATCAGGTAGGGGTGCTCGGAAGGGACGGTGTAGGCGGCGAACGCGCCGCCGCGCTTGGCCGGCCGCGGCGGGGCGTCGATGCGCTGCTCGTCGAAGAACGCGCGCGCCGGGTCGCCGAGCTCGGGCGTGAACTCGGCGTAGGAGGCGAGCACGAGCTCCTTGGCGTCGTCCCAGTCGACGGGCTCGTCGTCCTGCGTGACGGCCGCCATGCGGTCGTAGTCGGCGAGCTTGTCGATGCCCAGCAGCTGCGCCTTGAGGCGATACCAGCGGCGCGCGATCTCATAGCGATTGCGGACCGCGCTGAGCAGCGCCTGGACGGACTCGTCGGAGGCCTCGTTTGCGAGGTTGCGTGCGGCGAGCCAACTGTCGTAGTGGCGCAGGCGGTCGTCGACGGCCTTGTCGTGCAGCAGCGTGTTGAAGATGTACGCGCGCGTGCGCAGGCCGGGCGCAAGCGCGGCCGTGACGGCCTCGGCGCTCGTGCGGCGCACCTCGCGGTCGGGTGACATGAGCCGCGCGAGCGCGGCGTCCAGCGGCACGGGCTCGTCGCTGTCGGGCAGCGCGACCTGCAGTGCCGAGACCTGCTCGCTGAACAGGCGCGACCACGCGGCACCGCCGGAGATCGACTTCTCGGCGAGGATCTTCTCCTCGGGCTCGGAGAGCAGGTGGGGGCGGTAGCGGCGCGCCGAGCGCAGGAAGTGGCGCGCGGTCTCGATGCCGTCGGCCGCCAGCAGCTCGTCGGCGCGGTCGTCCTCGAGCGCCGCCCACTCGAGCTCGAAGAACAGCAGCTGGGTCTCGATCGCCGTGCTCTTCTCCTGCATGCGCTGCATGAGCGCGCCGATCTGGGGATCGGCGGTGTCGACGCTGAAGCGCAGCATCGCGTAGTGACCAGAGCGCGAGGCGAGCTCGGAGATCTCCTGCAGCTCGCTCACCGCCGCGGCGAACTGCGGCGCGGTCAGCTCGGCTACGCGGCCGGCGTAGGTTCGGGCGAACGCCTGCGCGCGGTCGGCGGCCTCGTCGACGAGGCGGTCCGCGCCGGCGTCGCCTTCGCCGTGGACGAGTGGTGAAAGGTCCCAGGAGACATCTTCGACGGTCATGCGCGGGGAGGATATTTCACGCAGATTGCGAGGTTTGTGCGGTTCGGCTCTTGCACTGCGATCGAGGCGCGATTTATCTTGCTCCTGCGACGCGGAACTGGAGCCGCAAAGAGCGAGGCCACCGAGGTGTGAGGCCGCGCCACCCAGACGCCGGGGCGCCTCTTCGGAGCGCGACCTGGTCGAGGGTTCCTCAAGCGGCCCCGGAACCGCGTCGCACTACGTTAAGCGTCTGTCTTCTTCACGCATAGCTGTGCTCGCGGGTGGGCAGCCGACCACGTCGTGAGCGCTTCGAACACATCCAGCAGTGGCGGGCTCGACGTCAAGACGCTCGCCATCACGGCCGTCGCCTCTGCGTGCGCGGCCTACGTGACGTCCGAGATCTGGGCGCCGGGAACGCTCGCGTCGGCGGCGATCACGCCGGTGATCGTCGCGCTCGTCAAGGAGGCGCTGGCCAAGCCGGCGGAGGTCGTCACGCGGGCGGTGCCGGTGCGTGGCGTCGTGCGCAGCGCGACCCGCCCCGGCGAGCCCTACGACGCCGTGCAGCCCGGTGACCCGGTGCAGCCCTATGACCCCGTCCAGCCCTACGACCCGGTCCAGCCCTACGACCCGGCGCGGCCGTACGCGGCCGAGGGCGTGCGGGTCGCCCAGCACGGGGAGATCCCGGGCCGGTCGCGCGCGGGCTCGCGCCATGCCTGGAGGACGGCCGTCATCACCGGCCTGCTCGGCTTCCTGATCGCCGCGGTGATCATCACGGTGCCGGAGTTCGTCGCCGGCACGGCGGCGTCGGGCGGCGACCGCCAGACGACGTTCTTCGGCGGGCAGAAGAAGTCCTCCGAGCCGGGGACGACGACCACGACGACCACGCCGCAGGAGGACGAGAGCGCTCCGGCGGCACCGACCGTCAGCGTCCCGCGGGTCGAGACGACCACCGTGCCGCCGGCCGAGACGACGACCGTCCCGCCGGCCGAGACGACGACGGCCCCGCCGGCCGCGACGACGCCGGCACCGGCGCCGCCGCCCGCGGCGCCCGCCCCGTAGAACTCGGCCGACCGCTAGACTCCAGGGTGTACCGACACGGGGACGACATGGCTTCGACGTGGTCGACTTCGTGACGGTGGTTGCGAGCCGAGGTGCCAGGAGGCCTCGCAAAACACCTGGCAAAACCATACGTGCGGACTCTCACGAGTACGCCCTCGCTGTCTAGCTCAAACTAGGCGAGTGAGGTTCTGAGCCCGGCCAGCCGGCCGCTGGGATCCTCGGAATCAAATGCCGGATCACCCGGGGAGGTCCGCTCCCGCCGAACCGGGGACACTTCAGGGAGCTGGCCCTCAGGAACCCCGCCGGCGAGGCGACCTGCGGGCGAGAACAGAGCGCCGGATACGCTCGTAGACGTCACCGTCACGCGATCGCGGACGCGGGTTCGATTCCCGCCGTCTCCACTGGTTCAGGATGAACCGACAATCCAGGACGTACCTGCAAATCCCGCTCATTTCGAGCGGGATCTGTTGCGACAAGGGCGACATCGTTTGCAGGCGATTCCGCGGAATCGCCGGCGATCTAGTTGCAGGCGAGTCGCGGATCGGCTCGCGAAGCCAGTCGCAGGCGAGTCGCAGCCGGCTGGGACGACGGGGCGTGGAGGTCGGTCGATGCGCGCTGTTGCACCCGCTGCCCTGACGGCGCGACCAAGGCGTGATACGTAGGCGCCGTGAAGAAGCGCCGTGGACCGGTAACCGCGGAAGAGCTGATGGCCGAACTGGAGGCCAACCCCGAGTGGGTCGCGCAGCGTGCCGAGCAAGACCGGAGGCTTCAGGAGCGCGCAACGGCGTTTCGACAAGCGGCGGCCCCGCTCTTGGACGAGCTCGAACGTGCCGGGATCAGCACGGACGATGCGGCACGTTTGTGAATCGGCCGTACCCCGGGGTCCTCGAGCCAGCACGGTTCGACGCGGCTGCTGCAACGCCGATCCTGCTGCACTGGTTGCCTGAGATCCATGACGCGCGGGTGAAGGAAGCAATCGTCCGCCACCTCAAGACGAAGGCCGCCCGCGGCGTCGCGACGCAGCCGCTGATCGAAGCTTTTCGCGTCGCAGGCGAGGACCTCCAGTGGGTCATCGGCGACACGCTCCAGGCCGTCGCGACGAAGGAGCAATACCCGGCGCTGGTTGAGCTTGCCGCCGACAGACCTCCCGGGCATGGTCGGGCCCAGCTCTTCGACATTCTCTGGCGAGTCAAGACGGACCGTGCTCTGAAGATCCTCGTGCACGGTCTGGAGGATCCGGACGTGGCGCTCGTGGCCGGGTCCGCATTGCGGCGCGCGGTAGGGAACGAGGCCGCGCGCGACAAGCTCGCACGGCTGACTGATCGCGCCAACGGTGTCGTGAGCCGCGCTGCCAGAGAGAACCTGAAGCGCGCCGATCGAGCGCTCTCGAAAGAACGGCGCGCATAGCGTTGCTGAGAGGGCGACGGGACTGATGAGCGAGGAGGACAGTTACCCGAGCGCGGAGCAGATGGCCGAGCTATCGGCGGTGCTCGATTCGCTCGCTGAGGCGCGCTCGTACCGTCCGACGCTCAACGGCCTGATCCGTGGTTGGCGCGAGCTCGTCGAACAGATCGAGGCGGGCTACGACTGGAGCATCTACGAGTACTTCAACGACCTCCACGTTCGGGCCATGCTTCAGTCCGTGCTCGACAGCGCTCCTGCCGTCAGAGCATGGGTGAAGGCGCAGATATCACCGCTGGACGAGCGCTTCCAAGCCGCCACGCGGCCACGGGAGACCGAGGAGTTCCTCGATCGTGTGCCGCGCTTCCCAGGACCGGAGCTGGCAGGCGATCTCGACGATCCCGGCGCGACGACGACGCTCTACCGGCCCGTCGGTGACAACGAGCTGGCCCTCATCGAGCAGACAGGCTTCTCGAGGTTCCCCGAGCGACTGCCCGAGCAGCCGATCTTCTATCCCGTCTTGTCGGAGGCGTACGCCGAGCGCATCGCGCGCGAGTGGAACGCCAAGGATGGCCGGCGCGGGCACGTGACGAGATTCGCGGTGCGTTCCGACTTCCTGCGGCGCTACCCGGCGCACGCCGTCGGCGGACGGGACCTGCGGGAGCTGTGGGTGCCGGCGGACGAACTCGACGAGTTCTGCGCGCACATCGTGGGTCCGATCGAGGTCGTCAGGACCTTCTCGGGCGCGCCGGCGTAGGGCCCGCGCCGCCGTTGATCTCCACCCGTTGAAGTCCACTGGTTGATCTCCACGGGTTGATCTCAGACGTAAGCACCGTCCGCTCCGGGCGTCGTCGCCGGCGTATTCGTTTCGAGGGTCCTCGGTGTTCGTCTCTGGGTGTTCGTTTCTAGGGGTTCGCCCCTTGTTGTTCGGCTTAGGAGACGAACAGGCCGCCGCCCCGCGACGAAGCGATCGGCAGCGTCACGCCTGGGCTTAACGAGGAAGGGGGGTCCACCGCTTCGCGCTGCCCCCCTTCCTCGACGTGCCTAATAGAAATGGCAGGGGAGCCCAGGCGTGAAGCGGGGAGCCGGGGGCGGGGCGGCGGCAAGCGGTAGCGGTTGAGTTGGCGGACGAGCAAGAGGACGGAGACGAGCAGAAGGAAGTGATCGGCCATGCCCGGGAGAGGTGAGGAAGGGGAGGTAAAGAGCACAGCGTCGGGTGTGGGGAGCGAGGTCGTCGTCGAGTGGATGGCCCTCCTGGTGGTGAACGGACCTCCGATGCGCTCGCTCGCCGTCGCACGGTTCCGGCGGCAGTCCTTCGCCCTCGTCCGACTGAACAGCTCGCTCCGCGGCCGGCTGCCCCAGGCGCTCGCCGCGCCGCGCGGCCGGGGACATCCCGGCGATCGGGCGAACCCGAGGGGGCCAACTTCGGCGCTCGCGGCTCTTCATGGGTAGAGGGCCATGACCACCAACAACGAACACGCACGTCGCTCAGCTCGTCCCGTTCCCGATCCGCGCGGACTTCGACCCTGAGCTGACGAAGCGCGACCTCGTCCGAATGTGGCGCTGTTCGACCAAGACGATCGAGCGGTACAACGACCCCGGATACACGCGTCCGCGCGGACTACGCCCGCTGCCCTCGTTCACGACGCCGTTCGGCAGGCGTAGATTCCGTTTCTCGGAAGTCGAGGCGTGGCGAGCCGAGAGGAGAGCGGGCTGATGGCGATCGTGGAGCGCGGCGAGGCTTTCTACGTGAAGGTGCACCGAGGCCGTGGCCGCTACGAGCACGTCGGCACTTTCCGGTGGGGCGAACACGGCGGCAAGCGCGCGGCGCGTCGCGCTGCTGAGCGGGCCGAGGCCGATGCTCACGAGCGTCGCCGGAACCGCAAGAGCGTCGAGACGTGCGACGAGTTCGCGGCGCGCTGGCCGGATGACTACCCGATCGTCAAGCACGGACCGACACGTGGTCAGCGCAAGAGCGACAAGACGCTGCGCGGCTACCGCGACGAGCTCAAGCCGTTCGTGCGGGAGTTCCGCGGCGTCAGGCTCGCCGACGTCGACCGCCCGATGGCTCGGAAGTTCGCAAACGCTCGTCCGCGGTCCGCAGTCGTCGTGCGGAACATGTTCTCCGACGCCGTCGACGACGGACTCATCGACGCGAACCCGTTCGCGAACCTCCAGCTGGAGCAGGCACGCGGCCGGTCGCAGCACCCGACGATCACCGAGGAGGAACTGCACGATCTCGCGGACGCTGCGGTTCTCGTTCTCGGCACTGCGTACGGCCAGGTGTCCCGCTCGTTCATTCTCCGACGGGCTACATCGGGTGCCGGCTCAACGAGGGACTCAACCTCGAGCACCGCGACCTCCGGCCGCGCGAGCGCGAGGTCGACCTGCGTGTCACGAAGTTCTCGAAGCCGCGCACGGTCCTGCTTCTGCCCGAGGCGTGGGACGCGATCCGGACGATCCCCTGACAGGCCAAGCACGAGCGCGTCTGGTACGCGAAGCGCGGCCAGCCGCTGACGGAGGGGAACCACCAGTCGCTGTGGACGCCGGTCCGCGCGCTTTGGTGGGGCAAGCTGAGCGAAGCCCGGCGGCGCGAGCTCGTCGACTTCGACTGGCACTCGCTGCGGCATTTCACCGCGCACTTCTTCTACGTCGTCCGCGGCTACGGACCCGAGCTCGCCGCCTACCAGCTCGGCCACACCGACCCGAACCTCGTGATCCGCCGATACGGGAAGCCGTTCCAGGGAGCGCTCAATCGGCTGAAGCGGGCCTCCGACGGGCCGCGGGTCGTCCCGCTACGACCGGTCGGCGACGACGCCAAGGAGGGCGGCCGTGGCGCGTAGATCGTTCCGCCGGGCCATGAGCGAACATATGTTCTCGCCCGGTGGAAGGCAGTCGATCTGCAACAGCGAAGAAGGCATACGACGTGGCGGACAACAGCGCAATCGAGTGGACTGAAGCGACATGGAACCCGGTGACGGGTTGCAGCAAGGTGTCGCCCGGGTGCGCCCACTGCTACGCCGAGACATTCGCCGAGCGCTGGCGCGGTACGCCTGGTCACCCCTATGAGCAGGGGTTCGACTTGCGGCTGTGGCCGCGTCGCCTTGAGCAACCGCTCCGTTGGACCCGCCCGCGGATGATCTTCGTCAACTCGATGAGCGACCTCTTCCACGAGGACATCCCGGCGAGCTTCATCGCAGAGGTCTTCGATGTGATGGCGCGCTCCGAACACCACACGTTCCAGGTTCTGACAAAGCGCCACGAGCGGCTGGCCGAGCTTGCCCCCGACCTACCTTGGCCCGACAACGTATGGATGGGCGTGTCCATCGAGAACCGTCGCTTCGTTCATCGGGCGGACTTCCTCCGGTGCGTCCCGGCCGCGATCCGTTTCATTTCGGCGGAACCGCTGCTTGGGCCGCTCGAAGGCCTCGACCTGAAGGGCATCCACTGGCTCATCTCCGGGGGCGAGAGCGGACCAAAGCATCGCTCGGTCAAGGTCGAGTGGCTGCGTGATCTACGCGATCGCTGCCAGGACGACGGCGTCGCCTACTTCTTCAAGCAGTGGGGCGGTCGGCGGCCGAAGAGCGGCGGACGCGAGCTTGACGGCCGCACCTGGGACGAGCTCCCCGGGACGCGACGCGCTGCCGTTATCGCATGACGACGAGTGCACCCACGTGTCGCCGCGCGCTGCCGTCGGTTCCCCAGCTGTAGCGGCCTGACGGAGTTGTGGCGAGACACGACGAAAAGCGGCTGTTCAGTCCGGACGATGTCCTCTCGCCGGAGGAACTGACCGCTGACGCAAAAGGCGCGCTCTTGCCCGGCGAGGTCGAGCGCGATCGCGACCTCGACGCTGCGCGCATGTGGATCAGCAAGGACGACGGTCTCCTCGTCCGAGGCGTGAAGCCACATTCGGCGGAGAAGTCCACCCTCGTCAGCCGAGGCATCGACACGGTCAGCTCGGCGATGATCGGCAAGTCGTTCGCCGCGAAGTACGGCGTGCAATACCTCGAGCTCTACAGCGGACCGGGTCGGCTGCTCGACGAGAGCACCGGCAAGGAGCAGCTTGGATCACCCCTGCGGGCCCTCGGCGTTCGCAAACCGTTTACGCACTACGCGTTCAGTGATTTCTCGCCCGAGTGCGTCGCCGCACTGTCGGCGCGCGTCGGAAAGCGAGACAACGTCGATGTCATCCGTGGCGACGCCAATGATCTTGGTCATCTTGACCGGATCGGCCAGATCCTCAACCCGCGGGCGCTCGTGATCGCGTATGTCGATCCGGCGCGGCCGCAGGATCTGCACTGGTCGACGATCGAACACCTCGCAACGCAGTTCAAGTTCATCGACCTGATCATCAACCTGCCCGTGAACAGCCTGATGCGCGCGATCCTCGGTGCGCATCACGGCGGCGGTCACCGGCCTGGCATCGCCGGACGATTCCTCAGGCACGACGCGCCGATCGAGTTGATCCGTCCTAGCGCGGGTCGGCCGAACACGCGGGCAACGATCGACGCCATCCGCCGCCACTACGACGAGCAGCTGATGTCCCTCGGCTTCAAGAAGCCTGCACGGCGCACGGTCAACTTCCCGACCGACAACCCCTACTACGACATCCTGCTCGTCTCGCGGCACGACCGCGGGCTTGAGCTGTGGGACAAGACGAACCCCGTGCCAACCGATCCACAGCTCTCGCTGCTGCCGGAGGAGTCCGCGCCCTGAGCGCGTCGGCACACCCGGCCATGTAGAGGCGGGGACGATGGCGCCACCCGAGTCCCGGACGCACTCGGCGCCTGGGGCGGTTACGTCGGTACGCTCGACCGGTGGCATCGAAGGGCACAGGCACGAATCGCACCCTCCGCGAAGTGTGCGGCGCGCTCGACGAGCGCTTGGCTGAGGTGGCCGCATCTGGACTCGAAAGGCAGCCCGACTCACGCGCGCTCGGTGCTTATGCCGAGAGGGCGGTGCTGGATCAGTGGGAGGCGATCTGCGCGCGGCTCGACGTGGTCGCGCTACCTCCGCCCGGGCGGCGAACCATCTACGACGCGGCGTTCACGCTCGACGGCACTCTTGTCGGGATCGACGTGCGTACCAAGGATCTCGATGAGACGAGGTACGCCGATGGTGGAGTCTGCTCCGTTGCCAACTTCTTGAGGCTGCTGACGCGGGATCTCGGCGTTCTGATCGTCGCTGAGTTCGGATACCGGGACGTCGGAGGTCGTGTGGAGTTCGGCTACGTCCGCAACGCACCGCTGCATTGCCTGCCCGTGGATGCCTTCCGGATAGAGAACCTCGGTACGGGTCAGGTCCGGCTCGACAAGAGCGTCGCTGAGGCCAACGGCGCGATCGACTGGGATCGGTCCGTGGGCGAATTCCTCAGGGGCTTCGCGGACCTTGCCATCGCGCACTACGAGCGGGTCCAGCAGGTCGCGCGCACGCGCGCAGAAGCACTGCAGACATTCAAAGAGACGGGCGAACTTCGACTGCGGTGAGCGCGGCGTAGCCCGAGTCCGCCGATCGAGTCGCAATCGAGTCGCACGGTTCCGCGGAATCGCACTTCACGAGGCGGACGTCGCACCGATTCTCGCACGCCGTCTCCACTGGTTCAGGATGAACCGACAACCCAGGCCGTACTGCAAACTCCGCCCATTTCGAGCGGGATCTGTCGCGACAAGGGCGACACCGTTTGCAGGCGATTCCGCGGAATCGCCGGCGATCAGCGGTTGAGTAGCGAGATCGAGGAGTGCTCAGGAGCGTGGCCCTGCGCCCGCCGAACTGTTCGATAGTTGTCCCATCAACTCCGCTCTGGACTGAACCCGCGGCTATGCCGAGGGTTCATGCCCAGGAGGAATACCTCGACTTCTACTGTCCCCCAGAGCGCCGAGGGAACCTTCTCCGAACCGACGCTGGCGAGGACGAGGGCTGACGACCACCGGTGCGCCAGGACAATGCTGTCATACATGGTACGCTTCCATGTATGACAATGTTGAGCTTTCGTGTGCCCGACGATGAGGCCGCCGAGGTGCAGCGTTGGGCCGACGCACTCGGTGTCGATCGCTCGGAGATCCTGCGCGACGCGCTGCACCGTCACCTCGTTGCTCTCGGGGGCGAGCACGATGCCGACGCTTGGGCGCGGGTGCCGCTGGACTCAGGTGAGCGGTCGTTGTCCGAGGTGGCCGACTGGGGGCCCGCCGAGGACTGGGCGGATTGGGAACATGCAGCGCGGTGAGATCTGGTTCGCAGCGACGCCCGGAGGCGACCGCCCGGTGCTCGTCCTGACGCGCGATCCCGTCGCCGATCGAATTGGGTCAGTCGTCGTGGCCGCGCTCACGCGGACCCGACGCGGGCTCGTCTCGGAGCTCGTGCTGACGGCGGCTGAGGACGGGGTGCCATCGGATTGCGTCGTCAACTTCGACAACGTCCACACGCTTCCGCGAGACACCTTCCGGCGGCGCGTCGCCGGCCTCTCGCCACCGCGGATGGCTCAGGCGTGCCGCACCTTGCGAAACGCCATGGGCTGCTGACCACCGGATTTCGAGTCGCAAACCAATCGCGCGAGTCCGCGGAATCGCCGTCGCCGACGGCGATGTCGCACGGACTCCAACCCGCCGTCTCCACTGCGGATAGTCCAAGAAGTTCCAGAAGACCCCCGCGAAGCCGGGGTTTTCTAGCTCTCTGCGAAGCGCGACCGCAACGAGGTTCGAGGCCCTCAAATCAAGTCTCCACACACCGCCCGCGAACTCCCTGCAAATCGAGGCGTGAGTTGCGAACCGCGTCCGAGCCGGAGCTGAGCGCCTCGGCCTCGCGCAGGGGCTCGTCCGAGGTGTCTTCAGGGTGCTTGGTCAGCCATCGCCCCGAGACGCTCGCGTGGGGGATGGGGTCCTCGACGGCGAGCACGCGCAGCGCTCGCCTGCGCAGCGCAGCGCCAGGTCGCGCGCCGACCTTGCGCGAGGCCGTGATCGCGTCGCGGTCCCGGCCGGCGCGGCGTCCGCGCGGCAGTCCGCCGCCGGCGGACCAGCGCGGCCCGGGCGGTGGCGTAGCTGTGGGCTACGAGCCCACCTCCGCCCGCTCGTAGCGCAGCAGCACGAGGCCGGACAGCGTCCGCGACCCGACCAGCCGCAGGTCCGCCTGATCGCGCAAGGCCGGGAAGTACGGCGTGCCGCCGCCCACGAGGACGGGGTGGACCCGCAGCTCGAACTCGTCGATCAGATCGAAGAGCGACGCCGCGAGCCCGGCCCCGGCGATGCCCAGCGGGCGGCCGTCGGCCTCCTTGAGTCGCGTGACCTCGGCGACGGCCTCGGCCCGGCGGACGAGCTTGACGCCGTCGGGGACCTCTTGCAGGGTGTCCGAGAAGACGAACCGCGGAATGCCGACGTAGATGCGGGCGAACTCGGCCTCGACCTCTCCGAGCGTCTCGTCCTTGGCCGCCTCGGGCCAGTAGGGCTCCATCACCTCGTAGACGCGACGGCCGAAGAGAAACCCCTGGAGCTCCCGCGTCTGCTCGTTGTAGTACCGGTGCAGCTCCTCGTCCGGCGCCGTCCAGTCGAAGTTGCCGTCCGCGTCCTTGATGTAGCCGTCGAGCGACACGCCCATCGAGTACGTCACCTTCGCCATGCTGCCTCCTCGTTTCGTGTGGACCCTGATGCACGACTGCCCGCCCGCCCGGAACTCATCGGCCAAGGGCCGTCCGGGGCGGGATGCGCCACCGGAGTGTGAGACGCCCAGCACTACAGCGATGAGCGGTGGGAGGAGACCACCGACGACCTGCGCGCTCGACCGCGACCACGGGATCAGGAGCAGGCCAGGGGGGACACGGGCGCGATGGGCAGACGCGATGAGCAGGCTTGCGGCGTCGCCAACGACAACACGCCAAATCTTCTGAAAGGAGATCCGTCATGAGCTCATCGTCCACGCAGGTACCGTCGATCAGGAGGAAGATGCTGGGCGCCGTGGCGCGCCGTTCGGGTTCGAGACTGACCTGTGCGTGGGCCGGGCTCGCGTCGCGTTCCAGAACGAGGGGCTCACCTCGCAGCCCTGCAGTGCGCCCACGACCGTGTGGGTCCTCCATCCCGACCTGTCGCCCGCTACGCCGGGGTACTTCCCCATCATCAACGCCACGACCACCGACTTCAGGCGCCCGTTCGCGATGCATCTGCCGCGCAAAGTCGTGAGCGGGGGGCCGCTGCAGATGCGCGCCCGTCGCCTGCAGTTCCTCACCGGCGCGAAGACGCTGCCGGCGAGGTAGCTCTGGAGCGCGGTTTCGGAGTGCTGAAGTAGCGGGGGGGCGGGGTCACTACGGGGGCGGCCCGTGATCGTTGGTGGCTCTGGCGCTGGCGGCCGGCGAGGATCACCGCTGTCGGCCCCAAACCCGAAGTCGACGCTGCTGGCCGCCTCCCCTGAGCAAACCCAGCCGGCGCACGGCAGGTGGGATACTCGCCCACATGCAAGAAGGTCTCGCCGGTGGCCCCCTCGCGCAGGGTTGGCAGGCGCTCGAGGGGGCGCGATGGGAGGCGGCGCGTGCGGCCTTCGAGGCGGCGCTCGCCGACGAGGAGACGCCCTACGCGCTCGACGGGCTCGGCCTCGCGCTCTGGTTTCTCGCCGACGTGAAGGAGGGCATCGCCGCTCGCGAGCGGGCGTTCGATCTGTACGTGCGCGACCGCCGGTGCGACGACGCCGCGCGCATCGCGGTGTGGGTGTCACACCAGCACCTCATCGGCGGGCGCGCGTCGGCGGCGCGCGGGTGGCTGTTTCGCGCCGAGCGCGCGGTCGAGGGCGCGGGGCCGTGCGTCGGACAGGGCTGGGTCGCCGTCGAGCGGTCGCGCCACGCGCAGAGCGTCGAGGAGCGCGGCGAGCACGCGCGCCGCGCGATGACGATCGCGCGCGGCGCCGACGCCGGTGACCTGGAGGTCTTCGCGCTCAGCCTGCTCGGGCGCACGGAGGTCAGCGCCGGGCGCACGGAGCACGGGATGGCGCTGCTCGAGGAGGCCATGGCCGCCGCCTCGGCAGGCCGCGTTCGCAACGTCCACACGCTCGCCGAGGCCTACTGCAACCTCATCATGGCGTGCACGAGCGCCGGCGAGTGGGAGCGCGCGGCGGAGTGGTGCGAGTCGGTCGACGAGTTCGCGCGCGAGCACGGCACGACGCCGCTGCTGGGCGCGTGCCGCACCGTCCACGCCGACGTCCTGCTGGCGGTCGGGC
>CADCVQ010000096.1 GCA_902806175.1 uncultured Solirubrobacteraceae bacterium
GCGCCCTCGCCGGCGCGCCAGCAGCGCGAGCCCGGCTGCGGCGAGGCCTGCGAGCGCGGCGAGCGCGAGCCGTTCGTAGGCGATCGCGCCGCCGCTGCCGGCCGGCGGACCGGCGCCGGCTCGGATCTGCACCGGCGGGTAGGTGTGGCGCATCGTGAAGCCGTCGTCGACGACGTAGTGCCACGTCCCCGCCCGCGAGAAGCGGACGTTCGCGCGGTGGACGCCGGACTCGGCGGTCGGCTTGGAGGCGAACGTGCGCGAGACGTCGCCGGACGTGATCGTGACCGTCGGGCGGACGTCGCTCAGCGGCGTGCGGCCGTGCTGCAGGACCTCGACGTCGACGCTCCAGGTCGCGCCCGGCGCGAGGCCGTCGGGGGTCGAGCTGAGCTGCACCGTCGCCCAGCCCCCGGCGGGCGCCGCGGCGGGCAGCGCGAGCAGGCCGATGGTCGCAAGGACCGCCGCCGGTCGTAGGCGTTCGCGTATGCATACCGCTGCTACACCGCGCGTGCGCGCCGGGTTCCCGACCGGGTATGCGCCACACTGCGCAGGCAGATGATCGTCTACCACGGCACAACCGTCGACTGCCTCGAGGGAATCAAGGCGGAGGGTCTGCGGCCCGGCACGTACGTTGCCCCGAACATCGCGCTCGCGCGCGACTACGCCTACGACCGGGCGATCACGCTCGGCGCCGACGCCTGCGTCGTGTTCACGCTCGACGTGCCCGACGCAACGGTCGAGCGCGTCGAGGCCTGGTGGTGGACCGGCGAGCAGCTGCTGCTGCCGCTTGGCTGCACACCGGAGTGCATCCTCGAGATCGACGACAGCGATCCGCGCGCCTACCAGGCGGCCGACCAGTAGGCACTGCGGTGGGTCACGCCGCGCGCTGCGACGCGTGCGTGCCGGCGAGAGGCCCGCGCTCGGCCAGCGTGACGCCGAAGTCCGCGGCCGCAATGCGGATGAAGTGCGATGCGTTCTGGGCGCGCGCGAACTCGCGCTGCAGCAGCTCCGCGACCTGCTCGTCGGTCGCCGACGGCGAGCGCTCGTCGAGCAGCAGCTCGACGCCATAGCGCGTGATCCCCTCCCGCGGGGACGAGCGCCAGATCGTGCCGATCCGCATGTCGCCGGCGCTCAGCGCCATGAAGTAGGAGGCGTTCAGCGCAAGCGCGAACTCGCTGCGCAGCAGCTCGACCGCGCGCCGGTTGCCGAGCGCGGTGTCGCGCTCGGGGATGTCCAGCTGCAGTGAATAGCGCATCGTGTCGTCGTGATCTCGCATCGCGGCCCTGTGTCGTCCTGTGTGGCGTTCATCACGCGTCGCGTGATGCTGGTCTGGTCTTGTCGGCAGAAGTCCCGCCGTTCGCGATCGGACACGCGGCCAGTCAACCGTTGCGGCGGATGGAGCAAGCGCATCCGCGCGGCGCCGCCTGTGGGGGGCGAAGCGCCTGCACAACCACTATAGGAGCGCCGTCGCGCTCCTTGACAGCGGCCCCCGCGACGACCACGATCTGCCCGTGCCGATCTATGACTTCGCCTGCGTGACCTGCGACGAGAAGTTCGACGAGCTCGTCCGCTCCGATGCACCGCCGCCCGCCTGCCCGACCTGTGGCAACGAGGAGACCGAGCGCCTGCTCTCTACCTTCCTGACGCCGAACATGGCCTCCGGCCAGCGTCGCTTCCAGCGCGACATCGGCGCCGCGATGGCGCAGCAGGGCTGCTGCGGCGGTGGCGGCTGCGGCACCCACGCCGGCTGACGTTCCGCTCGCGGTCGCGGCGCCCGTGACCGGGCGTCGGCGGCCTCGATCGCCTTCGCCTGGATGAGGAGGGCGCTCGTCGAGCGGACGTCCACGAGATCCGCATCGTTTCCGCACCGCATGCCGACAGCGCGCGGGTAGCGTTGCGGCGGTGCGCGCAGGTCCCGTGACCCCAGAAGAGCGATGCGTGTGCGCTGCGGGCGGCGCCTGCGCATGCTCGGCCTCCTCACCGCGCGATGTCACGTTCATGAGCTCGGCGGTGCTGTAGAGACATGGACCTGATCGGGCACGGAGCAGCGGCGGCCGCGGCCGTCCTGGCGGCGCCCGGCGGGCTCGCCGGTGCCGCGGGGCGGCGGGGCGAGAGGAAGGAGCGCGTGGCATCGTCCGGTTCGGTCCGCGGTGCTGTGCGCGCCGACCTGGAGGAGATCTTCCGCCGCGACTATCGGCTGGTGGTCGGCGTGGCCGCCCGAATACTGGGCTCGCGCGACCAGGCCGAGGACGTCGCACAGGACGTGTTCCTCTCGTTCGGGCGCTCGACGGTGCCGGCCGGCGAGGTCCGCGGCTGGCTCTGCGTCGCCGCCGCCCACACCGCGCTGAACCTGCTGCGCTCGGGGCGCCGTCGCGCGTCGCGGGAGCAGACCGCTGCCGCGGCGCACGACGCCGTCGTAACCGACGTGGCTGACGCGGTGGTCACGCTCGACGAGCGCAGCCGCGTGCGCGCGGCGCTCGCGCGGCTGCCCCACAAGCAGGCCGTCGCCCTCGTGCTGCGCCACAGCGGCCTGAGCTACGGCGACGTCGCCGCGGCGCTCGACGTATCCCCCGGCAGCGTCGGCACCACCGTGCGGCGCGCCGAGTCCGCCCTGCGCAAGGAGTGCAACCGTCATGCGTCATCCGACTGAAGGCGTGCTGCGCCGGCTGCTCGACGAGCCCGCCGGGGTGGCCGACCGTGACCGCCGGCACGTCGCCGGCTGCCCGCGGTGCCTGCGCGGGCTGACCGCTACGCGCGAGGACGCCGCCCTCGTCGACGCGGCGCTCACGACCGACGGCTGCGCAGACGTCGACGTCGCCGCCGCGTGGCGGCGCCTGTCGACGGCTGCGCCCGCCGCGGGACCGCAGCGGGCGGCGGCGCCGCCCCGTGGCGGTCGGTTTCGCGCGGTTGTGCGCCGTCCCGCCGTAGCGGCTCTCGCCGCCGCCGTCGTCCTGACCGGAGCCGGCGCCGCTGCCGCCAGCGGCTGGCTGCAGATCTTCCGGACCGAACAGGTCGCTGCGGTCAGTCTCAGTACCGCCGATCTCATCGCCCTGCCCGACCTGAGCGCATACGGTGATCTCGTGGTGACGGGAGAGGTCGATCTGCACCGGGTCCGCGACGCGGGCGCCGCGGCAGCGCAGACCGGTCTGGACGTGCCGGAGGTGACCGCGCTGCCGCGCGGGATCAGCGGCGAGCCGGAGTACCAGGTGGGCGGCGAGGTGAGCGCCAGCTTCACGTTTTCGACCGACCGCGCTGCCCAGACCGCCGCCAAGGCCGGGAAGACCTTGCCGCCTGCCCCGCGCGGCCTTGACGGCAGTCAGGTGCGGCTGACGGCCGGCCCCGGCGTGGCCCAGGTCTGGTCGTCCTCGGCCGGGCTGCCCGCCCTCGTCGTCGGCCGCGCCGTCGCACCGTCGGCGGTTTCGTCCGGCGTCCCGTTCGAGACCGTACGCGACTACCTGCTGTCGCTGCCGGGCCTGCCCGAGGACGTCGCGGCGCAGCTGCGCACGTTCACCGCGGACGGCGCGACCCTGCCGCTGCCCGTGCCCGCCGACGAGATCACGACGTCGTCGGCGCAGGTCAACGGGCTGTCGGCGACCGTTCTCGCCACCCGTGACCGGACGTTGGCGGCCGTCGTGTGGGTAGACGACGCAGTGGTGACCGCTGTCGCCGGTGCGCTGGACGCCGACGAGGTCCTGTCGATCGCCCGGGACCTCTGACCGTGGCCGCCGACCCGACCGCCGTCGGGACCGACGCCGCACCGCGGGCGGCGGCGCTCGTGGTCGCCGATTTGCCATCCGCGCCCGCCGTCTGGTGCTCGGGCCTGCGCAAGCGGTACGGCCGGCGACCGGCAGTCGACGACGTGTCCCTGGAGGTGGGCCGCGGCGAGGTCGTCGGGCTGCTCGGTCCGAACGGAGCCGGCAAGACGACAGTGATCAAGATGCTCCTCGGCCTGGTCCACCCCGATGCCGGAGAGGTGATGCTCCTCGGGCGACCTGCGGCCGATCCGGCCGCGCGCGCCCGTGTCGGCTACCTGCCGGAGCTGTTTCGGTACCAGCCGTGGCTGAGCGCGGCGGAGGTGCTGGCGCTCCACGTCCGGCTGGCGGGGGTCGGCGTGCCCGCGCAGGAGCAGCGCGCCTGCCTGTCCCTCGTCGGCCTGGCCGAACGCGCCGCCGATCGCGTGGGTGGCTTCTCGAAGGGCATGCAGCAGCGCCTCGGGCTGGCGGTCGCCCTGGTCGCCCGGCCCGAGCTCGTGATCCTGGACGAACCCACCAGCGCGCTGGATCCGATCGGCCGCGTCGACGTGCGCGACATCGTGCTGGAACTGAAGTCGCGCGCTGTCGCGGTGCTGCTCAACTCGCACCTGATCGGCGAGGTCGAGCGGGTCTGCGACCGGGTGGTCATCCTCGACCGGGGACGGCTCGCCGCATCGGGCACCCTCGCCGAGCTGCTCGGACAGCGCGAGCTGCGGCTGCAGCTGACCGACCTCTCCGCGGCGGCGCAGGAGCGGCTCGCCGCGACCGGGAAGGCCGAGCACGCCGGCGACTGGGTCACCGTGGCACTGCCGGCCGACGGGGGCGACACGGCCGTTCCCGACCTGGTGCGCGACCTGGTCGCCCTCGGTGCACGGGTGCACGCCGTCGAGCCAGGGCGCATCAGCCTGGAGGACCGCCTGCTCGGCATCCTGCGCGAGGGCCACGGAGACGACCGGTGACGATCGCCCGGACGGTCCTGACCATCGCCGCGCTCACCCTGCGCGAGGCGTCCCGCCGGCGCGTGTTGCTCGCCCTCGCCGTGCTCACCGTCGTGCTGCTCGCGCTCAGCGGCTGGGGGTTCTCGCGCCTGGCGGCGGAGGCGGGCGACAGCACGCTGACCAGTGGCGAGGCCCGGCTGACGGCCTCCATCCTGCTCAACCTGGTGATGTTCGGCTTCAGCCTGATCGCGGCGCTGGGTACCGCCTTCCTCGCCGGCCCCACGCTGTCCGGCGAGACGGAGTCGGGCATCGCGCTGTCAGTGCTGGCCCGGCCGATTCGACGGCCTGCCTTCCTGCTGGGCAAGTGGCTGGGGCTGGTGGCGTTCGGGAGCGGCTTCGTCGTCCTCGCCGGCCTGGCCCAGTGCGTTGTCGTCTGGGCGACGGTGGGCTACTGGCCGCCGGAGCCGGCGGCTGCCCTCGCGCTGCTCGCGGCGCAGACCGTCGTGCTGCTCACGCTCGCCGTCCTGCTCTCGACAGCCATCTCGCCGATGGCGTCGGGCGTGGTCGCGGTCGGCCTGTTCGGCACGACCTGGGTGGCTGGTGTGGTGGGTGGCCTGGGAGCGTCCCTCGGCAACGACGCCATCGTGCGCGTCGGCAGCGTGTCGCGGATGCTCCTGCCCACCGACGGCCTGTGGCGGGGGGCGATGCACGCCTTCCAGGACCCGTCGGCGCTCGTCCAGTTCGGCGCCGCCGACGTCGACGCCTTCCCGTTCCTGAGCACGGCGCCGCTGACGGTCACCTACCTCGCATGGGCCGCGCTGTGGGTGGCGATGGTCTGGGGGCTGGCGGCGGCGTCCTTCCTGCGCAAGGACCTCTGAGCGCTTCGGCCCGTCGCCGCGGCGCCTCACAACCCCGGCGGGTGACGCACGACGTAGCCGGCGGTCGAGCGCATCCGCGGCTGCCAGCGCGTGCCGGTCGCGGCGTGGCCCGTCGTGTCGAAACGGCGGCCGTCGATGACCATGAACGCGTGACCCGCGGCGGCGTAGATCGTGATCCAGCGACCGCGGCCGGGACTGCCCCAGCGCATGAAGCCCGACGAGCTGCGCGATGCCGCGAGCAGCCCCGCGCCCCAGAGCGCGTAGGAGATCGAGCCCGAGCAGTCATAGCCGCTGTCGTGCCAGCGCCCGTGGCCACCGCCGTAGCGGTAGGGCTTGCGCGCGATCCGATCGGCGGCGGCGATCACCCGGCGCACACGCAGCGGCAGCCCGGCGACGCCCGGGCCGGAGGCGGCGGCCGGCTTCTGGCGCAGGATCGTCCTGATCGTCCGGTGCCCGAGCGCGGCCCACGTCGCGGGACCGACGATCCCGTCGACCGTCATCCTGCGCCGGCGCTGCAGGCGGCGCACCGCGCGCGCCGTCGCCGGCCCGAAGATGCCATCCGGCGCGAGGCCGAGCTCGCGCTGCAGGAGCGAAACGCGGCTGCCGCGGCTGCTGACACGCGGGCGCGCCGTCCGCGACCTACGCGCGCCGCGCGAGCGTGAGCCCGATGCGCGGCGCTGGCGCGCCCGCA
>CADCVQ010000097.1 GCA_902806175.1 uncultured Solirubrobacteraceae bacterium
ACGGGTACCAGCTCCGCACGACGGGCGTCCACGGGCGTCTCGGCCCCGACTCGCGGAACCGTCGCTTAGCAGGTATTTTGTGTCGGCCATGGCCGCGCGTGATCAGCCGTTTTCGCCCCTGAGCCGGATGGTAAGGAAGGGGTCATCGGTCAAGTCCGATGAGGGCTTCCCACGAAAGCCCCGCGAGGCGGGGTGTTCTGTGCCGCAGAGAGAGGGCGGGACACGCAGAAGCAGGACCCTGGGAAAGGGATTGGGCAACGGTCGGTGCTGCCCTCCGATGTCGTGCCGTGCGTTATCGCAACACGATGTTTCGTCCCGACTCCATGTCGATGCGTGAGCCGGCCAGGGTGATCTGATGTTCCCGCTCAACGGCGCCGACGAAATCCTGATGCGTCACGTCGCGATAGAGCAGCGCATGTTCGGCCTTCGCAGGGAAGAAGAGCGCCCCCAGTCGCCCTCGGACAAAGTAGATGCCCAACGCTCCGGCGCCCGCCTGCCGTGGATACAGGAAGCTCTCGAAGTACGCACCCTGCTCGACCGCGTCCCAACCCTCGTCCAGGTCGGTTGTAGAGGTGCCTGGGCCAACGGAGATCGGACCCGTGCTCACCGTCCCGCCGCCCGTGTACGTCTGTGCCGCCGGCGCGCGCGCGGGCTCGTTGAGTCTTCGCGACGCCACGACGGATGTCCGGGCGTGTCTGCGCCCGACGTACTAGGACGGAGCACCGCTTAGACTTAGCGCCTGCTGCGCGGCCTCAAGCGGCGGCGGGCCGAGCAGCTCGATGCACTCCGAGCGCTCCGCCACCTGTCGCAGTCGCGCCCAGTCGGCCGGCCGAGCGGCGTCCGCCGCCGAGTGGGCCGGCTCACCTGCGTCGCGGTAGAAGGACTCGCGCCGTACCGGGCGTCTGCAGGGCGAGCATGTGCGCGCGGCGACAAGTTCGATCAACGACTCATGCGGGCATCCTGGGACGGACGAACGGCCGCCCGCCATCGGCCGCTCCTACATCGAGGAAGGGCGGTATGGACATCGACATCACGCTGCACGTTGACGGCGAGCCGCGCTCGCTGTCGGTCGACACCCGCACCACCGTGCTCGACGCGCTGCGCGAGCAGCTCGGCGTCACCGCGCCGAAGAAGGGCTGCGACCACGGCCAGTGCGGTTCGTGCACGTGCCTCGTCGACGGCCGCCGCGTCACGACGTGCCTGAGCCTCGCGGTCGCTCATGACGGCGCGCAGATCACGACCGCGGCCGGCCTTGGCAGCGAGCGCGACCTGCACGCGGTGCAGCAGGCGTTCGTCGATCACGACGGCTTTCAGTGCGGCTACTGCACTCCGGGCCAGATCTGCTCGGCCGTCGGAATGCTCGACGAGGCGCGCAGCGGCTTTGCCAGCTACGTCACGGCCGACCTGACCGCCGGCGTCGTGCTCGACGCGGACGAGATCCGCGAGCGGATGAGCGGCAACCTTTGCCGCTGCGGCGCGTACGTCAACATCGTCGCGGCGATCGGTGAGCTCGCGCCGTGAAGCCGTTTGAGTACGAGCGCGCCGCGGATACCGGCGGCGCGGTCGCCGCCCTCGCCGGCAGGCGGGGCGCCGCCTATCTCGCCGGCGGGACGAACCTCGTCGACCACATGAAGCTCGGGATCGCGAGCCCAGAGCTGCTCGTCGACGTCAGCCGTGCGCTGGACGCTCGAATCGAGGAGCTGCCGGGCGGCGGGCTGCGGATCGGCGCCGGCGTGCGCAACGCCGACCTCGCCGCCGACATGCGCGTTCGCAAGCGCTACCCCGCGCTCGCGCGGGCGCTCCTCTCGGGTGCTTCCGGCCAGCTGCGCAACCTCGCCACGACCGGCGGCAACCTGCTGCAGCGCACGCGCTGCCCGTACTTCCAGGATCCGACGACGCCGTGCAACAAGCGCGAGCCAGGCTCGGGCTGCTCGGCGTTGGACGGCCACACGCGCCAGCACGCGATCCTCGGCGCCTCGCAGCACTGTGTCGCGACGCATCCCTCGGACATGGCAGTGGCGATGCTCGCCTTCGACGCCGTCGTGCGTGTCCGGGGCGCGGGGGGTCTGCGCGAGATCGCGATCGCCGACCTTCACCGCCTGCCCGGCGACGTGCCGCAGCGCGACACGACGCTTGAGCATGGCGAGCTGATCACCGACGTCGACCTGCCGAGCCTTGAGATCGCCGCGCGCTCGACGTATCGCAAGGTCCGTGACCGCGCCTCGTACGCCTTTGCGCTTGTGTCGGTCGCCGCCGCCGTCGAGCTCGCCAGCGACGACACGTTCGCCGACGTGCGGATTGCCTTCGGCGGGCTGGCCCACAAGCCGTGGCGCGCGACGCTCGCCGAGGACGAGCTTCGCGGACGGCCCGCGACGGAGGCCGCCTTCCGCGCGGCCGCGCACGCCGAGCTGGCCGCCGCACAGCCGCTCCGCGACAACGCCTTCAAGATCGCGATGGCATCCAACGCGCTCGTCGCGACGCTGCGCGAGCTGACGATGCCGCGGGCCGCGCGATGAGCGACGCGATCGCTACCCGTCCGCTGGGCGCCGACGTCGGCCGCCTCGACGGGCCGCGCAAGGTCACAGGGGCGGCGATCTACGCCTACGAGCACCCGCTGACGGATCCCGCCTACGTCTTCCCGCTGCTGTCGACGGCCGCGCGCGGGCGGGTCGTCGGCATCGATGCCGCCGAGGCGCAGCGCCTGCCGGGCGTGCTCGCCGTCCTCACCCACGAGCCCGCGCCCAAGCTCGCCGACACGAGCAACCCCGAGCTGGCGGTCCTACAGTCGCCCGCGATCCACTTCCGCGGTCAGATCGTCGGTGCGGTGGTCGCCGAGAGCCTGGAGATCGGTGCGCACGCCGCGGCGCTTGTGTGCATCGAGGAGCAGGCCTCCGAGCACGATGTTGTGCTCCGAGTCGACCACCCTGACGTCTTCAAGCCCGACGACGACGAGACCGACACCGCGCACGGCGACGCCGAGGCGGGCCTGTGCCCCGCCGCGACCGTCGACGCGACGTACACGACGCCGCACCAGCACCAGGGCGCGATGGAGCCGCACACGAGCGTCGCGCTGTGGAGCGACGACACCCTGCGCTTGTACGAGTCGACGCAGAGCGTGCACGGCGTCCGTGAGACGATCGCGGAGGTCTTCGGCCTTCGCGCCGAGCAGGTCGAGGTGACGGCGCCGTTTGTGGGCGGCGGCTTCGGCTCCAAGGGCGAGGTGCACGCGAACACCGTGCTCGCCGTGATGGCCGCCCGGGCCGTGCCGGGCCGCCCGGTGAAGCTTGCGCTGACGCGCCGTCAGGTGTTCACGCTGGGCAGTCACCGCACGCCCACGATCCAGCGCGTGCGCCTCGGCGCCGACGCGAGCGGCGGCCTGCTCGCGATCACGCACGACGTCTGGGCGCACACGTCGCGCGTGCAGGTGTACATCGACCAGATCGCGGCCGCCACGCGCATGATGTACGCCGCGCCGAGCATCGCGACGACGCATCGCCTGGCCCCGCTCGACGTCCCGTTTCCGTCGTGGATGCGCGCGCCGAGCGAGGCGCCGGGCATGTACGCGCTGGAGTGCGCGATCGACGAGCTGGCGGTCGCGCTGCGGATCGACGCAATCGAGTTGCGCATCCACAACGATCCGCCGGCCGATCCCGTCAGCGGCAAGCCATGGTCGAGCCGCAACCTCGTCGCCTGCCTGCGCCAGGGCGCCGAGCGCTTCGGCTGGGCGGGCCGCGACCCCGCCCCGCGCAGGCGCCGCGACGGCCGCTGGCTGGCCGGCACCGGGGTCGCAGGCTCGACGTACCCGGTCTTCCACACGCCCGGCTCGCAGGCGCGGGTCGAGTTTCGCGCGGACGGGCGCTACGAGGTGAGCATCGGTGCGATGGACGTCGGCACGGGAACGTGGACGTCGCTCGCGCAGGTCGCCGCCGAGGCGCTCGGCGTCCCGCTCGAGCGCGTGGCGCTGCAGATCGGCGACACCGCGCTGCCGTACTCCCACGTGCCCGGCGGCTCCGCCGGCATCACGTCATGGGGCGCGACGCTGTTCGGCGCGGCGCGCGCGTTCCGCGACAGGCATGGCGACGATCCCGCGCCGGGAGACGCCGTCACCGCCGGCGCGCCGGACAACCCCGCCGAGGACGCGTACGCGATGCACGCCTTCGGCGCGCACTTCGCCGAGGTCCGCGTCGACGCCGACACCGGCGAGGTACGCGTGCCGCGCATGCTCGGCGTGTTCGCCATCGGCCGGGTCGTCAACCCGCGCACGGCCCGCTCGCAGCTGATCGGCGGCATGACGTTCGGCCTGTCGATGGCGCTGCACGAGGAGGTCGTCATGGACGCGGCGCTCGGCGCGATCGTCACGACCGACCTCGCGGGCTACCACATCGCCGCAAACGCCGACGTCGGCGACATCGACGCCGCATGGATCGACGAGATCGACCCGCACGTCAACGCGATGGGCACGAAGGGCATCGGCGAGCTCGGCATCGTCGGCTCGGCAGCGGCGATCGCCAACGCCGTCTTCCACGCGACCGGCATCCGCGTGCGCGACCTGCCGATCACGCCGGACAAGCTGCTCCGGGCGCGCGTAGAGCTCAGCGCGCGAGCTTGAACAGCTCGCACCCCATCGCGCAGTCCCCGGCGAGTGCCGCATGAGACGAGCAAGAGAAGGCGGCCACCGCGCGCGCGCGCCTGGCTGCCATCAGACAAGTGGTCTGCCGAGGCTACTGCGCTGGTCGTTGGTCGCCTGGACCGTATCGGCGGTCCGCGGGGGCCATTCAGTCCGTACCCGCGACGCCCAGCGGGCAGCTCGCGCTATGCCAGCACGTCTTCTTGGGCGAGCCGCGCGAGTAGCGTATTGAGGGTGTTGCCCGCGACACCCGACGCGATCGTCAGGTCCGCGGCGGATGGCGCCAGGGGTCGGGCGCGCAGAAAGAGCATTCCGACCGACAGTGCTGTCGCGCGGAGTAGCCGCCGCGCCCAAGCGGCAGGCTCCCACTTGTCGCGCAATCCAGCAGCGACGCCTTCGGCTGGTCAGCTCTCGCCGGTCGCGCTCCGGTCGACCTCGTAGGTGAGGTGGGTGACCAGCGGGTTGCGACTGCGGCGGTTGGAACCGGGCCGAGATCCAAGCGCGCCCCGTCGAACAGGGGCGCGCCCCGCCGACGGCCACGGGCACCAGATGCAGGCGAACCTCGTCAACCAGCCCTGCGTGTAGGAACTGACGGTCGATTTCTGCGCCGCCGTTGACGACTACGTCCTTGGACCCGCGGCGTCCTGTGCCCTACGCAGGACCTCCGTCACCCCACCGGTAACGAAGATGTAGGAGGTACCGCCCTTCTTCACGATCGTCTCGGCGGCTCGATGGGTGATCACAAATGGTCAGCGCCTCGCGCCCGACCGCGGGCGCGATCTGCAGGGCGGGACCACGCCGCGAGTGCGCCCGGCGCCCGGCGGTTCATCACCCGAGTTTGTCTCGCGGCACCGCCCGAACCCAGGTTCTGAAGAACGAGCGCCTGCCGCCGTCCGAGGCCGTGGCCTTGTACTGGCTCAGGTCTTCCATGCTCATCTGGCGCTTCAGCGGCTTGTCGTCCCGGTGCCGCACGGGCACCGTTAGACGCTGCCCCTTCTCGATGGGCCCGTACCCGCCAAGGTGACCGAAGCTGACGCTCGTGAAGTCGGTGGCGGCCTGCTCGAGGATCTCCTCGGCGCGACCAAGGAAGGGGCCAGGGAGCCACGCCTTGAGCTGGTCGCGGTTGAGCTCCTTCTTCAGCGTCGGCAGCTTCTCGAGCAGCTCCCACCAGTCGCCTGAATGAGCCTTTGCCGAGGGGTTCTCGAAATACCACGTATAGGGCTTTATCGAGAACCGTCCTGCACTCTTGTACTCTTGATGCGCCCGCGCCGCGTCGTTGTACTCATCGCCGTAGACATTGGCCAAGGCTGTCTTGAGGCCCTCGGCGGAGGCGGTGCGCGGTCCCGGCGTGGGTGTCTTATGGTGGATCGCCTCGTCCACGAAGGCGACGACCCCGTTCTCTTCGAGCACCGTTGCCTTGATCATCCTCTCGCCCTTGGAGTGCTTCCTCACGGCCTCGAGGTCGTCGACGAAGACCTCCGGAAGCTTCTGCTTGACGAACTGGTCGTAGATCGCGTTGCTCGCGGGATTGACGATGTACTCTGGGCCGAGAATCCTCTTCTTGTTGGTGAAGCTGAGGTTCACGAA
>CADCVQ010000098.1 GCA_902806175.1 uncultured Solirubrobacteraceae bacterium
CGCGCGCGCCCGTCGACGCGCAGCTGCACGCCCGCGTCGCGCAGCGCCGCCAGCGCGCGCGGCAGAAACGCCGGCGCCGCACCGGCGTGCACGAGCAGCGTCTCGGCGGCGTTGCAGACGCCCGGCCGCTGCACCTTCGCGTTGAGGACGATCGCCTCGGCGGCGTCGAGGTCGGCGCTCGCGTCGACGTACACGTGGCAGTTGCCCGACGCGGCGTAGATCACCGGAACCGTCGCCACCGCCTTGAGCGCAGCCTTCAGCCCCTCGCCGCCGCGCGGGAAGATCAGGTCGACGACGCCGTCCTGGGTGGCGAGCTCGGTCAGCTCCTCGCGACCGCCGCCGGCTACGAGCCCGATCGCGCCCGCCGGAACCGCGGCGCCCACGGCGGCCTCGGCGGCGATCGTCGCCAGCACGGCGTTTGAGTGCGCCGCCGACGACGAGCCGCGCAGGACCACGGCGTTGCCCGACTTCAGGCACAGCGACGCGGCGTCGATCGTGACGTTCGGCCGCGCCTCGTAGACGACCGCGACGACCCCGAAAGGCACCCGCAGCTTGCGCACGTCGAGGCCGTTGGGAAGTCGCTTGCCCTCCACGACCTCGCCGACGGGGTCGGGCAGCGCCGCGACCGCCCGGGTGCCGGCGGCGATCGCCGCGATCCGCGCCGGATCGAGGGCGAGGCGGTCAAGCAGCGCCGCATCCAGGCCGTTGGCGCGACCGGCCTGCATGTCGCGCGCGTTGGCCTCGACGATCTCGTCGGCGCGGTCGATCAGCGCGTCGGCGATCGCCTGCAACGCGGCGTTCTTCGTATCCGTGTCGAGTGCGGCGAGCGCGCGGGCGGCGTCACGCGCCGCGGAGCAGACGTCGGAGACCGTGCGCGTGGCAACTGCCATGGCCGAAGGGTAGATCAGTCGCGCAGGCTCAGCTCAGCACGAAGTAGTCGCGGTGGATCGCCTCGTCGGTCGCCCGCGGCAGCACCTCGCGCACGGCCGCGGACTTCATCCCCATGACCTTCACGAGCTCGTCGGCGCCGTAGTTGCAGATCCCCTTGCCGATGACGATCGCCCCGTGCGCGACCTGGACCGCGTCGCCGGCGCCGAACGAGCCGCGCACCTCGGTGACGCCGACGGGCAGCAGCGAGGTGCCGCCGTCGCGCAGCGCCCGCGCGGCGCCCGCGTCGACGACGATCGTCCCGTGCGCGGGCTTGGCGTACTTCAGCCAGAGCTTGAACGACGAGTAGCGCGTCTCGCGTGCCGCAAAGCGCGTTCCGGCGGCCTCGCCGTCCAGCGCCGCGCCGAGCGCGCCCTCGCGCAGGCCGCTGCAGATCACGGTCTCGACGCCGCCGGCCGTCGCCATCTCGGCCGCGACGACCTTGGAGCGCATCCCGCCCGTGCCCAGCGGTGAGGTCGTGTGGCCGATCGTCAGCGCGACGAGCGCGTCGAAGTCGGTGACGCGCGGGACGAGCTCTGCGCTCGGGTCGGTGCGCGGAGACGCGGTGTAGAGGCCCTCGACGTCGGTCAGCAGGACGAGGAGGTCGGCGCCGACGAGCAGTGCCACCTGGGCGGCGAGGAAGTCGTTGTCGCCGAAGGAGATCTCGTCGGTCGTCGTGGTGTCGTTCTCGTTGATGACCGGCAGCACGCGCCACTCCAGCAGCTTGCCGAGCGTCTGGCGGGCGTTGAGGTAATGCGTCCGCGCGCTCATGTCGAAGAACGTCAGCAGCACCTGCGCGGAGGTGATCCCCTGCTCGCGCAGCAGCTCGTCGTAGACGCGGTACAGCTTGCCCTGGCCGACGGCGCTGGCGGCCTGCAGGTCCTCGATCGCGCGTGGTCGCACGGCGAGATCCATGACGCGCATGCCGCGCGCGATCGCGCCGCTCGTCACGAGCACGACGTCGTCGCCGCCCGCGTGGCGCGCCGCCGCCTGGGCGCAGATGCGTTCGATGACGCCCGCGCGCAGCTCGCCATCGTCCTCGGCGACGATGCTCGATCCGAGCTTGATGACGTAGCGGGCCACGGCGCCGCCCAGCTTAGGGCGCCCAGGCGCCCGCGCGTCAGGGCGTGGCCGGCAGCGACGTGTGGGTGATCTTGCCGCTCTCGGGGTCGACGTAGACCGCGCGGTACTCGCCGCCCGGCCCCGGCGCCGGCACCGTGCCACTGAAGTAGCCCCGCGCCGATGTCGGCGCGGGCTCGCCGACCAGCTGCCACGGCGACCTGGGGTCGGGCCGCCACATGAGGACCGCGACGTCCTGCGCGCCGTTGGGTCGGAAGCGCAGCTGCCCCCAGAAGCCCGTCGTGCCCTCACCGGCACCGAAGACGACGAACGGCAGCGCGTAGGCGAACACCGCGGGCTTGGAGCGCCCGGCGTTCGTGACGAGGCCGGACTGGTAGGTGAACCAGTACAGCCGCGAGCCCCGCGGGTAGCGCTTGAGCGGCGCGACGTCGCGCAGCAGGAAGTGCGTCGTGGCCTGCACCCGCGGGTCGTTGTAGGCGAGGAACTCGGCGAGCTGGTTGAACTGCGCCTGCTTGGCGTAGGAGATCCCGTTGCGCGGGTCGGGCGGGTTTGACTCGTAGCCGAACTCCGTCAGCAGCACCGGCATGCCCGACGGGATCTTGCCGCCCGACTGCTCGGACATGGCGTCCAGCAGCGGGCCGAGCGCGCCGATGTTGGCGATCGTGATCTCGTCCGGGCTCGCCGGCGCCTTCGTCGGCGCGATCTTCTTCGTGTACGAGTGATGCGCGAACGCCGTCGCCTTCAGCGGACCACCCGTCGCGAAGTCTTCGCAGTCGCGGCGCGCGGCGTCGGCGCCGTCGTAGCTCGTACCGTCGGCCTTGAGGCACAGCAGCTCGCGCAGGAACGGGACGGGCCGCATGCCGTTGCGCGGCCCCTGCTGATCAGACCCCAGCGGTGCGGTCTCGCCGATGAAGATGCCGTCGGCATCGAGGTTGTGGCCCGTTCGCTCGAGACCCTGGACGCCGGCGTGGTAGAGCTTGCGATACAGCGAGGGCGCGGCCGGCACGACCTGCCCGTCGCGCTTCTCGAACTGCGGCGTCAGCCAGCCCGGCTGGTTGGGCTCGTTCCAGATCGACCACAGCGAGACGCGCGGCAGCGCGCGCTTGCTGGCGTTCTCGTCGCGCGTGGTTCCCGAATAGCGCCGACCGACCGCCTCGACGAAGTCGCCGAACCGCGCCGGGATCGGCTTGTACGTGCCGGCGTTGCTGCGCTGGCTGGCCGGTGCCTTGCTGTGCGCGTAGGCGGGCCCCGGGCCCGTGATCGTGAAGTACACGCGCATGCCGAACTTCGCGGCGTCCTTGACGAGGTTGTCGTAGCGGTCCCAGTTGCGCGTCGGATAGGTCCGCGGATCCTTTGCCTTGAAGCGGCTGCGCTGCGCCCGGGCGCGCCGCTTCGCCTTCGAGCCCTTGAGGCGGCCGATCTCCTTGTTCGTCAGCGCTGCGCCCTCGGCGAGGGTCTTCCACAGCACCGTCGCGCGCACGACGTCGACGCCGAGCGCCTTCATCTGGACGAGCGTGCGTCCGCGGACCTTGTCGTCGCGGTAGAGCAGCTGGTCGTCGTCCATCATCACGGACACCTGATCGGGTGAAGCCTGTGCCGCGGGCACGGACAGCGTCATGAGTATCAGCGCGGCGAGCGCGATCGTTCGAAGCCTCATCGGCGCGAAACGGTAGAGGGTCGGGCCGCTGCGCGCCCCTTCGCCCACGTTGTGGTGCTCGCTGCGTTGCCGCACAGGTTTCCCCCGGTCGTTGCCCCCGCCATGTGGCGACAACACGGCGACGGACGCAAAGGTTGCGCCGCAGCGGTTGTTGGCACTCAGCCGGGGTGCAGCTCGAACATCACGCCGGCGATCTCGACGTCGTCGCCAGGCTCGAAGCCCTGCGCCTCGAGCGCGCTGATGACACCCATCCGGCGCAGGCGGTTCTCGACGTGAGCGAGCGCCTCGTCGTTGTCGAGGTCGTGGCGCAGCAGCAGGCGCTCGACGCCGTCGCCCGCGACGCGGAAGACGCCGTCGTCGTCGCGCTCGACGCTGAAGTTGCGACCCGCGGCGGGGCGAAAGACGCGATGCTCGGCGGCGGGCACGTCGTCGAGACTGATGGCGTCCTCGGGCGCGGGCAATAGCGGCACCTGGCGGGCGAGCTGCAGCGACAGCTCCTCGAGGCCCTGCCCGGTCGCCGCGGAGGTGACGAAGACCGCGACCTCGTCGCCGAGGCGCTCGCGCCACTGCGCCGCGACCCGCTCGGCCTCCTCCGGCGCCACGAGGTCGGCCTTCGACAGGGCGAGCAGGCGCGGCAGCTGCGCCAGCCGGCGGTCGTGCGCGCGCAGCTCGGCCTCGATCGTCGCGTGGTTCTCCAGCGGGTCGGAGCCGTCGACCGGCGCGAGGTCCAGCACGTGGACGAGCAGCCGGGTGCGCTCGACGTGGGCGAGGAAGTCGTGGCCGAGGCCCGCACCCTTGCTGGCGCCCTCGATGAGGCCGGGGATGTCGGCGATGACGAGCTGGCGCTCGGCGCCCTCGAGCGTTCCGAGGACCGGCTCGAGGGTGGTGAACGGGTAGGCGGCGACCTTCGGCGCGGCGCGGGTCATGCGCGCCAGCAGCGACGACTTGCCCGCGTTGGGCAGGCCGACGAGGCCGACGTCGGCCAGCAGCTTCAGGCGCAGGTCGATCCAGCCCTCCTCCCCCGGCAGGCCCTTCTCGGCGAGCCGCGGCGCCTGGCGCGTCGACGTCGCGAAGCGCTTGTTGCCGCGCCCGCCGGCGCCGCCGCGGGCGACGACGACGCGCTGGCCTGCAATCAGGAGGTCGTGGGTGCTGCCGTCCCATGACGTGAGGTGCGTTCCCGGCGGCACGCGGATCTCCAGCGGCGGGCCCGCGGCGCCGTGGCGCTGCGCGCCCTCGCCGTGCGGGGCGCGCCGGGCCTTGTAGTGCGCGCGGCGCTTGAAGGACTGCAGGTCGCGCAGCGCGTCGTCGCAGATCACGACGACGTCGCCGCCGTGCCCGCCGTCGCCGCCGTCCGGGCCGCCATGGGGGACGTGCGCCTCCCGCCGAAAGCTCAGGCAGCCGTCGCCGCCGCCGCCTGCCTGCACCCAGATCCGCGCCTTGTCGTAGAGCATGTACGGATCCAACGTAGTGGGTACTGGCGCCTCGAGCAGTTGACCTGAGAAGGAGCGTTTCATGGCCGACGAGCCCGTCTTCCTGATCACCGGTGCGTCGAGCGGCATCGGCGCCGCCACCGCGCGCCATGCCGCGCAGGCGGGCTATCGCCTCGTGCTGGGCGCGCGCTCGACGGAGAAGCTCCACACGCTCGCCGCGGAGCTCGGCGGCGAGACACGGGCGCGCGCCGTCACCTGCGACGTCGCGGACTTCGCCCAGCAGGAGGCGATGGTGCAGGCCGCGCTGGACGCCTTCGGCCGCCTCGACGTCGCGTTCGCCAACGCCGGCTTCGGCGCCACGCGCGGGTTTCTGAACGAGACGCCCGAGCACTGGCGCGACATGGTGCTCACGAACGTCCTCGGCTGCGCGTTCACGATCCGCGCGACGACCCCGGCCCTGAGGGAGTCGGCAGGCCACCTGCTGCTGACGAGCTCCGTCGCCGGGCGCCGGCCGCTGCCGGGGTCGCTCTACAGCGCCACGAAGCACGCCGTCACGGCGATGGCCGAGGCCGCGCGCCAGGAGCTCAACGACACCGGCGTGCGCGTCACGTGCGTCGAGCCCGGAATGGTCGACACGCCGTTCTTCGACAGCCCGGTGCCAAACGCCCTCGAGCCCGACGACATCGCGCGCGCCGTCATCTACGCCGTCTCGCAGCCACCGCACGTCGACGTCAACGAGATCCTGATCCGCCCGGTCAGCCAGCCGACCTGACATCCTCGGGCGATGCACGAGGAGCGCCCGCAGCGCGAGCCGGTCCGGCCGATGGACGGAGCACCCCGGGTGGCGCTCAGAGAGCGGCTGCTCGTCGAATGGGTCGCGAGCGCGAAGGTCGGCGACCCGTTTCCGGAGCCGTGGTCAAACGCCATGAACCCCCGCGAGTCGATCATCCGCACGCTCGTCATGCTCCGCGTCATCCCGCTCCCGGCGCCAGACGCCAACATGGCCGCGGTCGCGCAGGAGGCGAGTGTTGCGGCGCGCGCCTGGCTGGAGCAGCACCCAACCTAGAGAGGGGGCCTCTATGCGTCCACGCGCTCGTGCGCCTCGGCGCCCGCGAGCGCACCTGCGGCCCAGAGCTGACCGGCGGCGGCGGCGCCCGCCATCGCCATGATCAGCGGACGCGCGTAGGCCGGCAGCACGCGGCGGGCGGCGACCGTCGCGATCAGGTCGACGCCGTCGCAGGCGGCCACCGCGCGCAGCCAGCGCGCGCCGGCCTGCGGGCGGTCGATCGTGTGCAGCAGCATGCCGCCGAGGACGAGCTCGCGGATGCCGAGCGCGCGGCCGACCGGTGCGACGGCGCCCGCGGCCGCGTCGCGGCCGATCCACATCGCCAGCGACAGCCGCGGCGCCGCGAGCAGGCCGGCGCCGATCGCGATGCGACCGGCTGCGAGCGCGCGGGCGAGATCCCGCGGCGCCATGGTGATTATTTCGCGTCGACCGGCGGGGCGATCGAGACGACGCGCTTGCCGCGCTGCATCCCGAAGACGACGGTCCCGGGCGAGCGCGCGTAGAGCGTGTCGTCCTTGCCGATGCCGACGCCCTCGCCGGGACGGAAGCGTGTGCCGCGCTGGCGCACGATGATCTCGCCGCCCGTGACCGTCTGGCCGGCGAACGTCTTGACGCCGAGGCGCTGTGCGTTGGAGTCGCGCCCGTTGCGCGAGGAGCCGAGGCCCTTCTTGTGTGCCATTAGCTGGATACCTCCGCGGGGCGTCCGGCCCCGCGCTCTGGATTCTGAGCGCGACCGGAGGAAGCGCTTCGTCCGCCGCCAGAGACTTTTACTTCCGTGATCTCCAAGCGCGTGAGCTCCTGGCGATGACCGGTGGTCCGCTTGTAGCCGCGCTTTGGCTTGAACTTGAACACGCGCAGCTTCTCGCCGCGCTCGTGGCCCACGATCCGCGCCTTGACGGAGACCTTCTTCAGGCCGTCGGCGTCGAAGACCGCATCATCGGCGGCGTACAGCAGCGGCTGCAGCGCCACGGTCGCGCCCGCCTCGTCGGCCAGCCGCTCGACGAGCAGGGTCTGGCCCTCCTCGACGCGGTACTGCTTGCCGCCGGTCTTGACGATTGCGTAGGGCATGGTGAGAGGGTGGTTCAGCTTTCCGGAGCAGGTGTCGCGCTGGGTTCGGTCGCCGCGCGCGAACGGCGCCGTCCGCCTCTGCGGCCGCGGCGCCGAGTCGTCGATTCTACGCCATCCTCGCCGTCACCGTTCTCGGCGGGGTCCGTTGGCTGCGTGGGCTGCGTTGGCTCCTTCGCCGCCTTCGGCGCCTTTGCCGCCTTTGGTGCCTTTGGTGCCTTTGGCTCCTCGGGCTCCTCCGGCGCGTCGAGCATCGTCGCCGTCGCAGACGTCCGCCCCGCGTGGTCGATGCGCACGAGCCGCCTCGCGCCGACGAAGCGACCGCCGCCGGCGACCGAGATGATGTAGCCGTCGATCTTGGCGACCGCGTCGTCGACGTCGTACATGTGCGGCTCGACGATGTGCACGAGCACCTCGTCGCCCTCGCGAAAGGGCACGGCGCGCTCCTGGACCTCCTCGCGCGAGCCCTCCATGACGATGTCGAAGTGGTCGATCGGCAGCCCCTCGGAGCCCGTGAAGTGAAAGCGCCGGCCGGTCTCCTCCTCCAGTGCGTGTAGGACGCGCTTGGCGTTGCTGGTGAACACCTGGCTGACGCGCGGGTTCATCTGCACGAGAAACGCCTCGTTGCGCTTCGGTGCCTTCTTGGCGATGACCCGCAGCCGGCGCTCGAACTCGATCGCGATCGTGTCCTCGGACTTGATCACGCCGTCGCCGTCGCACGTCGGGCACGGCCGCGAGATGATCTCGCGCACGCCCTCGGTGACGTTCTGGCGCGTCATCTCGACGAGCCCGAGCTTGGAGATCTCGGCGGTGAACGTCTTCGTACGGTCCTCGTCGAGCGTCTTTCGCAGCGTCTTGAGGACGGCGTCGCGGTTGCGCGCGCGCGCCATGTCGATGAAGTCGATGACGATGATGCCGCCGATGTCACGCAGGCGCAGCTGGTTGACGACCTCCTCGGCGGCCTCGAGGTTCGTGGTCGTGATCGTGTCCTCCAGGCGCGCCCCCTTGCCGCGGCCGATGAACGAGCCCGAGTTGACGTCGATGACCGTCAGCGCCTCGGCGTAGTCGATGATCAGGTAGCCGCCGCTGGGCAGGTCGACGCGGCGCGTCATCAGCCCGTCGATGACCTTCTCGACGCCATAGGCCTCAAACAGCGGCTGCTTGTCGTCATAGAGCTCGACGCGGTCGACGAGCTCGGGCGCGGTGCGCGTGAAGAACGAGACGAGGCGCTGGTGCTGCTTTGGGTCGTCGACGATCGCGCGCTCGAAGTGCTCGGAGAAGATGTCGCGCACGACGCGCACGGAGAGATCGGCCTCCTGGAAGACCAGGCCGGGCGCGGGCGTTTCCTCGACGCGCTTGAGGAGGACCTCGTGGAGCTTGAAGAGGTACTGCAGCTCGCGCTCGAAGTCCTCGCGCACGGCGCCGCTGGCGGCGGTGCGGATGATCGCGCCACCGCCGCGCAGGTCCAGCCCCTTGGTCTCGCGGCGCAGGCGCTCGCGCTCGCGGTCATCCAGGCGGCGCGAGACGCCGACGCCCTCACCCATCGGCGCGTAGACCATGTAGCGCCCGGCGACGGTGAGCTCCATCGACAGCCGCGCGCCCTTGCTCTTCAGCGGGTCCTTGACGACCTGCACGACGATCTCCTGGCCGGGCTTGATCAGCTCGGTGATCTTCGAGCCGCCCTCCTTGCCGCGGCCGCGGCGCCCGACGTCGACGCCGGGCACGACGATCTCGTCGACGTGCAGGAAGCCGTTCTTCTCCAGGCCGATGTCGACGAACGCCGCCTCGAGGCCGGCCAGGACGTTGTCGACCTTGCCCTTGTAGATGTTGCCGACGATCGAGCGCCCGCCACGGCGCTCGAAGTACAGCTCGGCGACGCGGTAGCCCTCGGCGGGATCGTCCTTCTTGGAGCGCGTCGGCTTCGTTGCGGCGCCGGGGTTACCGGTCGCTTCCAACAGCGCGACACGTGTTTCCCCACGGTCGACGCTCACGAGCACTTGCTTCTTCATTGGGGAAGAGTCCTTTGATCAGAATGGGAGGCTCCGGCGTTTGGTTGCAGCCGCAAAGCGCCCTTGCGCATAGATCGACTGCAACAGGCCGATGGCCAAGAGTGTGGAAAGCACCGAGCTGCCGCCGTAAGAGAGAAGCGGCAGCGGGATGCCGGTGATGGGCATGATTCCCACGTTCATGCCGACGTTGATGAAGACCTGAAACAGGAGCATGGCCACGATGCCTCCGGCGATCAGCGCGCCGTAGAGGTTCTTGGCCACGGTGAGGATCCGAAGGCCGCGCCAGACCAGCAGCGCGTACAGCGAGAGGACGAGGCCCGCGCCGGCGAAGCCCCAGCGTTCGCCGACTACGGCAAACGCGAAGTCCGTGCGGTCCTCGGGCAGGAAGTTCAGAGGCGACTGGGTCGCGCGTTCGCCGCGGCCGGTCTTCTGGCCGGAGCCGATCGCGATCCGCGACTGGTTCTGTTGGTAGCCGGCGTCCCCGGCGACGCTCGACGGCTCCAGGAAGGAGGTCAGGCGCTCCACCTGGTAGGACTCGAGCACCGTCACCCCGAGCGCCGGCGCCGCCACGAGGACGAGCGTGATCGAGACGGCGGCGAGCGTCAGCAGCCCGGCGAAGTGCCGCCACGAGACGCCCGCCACGAACAGCACCGCGAAGAGGATCGCGATGTAGACCAGGCCCGAGCCGAGATCGGAGGACATCACGAAGATCGCGGGGATCATCGCGACGAGGACGAGTCGCGCCGTCGTGTCGCGCTCGCCCAGCCGGCGCGAGCGATCGACGACGAAGGCGGCCAGCGCCGCGATCAACAGCACCTTGCCAAGCTCGGATGCCTGCACCTCGAAGAACGGCAGCTGGATCGCGCGGCGCGAGCCGCGGGTGTCTCCGCCGAAGATCGCTACGAGCAGCAGGCCGGCGATCATCAGCCCGTAGATCCCGTACTTCAGCTCGCGCAACCGCGAGTAGTCGATCCGGCTCAGGACGATCGCGACGAGCGTGCCGACGACGAAGAACACGGCCTGCCGCGTGACGTAGAAGTAAGGATCGCCCGGGACGTCTGTGCTCGTCGATGCCTGCAGAGTAACGAGCGACGCCGCCATGAGCCCGATTGCGGCCAGCGCGAGCAGCGGATCGAAGGGCAGCCGCAGCCCGGCGGGCAGGCGCGCGGGGGGCGGTTCGCTCATCGCGTCACGGACTCTCCGCCGACGCAGGCAGCGTTCTCGACGCGGTAGAACTTGGCCAGCATGCGGCAGGCGATCGGGGCTGCGGTCTCGGCCCCGAAGCCGCCGCGCTCGACGGTCACGGCGACGACGATCGGCTGCTTGGCGGGAACGTAGGCGACGTACCACGACTGGTCGCCCTTCGATGTCTGGGCGGTGCCGGTCTTGCCGAAGACGGGCAGCTCGCCGTGCGGCCAGCCGGCGAAGACGTCGGCCGAGGTGCCGCCGGGCTCGCCGGCGGCGCGGCGCAGCCCGTCGGCGACGGCCTGGCGGTCCTCCTCGTCCATCTTGATCCTGCTCGCGGGATCGCGCTCGATGCGCTGGACGAGCTCGCCGTTGGCGCGCTCGATCTCGCGGCCCAGGTGCGGCACCACGACGCGGCCCTTGTTGGCGATCGCCGCGTAGGAGACCGCGAGCTGCAGCGGCGTCGCCTGCAGGTCGCCCTGGCCGATCGCGACGTTGACCGTGTCGCCGAGGTTGTACGGGCGCCCGTCGGCGATCCCGCAGCCCTGCGCGCCGGCGGCGTAGACGTTGAGGCTCTGCGGGATCTTCTTCTCCTTGCGGCACTCGATCTCTGCCTGGTTGCGCTCCGCGCGCCACTTCTTGTCGGGCACGACCCCGCTGTCCTCGCCGGGCAGGTCGATGCCCGTCGGCCTGCCGAAGCCGAGCTTGCGCGCGTAACGCTGGATGACGACGTCGCCGCGGTCGCCGTCGTTGTAGAACGCGTTGATCCCGAGCTTGTAGAAGTAGATGTCCGAGGAGACCTGCAGCGCGCGCGACAGGTCGACGCTGCCGTAGGCCTGCTTCTTGGCGTTGCAGCGCTCGATCTCGCCGACCTGGATGCAGCCCGCGTCGTCGATCACCGCGCCCGGCGTGATCAGGCCCTTCTCCAGGCCGGCCAGCGCGGTGATCGCCTTGAACGTCGAGCCCGTGGGATAGCGGCCGGAGATCGCGCGGTTGAAGAGCGGCCCGACGCCGCCGACGCCCGTCAGCTGCTCGTAGCGCTTCTGCGTGAACGGCTTGGTCAGGACGGCCGGGTCGAAGGTCGGATAGGAGCCCATCCCGAGCACCTGGCCGTCGCGCGGGTCCAGCGCGACGAACGCGCCGGGCCTGCCGCCGCCGATGTTGCCCAGCGCGAGCTGGCCGGTCTTCTGCAGCGCGAGGTCCAGCGACAGGCGCAGGCGCTGGCCGCCGATCGGCTCCTCGCGCTTGAGCGCGCTGTTGGGGACCGGGCGGCCGAACGCGTCGACCTGCACGCGCTCGACGCCGTCGACGCCGCGCAGGTAGCGGTCGTACTCGCGCTCCAGGCCGTCGGTGCCGATCACGGTCCCCTGCTGGACGCCGCGATAGCGCGGGTCCTTGAGCTGCTTCGGAGTGATCTCGCCGACGGTGCCGAGGATCTGCGCGGCGAGCGTGTCGTGCGGGTAGTCGCGCAGGTAGGTCTTCTCGACCTTCACGCCCGCAAAGCGCTCGGGCCGCTCGGAGATGTGCGCCAGCACCGACTCCGGCACGTCGGTCTTGATCCGGATCGCGGAGTACGGCACGAGCACGAGCGAGCGCACGACCTCGCGGTGGATCCGCCGCGCGGACTTGCCGACGACCGCGCCGAGGTTGCGGTAGCGGACCTCCAGCGCCCGGTTGGCGATCGGCGGGTAGGGGATCGGCTCGCCGCGCTTGCCCTTGGGTCGCGCGAGGCGCTCGCCGGCGCGCTTGCCCCATTCGGCGGCGTTCTCGCGCTCCTCGTCGGGCAGCTTGGCCGGATCGAGCTCGACGACGACCGCCTGGCGGTTTCGCACGATGACCCTGCCGTTGCGGTCGACGATCTTGCCGCGCGGCGCCTGGATGCGCAGCTCGCGCACGCGGTTGACGCGCGCCTCGGCGAGGTACTTGTCGCCCGACAGCACCTGCAGGTACCAGAGGCGAAAGAAGACGACCGCGAAGAGCGCCAGCGCGACGCCGCCGAGGAGCGCGACGCGCAGCGCGAGCTGCGGGGTGATCGGCGTCCGGCGATCGCCGGTCGGCTCCATCATCATCGCCGGATCTCCATCCCGCGCGACAGCGGGCTCAGGCCGCCGGTCGTGTACGCGCGCCGGCGGCGGCGGCGCGGGTCCTCGGGCAGCGCCGGCTGCAGGCAGCGGCGCACGAGCGCGTAGACCGGCAGCGCCAGCAGCGTGTTGATGACGAGCGTCGCCAGCAGCTGGCGCAGCAGCGCCCAGCTGACGGGCGCGTCGACGCCGAGCAGAAACTGCAGCAGCGCGAAGCCGATCCCGAACGCGAGCGTCGCCGCCGCGCCGACGGCGATCGGCACGAGCGTGCCCTCCGGGTCGCGCGCCTCGCGCAGGCGCCCGGCGCCGTAGCCGACGCCGAGCAGCACGAGCGAGGACACGCCGAGCGTCTGCAGCGAGACGACGTCGGCGAGCAGGCCGACGCCGAAGCCGAAGCAGCCGCCCGTCAGCGACCCGCAGAGCAGGCCGATCGCCATGACGAGCAGCGGCGACAGGTCGGCGTTGGCGCCGGCGATCGGCAGCTGGGAGATGAACGCCGTCTGCACGACCACCCCGAGCAGGCCGACGGCGGCCAGGCGGGCGAGCAGCTGCGGCGTCGTCGCGATCATCGGCCGCCGTCTCCGCCACGCGGATTGGTGAGGATCTGGACGAAGTCGAGGCTGCGCATGTCGGCGAACGGGCGCAGGTGGATCTCCTGCGTGTCGGTGCCCTCGTTCTCGATCCGCGTGACGCGGCCGATCGGCAGACCGACCGGATACAGCGACTCGTTGCGGTCGTCGGGCTCCGTGCCGCGCGTGACGACGCGATCGCCGGTGCTGATGCGCGCGCCGGGGTTCGTGAACGTCATGACGAGGTCGTTGGGATTGCCTGCGCTGGACGGCTCGACGATCCCGAACTCCCCGCGCGGCCCGGCGCGCGCGGGCACCTTCATCGTCGTGTCGGTGATGAGCGTCACCTGCGCGGCGCCGCCGAAGACCTCGGTCACGCGGCCGATCAGCGCCTCTTCGTTGATCACCGGATGTCCCACGCGCACGCCGTCGTCCGATCCCTTGTCGACGCGGACGGTCGCATACCAGACGGTCGGCGACTGGAAGATCACGCGGCCGGTCTTCAGGCCCTTGTCCTGCAGACCGAGCGCGCCGTCGAGCTCGACCATGCTCGCGAGCCGGGCGTAGTCGGCCTTGCGGACCTCGCTGGTCAGGACCTCGCTGCGCAGGCGGTCGCGCTCGCGGCGCAGCTCCTCGACCTGCCCCTTGGCGGCGATCGTGTCGCCGAACCAGCCGAACAGGTCGCGGATCGGCTTGAGCGCCCGGCTGGCGCCCTCCTGGATCGGGTTGAGGACCTCGCTCGTGCCGCGCTGGACGCCGTGCAGGGCGCCGCTGCCGGTTTCACCGAAATAGGCGGTGAGCAGGATCAGAGAGCAGGCGACGAGTAGTCCGAGGACTGCCCGACGCCGGCGGACCGTTTTGTCATACACGCGGGTGGTGACTCCAAAGAGTGGTTCTAGTGCCGCTTGCGGCGGTTCTTCGTCGAGTTGCGGTTCGTGCGATGGATGACCTCGAATTCCTCCAGCGACCGGCCCGAGCCGACCGCCACGCAGGTCAGCGGCGACTCGGCGAGGTGGCACGGCATCTGCGTCTCCTCGCGCAGGCGCTCGTCCAGTCCCTGCAGCAATGATCCGCCGCCCGCGAGCATGATCCCGCGGTCCATGATGTCCGAGGACAGCTCGGGCGGCGTGCGGTCGAGCGTCTCCTTGACGGCGTCGATGATCTGCACCAGCGGCTCCTCGAGCGCCTGGCGGATCTCCTCGCTGGTCAGCACGACGGTCTTGGGCAGGCCCGACACCATGTCGCGGCCGCGGATCTCGGCCTGCACCTCTTCCTCCAGCGGGTGCGCGGAGCCGATCTCGAGCTTGACCTCCTCGGCCGTCTGCTGGCCGATGAGCAGCTTGTACTCGCGCTTGGCGTAGTTGATGATCGACTCGTCGAGCTCGTCGCCGCCGATGCGGATCGACTGCGAGACGACGATCCCGCCGAGCGAGATCACCGCCACCTCGCTCGTGCCGCCGCCGATGTCGACCACCATCGAGCCCGTCGGCTCGCCGACGGGCAGCCCCGCGCCGATCGCTGCAGCCATCGGCTCCTCGATGAGGTACGCCTGGCGTGCGCCGGCGTTCAGGCACGCGTCCTCGACGGCGCGCTTTTCGACGTTCGTCACTCCCGACGGCACGCAGACGACGACGCGCGGGTGCGCCCAGCTGTTCTGGTGCACCTTCTTGATGAAGTGGCGCAGCATCGCCTCGGTGACCTCGAAATCGGCGATGACGCCGTCCTTCAGCGGCCGGATCGCGGAGATCGTCCCCGGGGTGCGGCCGAGCATCCGCTTGGCCTCGATCCCGACGGCATGCACCTCGCCGCTGCGCGAGTCGATAGCGACGACCGACGGCTCGCTGAGCACGATGCCGCGACCGCGCACGTAGACGAGCGTGTTGGCCGTACCCAGGTCCACGGCCATGTCACGGCCACCGAATCCGGTGAGGTAGCTGAAGAAGCCCATTGAAGAGGTGGCGCAAGCCGTTTTCGACTCGGGTGCGAGCCAAGCTCGCGGGGCTGGGCGCCGCCGCTGAGTCTAGCGGCGCACCGGTCGCCGCCAAGGCATCCCTCTAGTTCTGCCTGAGCATAAGCGTCAAGTCGAGGTCGAGCAGTTTTCCGACCGGCAGCCCGACCACATTCAGGTAGTCGCCCATTATGCGGCGAACGAGACCCGCACCCCTGCCTTGGATCGCATAACCGCCCGCTCTGCCTGCCCATTCGCCGGTCGCGACGTAGCGGCGGACCAGCGCGTCATCGAGCGTCCGAAACTGCACTTTCGTCACCTCATGCACAACCTGAGGGTTCGCCGATTTCACGAGCGCGAGGCCGCTGATGACCTCGTGCGTGCGCCCCGAGAGCCGTGTGAGCGCCGCGACCGCGGCGTCGGCAGCGGCCGGCTTTCCGAAGATCTCGCCGTCCAGCGCGACGACGGTGTCGACCCCGAGGACCGTGTCGTGCGGGCGCTGCGCGGCGCCCGACTGCGCCTTGCGCAGCGCGTTGGTTCGCACGACCTCGATCGGATCGCCGTGCGCGACCTCCTCGACGTCGACGTGGAGAACCTCGAAGGCGATGCCGAGCTGCTCGAGGATCGCGCGCCGCTGGGGCGAGCGACTGGCGAGGATCAGGGGTTCTTCGGGCGGCACGGCGCGGGAGGGTACACGCCGGGAGCGCAGCGCCGCAGCCCTCAGCGGGCGGCCACTACTCGCCGAAGTAGATCCCGATCTCCCGCGCCGCCGACTCAGGCGAGTCCGAGCCGTGCACGAGGTTGCGGCGGACCTCCAGGGCGTAGTCACCGCGGATCGAGCCGGGTGCCGCCTCGACGCCGTTGGTCGTGCCGATCAGCTGGCGCGCGGCGTCGATCGCGTTGGGCCCCTCGAGGATCATCGCGACGAGCGGACCCGACGTGATGAACGCGACGAGGCCGTCGAAGAACGGCTTGCCGACGTGCTCGGCGTAGTGGCGCTTGGCCGTCGCCTCGTCGAGCGTCATGAGCTTCAGCTCCGCGAGGTGCAGGCCCTTGCGTTCGAAGCGGGCGATGATCTCGCCGGTCAGGCGCCGCGCGAACGCGTCGGGCTTGACCAGGATCAGAGTCCGGTCCATCGATAGATCTCCTCGGGAAGGGATGTGGGCCTTCAGGCTTGCGAGCGCAGCCGCGGCTGGCGTGAGGCGTCCCCGAGCTCGGCCTCGCAGTACGGGCAGAGCTTCCAGGTGGGGTCCAGCGGACGCGCACAGCTCGCGCACGGGTCGCGCAGCTTGCGCACGCAGTTCGGGCAGCGCAGGAAGTCCTCCTTGACCTCGTACTCGCAGTGCGGGCAGAGCATGTAGTTGAGGTCGTGCAGGCGGGCCTCGGCGGCCTGCATCTCGAGCTCGCGCTCGCGGACGTCCTCGAGATACTCCGGCGGGCGCACGATCACGTAGAGGATCGTCCCGACAAACGGAAACAGCGACGCCACCGTGGCGCAGATGACGAGCATCGGGTCTTCGATCCGCCTGATCGCATCCATGTACGTCCAGTACACGAGCGCCAGGTAGATGACGACGAGAAACAGGATGAGCATGTTGACCGCAAGGTTCAGCCCGTCACTGTTGATGCCGAAGACCGCTAGCACGATCGGGGGAGCTTATCCGTCGGCGCGGATCGCGGCATCTTGCACCTCGCCTTGCGTCCTACAAGAACATCCGGCCGAGGACGTATCCGATCGCGAAGAACACGAGGATGACGAGCGCGACGATCAGCGCGACGACCGCGATCAGCGCCGGCGCCGATGGTCCCTCGCGGTTCACAGCATCGATGCGCGGCCGGCTCCGGCAGGGCGCATGAGGTCGGCGATGAGATAGATCGAGCCGGTCGCGAGGACGACGCCGTCGCTGCCGGCGAGCTGCTCTGCGAGCGCGACGGCCCGGCGCGGGTCGGGCTCGACGCGGGTGATGCCGTCCCACCCACCCGCAGCGACCTGGCCGGCGAGCGACTGAAGCGTCGCCGGCGACAGCGCGCGCGGGTTGGCGTTTGCCGTGAAGACGGCCGCTGCGCACAGCGCCAGCAGCTCTTCGAGCATCGCGGCGGCGTCCTTGTCGTCGAGCACGGACAGCACGGCGACGAGCGGGCGCCCCGCCAGAAAGCCGGGCAGCGTCTCGGCGAGCGCGGCCATCCCGCCCGGGTTGTGCGCGCCGTCGAGCACGACCTCGGGGCTGCCCTCGTCGCCGCGCACGACCTCGAAGCGCCCGGGCACGACCGTCGACGCGGCCGCGGCGCGGACCGCGTCGTCGTCCAGATGCCCGAGACGGGCGTGCGCTGCGGCGCAGGCGACGGCGAAGTTGCGCCGCTGAAAGGTTCCGCGCGCACGCAGCCCCTCGCGCAGCGCCGCGGGCGGCTCGGCGGGCGCGCGCAGGATCGTGGCGCCCTGCCGCGCGGCGACGACCTGTGCTTCGCGCTCGGCGTCGGGGTGCAGGCCCGGCCCCAGCACGAGCGTGGCACCGGGCGAGACCACGGCGAGCTTCTCGCGCGCGATGTCCGCGACGGTCGGACCCAGCCAGCGCGTGTGCTCGAGGCCGACGTTCGTCAGGACCGCGACCTCGGCGCCGATGACGTTCGTCGCGTCCCAGCGCCCGCCGAGCCCGGCCTCGACGACGGCGACGTCGACGGGCGCGGCGGCCAGCAGGGCGTAGGCGGCCGCGGTCAGCGCCTCGAACTGGGTGACGCGGTCGTCCTGCTCGAGCGTGCGATCGACGAGCTGCGCCGCGCGGCGCGCCCGCCCCGTGGCGGCCGCGAACTGCTCCTGGGAGACATCGTCGCCGCCGACGCGGATGCGCTCGGTGAACGAGACGAGGTGTGGCGACAGGTAGGCGCCCGTCCGCACGCCGTGGTGGTGCAGCAGCGCGGCGATCATCCGCACCGTCGAGGACTTGCCGTTCGTGCCGACGACATGGATCGCGGCGAACGCCTCGTTCGGCGATCCGAGCGCCGTCATGAGCCGGCGCATCCGGTCCAGCCCGAAGCGCATGCCGAAGAGCTCGAGCGACAGCAGCCAGCGCTCGGCGTCGCGCGCGCTCCAGGTCGCCGCGGCGCGCGCGGTGTGCCCGGCGACGCTCACAGCTGCTCCAACTCGGCGCGCAGGCGAGCCAGCTTGTCGCGCTCGGCTTGGACCACCGCCGGCGGTGCCTTCGCGACGAAGGCGGCGTTGGAGAGCTTCTTCTCCGCGCGCGCGATCTCCGCGCGCAGCGCGGCCCGCTCCTCCTCCCGGCGCCGCTCGGCGGCGCCGAGGTCGACGTCGCCGGACTCGAGCACGGCCACGGTGCCGCCCGGAATCGCCAGGCTCGCGACCTCAACACCACCGCCGGCGGCGCCGCCGTCGAATGCGAAGCGGGCGAGCGCGCCCACGAGCGGCGCGGTGGCTTCGTACCCGGCGGCGTTCAGGACCGCCGGGATCACGGCGCGGGGCCGCACGCAAACGGAGTCACGCCAGCCGCGCAGCGCGCGCACGGCCTCGATCGCCTGCTCGATCGCCGCCTCGGCCTCCGGGTCCCGCAGCGCCGCATCGGCCGCCGGCAGCGAGCTCGTCGCGAGCATGCCGTCGGTCCCGGGCAGCAGGCGCCACAGCTCTTCGGTGACGAACGGCAGCACCGGATGCGCCGTCGCGAGCGTCTCGCGCAGCACGTGCAGCAGCGTCGCGGCGAGCGCCGCGCGATCGTCGGGGTCGGCATCGTCCGCGAGGCGCGGCTTGACGATCTCCAGGTACCAGTCGCACAGCTCGCCGTAGATGAAGTCGTACAGGCCGAGCGCGGCCTTCGCGAAGTCAAAGCCGTCGACGCGCGCCTGCGTGTCGGCCTTGATCGACTGCAGGCGCGAGAGGATCCAGCGGTCCTCGACCGTCCGCGGCTGCGGCGCCGGGATCGCCGCCGGGTCGACCTCCTCCCCCACGTGGCCGACGGCGAAGCGCGTCGCGTTGTAGAGCTTGTTGGCGAGCGCCTGGCCCTGCTGGACCTTCTCCTCGCTGAAGCGCACGTCCTGCGTGGAGGACATCGCGAGCAGGCCGAAGCGCACCGCGTCGGCGCCGTAGGCCGGAAAGTCGCCGCCCTGCGCGAACACCGGCGGTCGCGGCCCCCCGTCGACGAGCGCCATCGGGTCGATCCCGGTCCCGAGCGACTTGGTCATCCGGCGGCCGTCGGGGGCCTGGATGATCGAGTTCAGGTAGACGTGCTCGAACGGGATGTCGTCCGTGAAGCGCAGGCCGAGCATCACCATCCGCGCGACCCACAGAAACAGGATGTCGCGCCCCGTCACAAGCACGTCGGTCGGGTAGAAGGCCTGCAACTGCGGCGTCCGCTCAGGCCAGCCGAGCGTCGCAAACGGCCACAGCGCCGAGGAGAACCAGGTGTCCAGGACGTCGGGATCCTGCACCCAGCCGTCGCCGTCGGGCGGGCTCGCGCCGACATAGGTCTCGTCGCCGCGATACCAGACCGGGATCTGGTGGCCCCACCACAGCTGGCGCGAGATGCACCACGGGCGGATGTTCTGCAGCCAGTCGACGTAGCGGCGCGACTGCGACTCGGGGTGGATCTTCACGTGGCCGAACGTCACCGCCTCGATCGCCGGCTTGGCGAGCTCGTCCATGCGCATGAACCACTGCAGCGAGATCAGCGGCTCGACGCGCTCGCCCGAGCGCTGGCTGAACGGAACGGTGTGGACGTACTCCTCGCGGCCGCGGATCGCCGCGAGCGCCTCGAGGTCGGCGACGACGCGCGCGCGCGCATCGAGCGCCGTCAGCCCGGCGTAGCGCTCGCCCGCGGCGGTCGTCATCAGCCCGTCCTCGCCGATCACGCCGATCTCGTCGAGGCCGTGGCGGCGGCCGATCTCGAAGTCGTTGGGGTCGTGGCCGGGCGTGATCTTCAGCGCGCCGGTGCCGAAGTCGGTCTTGACGTAGTCGTCGGCGATGATCGGCAGACGGCGGCCGACGAGCGGCAGCACGACCTCCTGGCCGACGAGGTGTGCGTAGCGCTCGTCGTCCGGGTGCACGGCGACGGCCGTGTCGGCGAGCATCGTCTCGGGGCGCACCGTTGCCACGACCAGCTCCCCCTCGCCCGAGGACAGCGGGTAGGCGATCGAGTACAGCGTGTCGACGATGCCCTCGCGCTCCTCGACCTCGAGGTCGGAGATCGCCGAGCGCAGCCCCGGGTCCCAGTTGACCATGTAGTTGTCGCGGTAGATCAGGCCCTGCTCGTGCAGGTCGACGAAGACCTTCAGCACGGCCTGGACGTACTGCGCGTCCAGCGTGAAGCGCTCGTCTTCGTAGTCGCAGGTCGCCCCCAGGCGCTTGAACTGCTCGATGATCTGGCCGCCGTACTTCTCGCGCCACTCCCACACGCGCTCGACGAACCGCTCGCGCCCGAGCCGCTCGCGCGACGTGCCCTCGGACTCGAGCAGCTTCTCGACCTGGCGCTGCGTGGCGATGCCGGCGTGGTCGGTGCCGAGGATCCACTTCGCGCGCCTGCCGCGCATCCGGTTGGAGCGCATGAGGACGTCCTGGATCGTCCCGTTGAGCGCGTGGCCCATGTGCAGCGCACCGGTGACGTTCGGCGGCGGGATCGCGATCGAGAAGTTCTCCGCCGCGCTGCCCTGCGCCTGCGGATGCACGAAGCCGGATTCCAGCCAGCGCGCGAGGATCCGCGGCTCGACCTCGTCGGGCGCAAATCGCGTGCGATCTTGAAGATCCCCCATAGACTCCGTACGGAGTCTATGGAGCGTCGATGAGCACCGACCTCGCAGCCTTCAAGGACAACCAGCGGCGCCTGTGGTCGGCCGGCGACCACTCGGTCTTGGCGAGGCGGTCGCGGCGCAGCTCGTCGGCGCCTGCGGCCTCGGCCCGGGGATGCGCGCGCTCGACGTCGCCGCCGGCACCGGCAACGTCGCGCTCGCGATCGCGGCGTCGGGCGCAAGCGCGGAAGCCTGCGATCTGACGCCGGCGCTCGTCGCCGTGGGCGAGGCGCGCTGCGACGCGCAGGGCGAGCGCGAGATCCCGTGGACGGTTGCCGACGCCGAGGATCTGCCGTTCGCCGGCGGGGCGCTTCGATGCCGTGCTTACGAGGCGCAGTACGCGCGGGTGGTCGCGCGCAAGCCCGGCTGAGGGCGCCGGGCGCGGCGCCGGTCACTCACGACGGCGGGTCGAACACCGCCACGATCTGTCCGCCCGGCACGAGGTAGGGCTCGACGAGCCCGCGCGCGCGCTCGGGCTCGCGGTACAACAGGCCGACGCGCACGGCGAAGATCGTGTCAAAGCGACGTTCGCCGAGATCGACGTCCTCGAGCGAGGCGACGAGGAACTCGGCGATGCCGGCCGCGACGAACGCTGCGTTGCGCCTGGTCGCGGCGTCGATCATCTTCTGCGAGCGGTCGATCGCCGTCAGCCGACCGCCCGCCAGGCGCTCGCAGACATAGGTCGCGGCGACGCCCTGCCCGCAGCCGATCTCCAGCACGCGATCGCGCGGTCCGAGGTCCAGTCCCTCGACGATCGCGCGCAGCCGCTCGGTCACGCGCGCGAGCGCACGCAGCTACCTACCGCGGCGGGCGCTGCGTGCGCGCCGGCCGATCGGCACGACGCTGCGCGCGATCTGGCCCGGCTCGAGCTTGGCGACGAGCCGGCGCACGCGCATGCGCTCGCTCGCGTCCAGCCGCCCGGGCCGGCCCTGCGACTTGCGGATCAGCTCGGCGAGCTCGGCCCGCTCGCGCGGCTCGAGGCGCCGCCAATGCTTGCGCAGCGTGACGGCAAGCTCGAAGACCATGATCCACGGCATCGTCCGGACGCGCGCGAGGGCGGGCATGGCTAGTGGGCCGCGCACTAGGCCGACTCGGCGCGGCGGGACTGCTGCTCGTCGGGCGCGGCCTCGGTGACGAGCGTCGGCGTGATGCCCTTCTCGATCGTCTCCTTGGTGACCACGCACTTCTTGACGTCGCGGCGCGAAGGAAGCTCGAACTGCACCTCGAGCAGGACCTCCTCGATGATCGAGCGCAGGCCGCGGGCGCCGGTCTCGCGCGCAAGCGCCTTCTCGGCGACCGAGACCAGGGCGTCGTCGGAGAAGACGAGCTCGATGCCGTCGAAGGAGAAGAAGCGCTGGAATTGCTTGACGAGCGCGTTGCGCGGCTCGGTGAGGATCGTGATGAGGTCGTCGCGCGTGAGCTGATGGACCGCGCTCACCACCGGAAGGCGGCCGATGAACTCCGGGATGAGGCCGTAGTTGACGAGATCCTCGGGCAGCGTCTTCTCGAACAGCTCGCCCGTGTCGCTGTCGGCCTTGGACTGGATCGAGGCGCCGAAGCCGATGCCGTTCGATCCGATCCTGCGCTCGATCACCTTGTCGAGATTCGCAAACGCGCCGCCGCAGATGAACAGGACGTTCGTCGTGTCGATCGACAGGAACTCCTGGTGGGGATGCTTGCGCCCGCCCTGCGGCGGGACCGAGGCGGTCGTGCCCTCGAGGATCTTCAGCAGCGCCTGCTGGACGCCCTCGCCGCTGACGTCGCGCGTGATCGACGGGTTGTCGGCCTTGCGCGCGATCTTGTCGACCTCGTCGATGTAGATGATCCCGGTCTCGGCCTTCTTGACGTCGTAGTCGGCGGCCTGGATGAGCTTGAGCAGGATGTTCTCC
>CADCVQ010000099.1:0-22110 GCA_902806175.1 uncultured Solirubrobacteraceae bacterium
GCGCAGGCCCGAGCGCCTGCGGCATGCGCGTGCGCATCCGTGCGCTGACGAAGACGATCGGCCCGCGCCGCGTGGCGACGCTCGCAAGCGACGGCCCCGCCGCCGGACCGATCAGCGCCAGCCGCGCGTGCAGCTGCGCCCATCCCGCGAGCGTCTCCGCGAGGTCGGTCGTGCGGCGGTCGCCGGGCAGCAGCACGCTGCACCCGCCGCCCGTGGCCAGCGCACGCGCGAGCGCGGCGGCGGCGCGCAGGGCGGCGTCGAGCTCGTCCTCGCCGGCGCCGCCGCGCGGGTCGAGCACGAGCAGCGGGCGGCTCTCGCTGGCCGTCGCGAGGAAGCGCTCCTGGGCGTCGGCGCCGCGCGCGACGGCCGGCCAGAAGATCCGCGACGCCGGCGTGCCCTCGCGCAGCGGGCGGATGCCGTCGAACTCGGTCTCGGCTCCCATCGCAAGCCGGCCGCGGCGGGCGAAGCGGGATGCATCGCCGCCGCCGGGCGCTGCGACGATCGGCTCGATCCGCGGCAGCACGAGCAGCTCGTCGTCGCCCGCGCCGGCGCGGGCGCTCACCTCGCGCGTCGCAAGCCCGAGTGGATCGCCGACGAGCAGGCGCGGGAGCGCAAGCACGCGCCGCCCGCGGCGCCCGAAGCGGGCCTGGATCAGCACGCGCCCGCTGCGTGCGCCGGTGCGCAGCGCGACGGGCGCCGGCAGCAGCGCGTCGGCGACCGTCGCCGGCGGCAGGCCGAGGCGGCCCGCGCTCACGTCGAGCTGGATCGACACCGGCTCGTCCTCCATCACGCGGCGCGTGCCGAGCGTGCGCGTGACGCGAGCGCCGCGTGCGCCGAGCGCGACCCAGGCCGCGCTGCCGGCGGCGAGCAGCGCGAGCGTCGCGGCCGGAACCCACAGCGGCTCTGTGTCAAACAGCGCCGCGGCCAGCCCGAACCCGATCGCTAGCAGCCCGGTGGCGCGCGCCCGTCGCACGACTGCCTCCTACAGCGCCGGCGTCGCCGCCACGGCGTCGGCGACGATCCGCTCGCCGGTCGTCTCGTAGGCGTCTGGCGCGAGCACGATGCGATGCGCGAGGACCGCCTCCCCCATGAGCTGGACGTCGTCGGGGATCGCGTGGGCGCGACCTCGCAGCAGCGCGTGCGCCTTGGCGGCGCGCAGCAGCAACAGCCCCGCGCGCGGGCTCGCGCCGAGCTCGACGCGCGGGTCCTCGCGCGTGTGGCTGAGCAGCGAGACGATGTAACGCCGCAGCGGCTCGGACGCCCGCACCCGAGCGACGGCATCCTGCACGGCGAGCAGGTCGGCCGCGGCGGCGACGGGCTCGAGCTGCGCAACGCGGTCGCCGGACTCGTGCGCGGCGAGCATGTGTGCCTCTCCGGCAGCGTCGGGGTAGCCGAGCGACAGGCGCACCATGAAGCGGTCGACCTGCGCCTCGGGCAGCGGGTAGGTGCCCTCGTACTCGATCGGGTTCTGCGTCGCGAGCACGAGAAACGGGCGCGCGAGCTCGTGCGTGTGGACGTCGACGGTGACGCGGCGCTCCTGCATGCATTCCAGCAGCCCGGACTGCGTCTTGGGCGACGCGCGGTTGATCTCGTCGACGAGCACGACGTTCGCGAAGATCGGCCCCGGCCGGAACTCGAAGCGGCTCTCTCGCTGGTTGAAGACGTTCGTGCCGACGACGTCGGCCGGCAGCAGATCGGCGGTGCACTGGATGCGCGCGAACTCGAGGTCCAGCGAGCGCGCGAGCGCGCGGGCGAGCGTCGTCTTGCCGACGCCGGGCAGGTCCTCGATGAGCGCGTGGCCCTCCGCGAGCACCGCGACGATCAGGTGCTCGAGCACGTCACCGCGGACCTCGGCGGCCTGCGCGACATTCTCGGCAACCCGCTTTGCGAGCAGACCCGCCGCGTCGACCTCGCCGTCCGTGAGCCGTCGTTCGGTGCCCGCGCGATCCATCTGGGGCGCATCCTCGCACGCCGTAGGTGGGGGCGCGACGGTTTCTGGCTCTGTCGGCGCGTCGGCGCGGCTGCGCCGCCATCGTGAGCGGCGCGTGCCCGCGCTAGCTCGCCGGCCCCGCCGCTTCGGCGGTCGGCTCCCGCAGCCCCGCCACCACGTCGAGGACAGCGCGCGCGACGTGCGCCTTCGACGCCCGCGCCACGTGCGTCTCGCCGCCCGCGGTGAGGATCGTCACCTCGTTGTGCACCGCGTCGAAGCCGATGTCGGCCCGCGCGACGTCGTTGACGACGATCGCGTCCAGGCCCTTGTGCGCGAGCTTCTCGCGCGCGTAGGCGAGCGCGCCATCGCCGTGCTCCGCCGCGAAGCCGACGAGCGTCTGATCCGGGCGGCGCACGGCCGCGAGTCCCGTCAGGATGTCCGGCGTGCGCTCGAGCTCCACGCGCAGGCGCTCCTCGCCGGCCTTCTTCAGCTTGCCGGCGAGCGACGCGGCGGGACGGAAGTCCGCGACGGCGGCGGCCATCAACAGCACGTCGGCCTCGCCGAACGCGGCGGCGCAGGCGTCCTGCAGCTCGGCGGCGGTCTCGACGTCGACGTAGGCCACGCGCGGGTCGCGCGGCAGCGCGACGTTCGCGGCCACGACGGTGACGGCCGCGCCGAGATCCGCGGCCGCAGCGGCGAGCGCGAAGCCCATCCGGCCCGAGGAGCGGTTGCCGACGAAGCGCACCGCGTCGATCGGCTCGCGCGTGCCGCCCGCGGTCACGAGCACGCGCAGTCCGACGAGGTCGGCCGAGGGCGCCGCCAGCGGCGGGCGCGTGAGCGCCTCGACCGCCTCGAGCAGCGCGCGCGGCTCGGGCAGCCGGCCGGCACCCTGCTCGCCCGTGGATGCCAGGCGCCCGGTCGGCGGTTCGAGCACCGTCACGCCGCGCGCGCGCAGCAGCGCCACGTTGTCCTGCGTCGCCGGGTGCGCCCACATGTGGTTGTTCATCGCGGGCGCGACGAGCAGCGGGCAGGTTGCGGCGAGCGCGGCGCTCGTCAGCAGGTTGTCGGCGAGACCGGCGGCGAGCTTTGCGACCGTGTTCGCCGACGCCGGCGCGATCACGTAGATGTCGGCGTTGGCGGCGAGCTCGAGGTGGCTGAGCGGGTCGTGGTCGGGCTGCGGGTCGCCGGGAAACGCCCCTCGCGCGGGGTCGCGTTCGAACTCGTCGACGAGCACCGGCGCGCCGGTCAGCGCGGCAAAGGAGGCCGCGCCGATGAAGCGCTGGCTGGCGGGCGTCTGGACGACCCGCACCGCATGGCCCGCCGCCGTCGCCAGGCGCACGAGCTCGAGCGCCTTGTAGGCCGCGATCCCGCCGCTGACGCCGAGCAGGATCCTCCTCCTGCGGGCCATGTGAACCGCTTCGCCTAACGGTACTGGTACTTGATCTTCCCGGCCGCGACTTCCTCGAGCGCGATCGTGAGGTAGTTCTTGGAGCCGGTGTCGACCATCGGGGGCGGGAACTCGTCGAACGTCCCCTCGCCGAGGTTGTGGTAGTAGGAGTTGATCTGCCGGGCACGCTTGGCCGCGACGAGAACGGAGGCGTAGTTGGAGTCGACGTTCTCGAGGAGGCGGTCGATGCGAGGAGAGATCATGCCCTCAGGGTACCGAGCTACCCCGTCGCGGTCGTGTCGCGCACGATCTCGACCAGCTCCTCGACGGCGTCCTCGAGGCGGTCGTTGACGACGACGCGGGCGAACTCGTCCTGGGCCGCGAGCTCCTGCTCGGCCGTCCGCAGCCGCGCCTCGACCTGCTCGATGGCGTCGGTGCCGCGCCCGACGAGCCGCGCGCGCAGCGCGTCGAGCGACGGCGGCGCGATGAAGACCTGGACCGCCTCGGGCATCGTGGCGCGCACCTGGCGGGCGCCCTGGACCTCGATCTCCAGCACCACCGGCGCGCCGCCGGCGGAGCGCGTCGCGAGCTCCGAGCGCAGCGTGCCGTAGCGCGCGCCGGCGTAGTCGGCGTGCTCGACGAAGTCGCCCGCGGCGACGTGCTGCTCGAACTCCTCCGGCGTCATGAAGTGGTAGTCGACGCCCTGCGTCTCCCCCGTCCGCGGCCGCCGCGTCGTCGCCGAGACCGACAGCTGCAGCTCGGGCATGCGCGTGCGCAGGGAGCGGATCAGCGTGCCCTTGCCAACGCCGGAGGGGCCGGTGATGACGACCGCGCGCGGCACGGGGGCGGGCGGTTAGTGGCGCAGGCGCAGGAGAGCGACGAGCTCGTCGCGCTGGCGCTCGGACAGCCCGCCGATCGTCTTGCTCGGCGAGATGCGGCACTGTCCAAGCAGCTTGTTGACCTTCACGCGCCCGTACTTCGGAACCGCGAGCAACATGTCCATGACCTTGGCGGTCGCGACGTAGTCGGGCGGGTTGAGCAGCAGGGTGTGGATCGACTTGCGCCCGGCCTTGAGATCCTTCTTCAGCTTGGCGCGCTGCGTGCGGATCTGGTTGGCGCGTTCGAGCGCGTCGAGACGCTGCGCACGCGACCGTTCGGGCGCCGCCGAGTGCTTCGTGGCGGTGTTCTGGCTCGGCGGCATCGACGCGTCGATCCTTGCACCTTCACATCGGCCTCGCAAGCCGAAATGCCACGAATGGACGCAATTCACATCGACCTCAGGTCGAGGTTAAGAGGCGTTCATGCTGCTTGAAGGTGATCCCGCAATTTGCAGGGATTTCAGCTCCGCGGCGATGCGCGAACCGGCGCACGGATCGCGGAAGTTCTCGGTCCCCACCGCGACGAGCGCCGCACCGACGCACAGCAGGTCGTTGGCGTGGCTTCCCGCTGCGACTCCGCCCATTGCGATGATCGGAATCGATACCCGGCGTGCGACGGCGGCGACCTGCGCGAGCGCGACGTTGCGGATCGCCGGCCCCGACAGCCCGCCCGCGCCGCCCCCCAGCCACGCCCCACCGCCGTGCGGATCGAGCGCCATCGCCCGCAGCGTGTTGACGAGCGAGACGGCGTCCGCGCCCTCGCTTTCGGCGGCGACCGCGACCGCAGCGACATCGGCGGTGTTCGGTGTGAGCTTGACGATCAGCGGCTTGCGTGCGAGCGGCCGGACGGCGCGCACGAGCGCCGCCAGCGACAGCGGATCAGCGCCGATGTCCAGACCGGTCTCGACGTTCGGGCACGACACGTTCAGCTCGATCGCCGCGACCTCGTCGCGCGCGCCGACGGCCTCGACGAGCTGCGCGACCTCGTCCACCGTGGAGCCCATGACGTTCGTGATCAGCGCCACCGGCAGCTCGGCGAGCTGCGGCAGGTCGTGCTCGAGGTAGCCCTGCAGGCCGCGGTTGGGCAGGCCGATCGAGTTGATCATGCCGGCCGGTGCCTCCCACAGGCGCGGCGGCGGATTGCCCGCGCGCGGCGCCAGCGTGATCGTCTTGGAGACGAACGCGCTGAAGGGGAAGTCGGCAAGCAGCGCGTCGCCGAACGCGCGCCGCGCGGCGATCGCGTCGAACGTGCCCGATCCGTTGACGATCGGGTGATCGAGCTGCAGACCGCAGAAGTCGATCAATGCGCGTCCTCCGCAAGCGGCTGCAGGCGCTCGGCGTCGAGCACCGGCCCGTCGACGCAGAGCCGCGCGTACCCGCCGTCGCGCAGCGCCACGACGCAGCCGTAGCAGGCACCGAAGCCGCACGCCATGCCGGCCTCGAGCGCGAGCTGCGCGGGGACGTCGTGCTCCGCGCACAGCGCGCGCACCGCTTCGAGCATCCGCGGCGGGCCGCAGGAGTACACGACGCAGCGCCCGTCGCGCGCGAGCTCCGCGGCGAGCAGCTCGGTGACGAGGCCGTGGTGCCCGAGCGACCCGTCGTCGGTCGCGACTCGCACGCGCGCCTGGTCTTCGATCAGCGCCGCGCCCGCGGCGTGCTCGCCGTCGCGAAAGCCCAGCAGCGCCAGCGGGCGGCTGCCGAGCTCGCTTGCCCAGGCCGCAAGTGGCGGGATGCCGATGCCGCCCCCGGCAAGCAGCGCCCGGCGGTGGTCGCCGGGCGGCCGAAAGCCGGCCCCCAGGGGACCTGTGATCCACAGCTCGTCACCGGCGACGAGCTCGCCGAGCCGGTGCGTGCCCGGCCCGACGTCCTCGAACATGAAGCGCAGCTCACCGTCGCCGGCACTCAGAAAGGAGAAGGCGCGCGGCAGGTAGGGCCGCTCGTCGCCCCCGCCGCCCCAGCGCTGCACGGTCGCGAGCATGTAGAACTGGCCCGCCGCCGGCAGCGGTCCGCTGCGGTCGGCGACCCGCAGCACGCGGTAGGCGCCGACGTCGTCGACGGCGGTCACTGCGACGCGGCGGCGGCCAAGCGGCGCGATCGGCCTCATCCCACGCGCTGGCTGTCGCGGTGCAGCTCCTGCAGCGACAGGACCTTGGGCTCGCCGCTGCGCGCCGCCGCAATCGCCCGCGCCGCCGCGTGTCCGCCCGAGAGCGTGGTGATGCAGGGAATCCCGCGGGCAACCGCCGAGCGCCGGATCTCCCAGCCGTCGGCGCGCGCGCCGGAGCCGGTCGGCGTGTTGATGATGAGGTCGATCTCGCCGGCCTCGATGAGGTCGACGACGTTCGGCGACCCCTCGCCGACCTTCTTGAGCACGTCGTCGACGCGGGCGCCCATGCCGCGGATCGCCTGCGCGGTGCCGGCCGTCGCGACGATCCGGAAGCCCAGGTCCTCCAGGCGCGAGGCGATCGCGTAGGCGCCGGGCTTGTCGCCGTCGGTGACGGTGATGAAGACCGTGCCCTCGTTCGGCAGCCCGGCCCCGGCGGCGGCCTGCGCCTTGGCGAACGCCGTCGGGAAGTCGCGTGCGACACCCATGACCTCGCCGGTGGAGCGCATCTCCGGGCTCAGCAGCGCGTCGGTGCCGGTGAAGCGATCGAACGGCAGGACGGCCTCCTTGACGGAGATGTGGTCGGTCGGCATCGCCTCCGACGGCAGGCCGAGATCCTCCAGGCGCTCGCCGAGCATGAGCCGGCAGGCCAGCTTCGCCAGCGGCACGCCGATCGCCTTGGAGACGAACGGCACGGTACGCGACGCGCGCGGGTTGGCCTCGATGACGAACAGCCGCCCGTCGAGCGTCACGGCGTACTGGATGTTGATCAGGCCGACGGTGTTCAGGCCGAGCGCGATGCCGCGCGTGTGCTCGCGGATCTCGTCGAGCATCTCGGGGCCGAGCGAGTGCGGCGGCAGCACGCAGGCGCTGTCGCCGGAGTGGATGCCGGCCTCCTCGACGTGTTGCATGATGCCGCCGATCCAGACGCTGTCGCCGTCGCACAGCGCATCGACGTCGACCTCGATCGCGTTCTCGAGGAAGCGGTCGAGGAAGATCTCGCGCCGGGTGGGTGGGGATCCGATCGGGGATCCGCTTCCCGTCCGCTGGAGGTAGTCGGCGAGGTCCTCGGCCGAGTAGACGATCTCCATCGCGCGGCCGCCGAGGACGTAGCTCGGGCGCACGAGCAGCGGAAAGCCGACGTTCTCGCTGGCCTGCAATGCCTGTCCCACGCCGTGCGCCGTCGCGTAGGGCGGCGCCTCGTAGCCGAGCTTCTCGAGCAGCGCGCCGAAGCGGCCGCGGTCCTCGGCGAGGTCGATCGCGTCGACGCTCGTGCCGAGAATCGGCACGCCCGCGTCCTGCAGTCCGGCGGCGAGCTTCAGCGGCGTCTGGCCGCCGAACTGGACGATCACGCCCTCGGGTTGTTCGATCGCCACGACGCCGAGCACGTCGTCGAGCGTCAACGGCTCGAAGTACAGGCGGTCGGAGGTGTCGTAATCCGTCGAGACCGTCTCGGGGTTGCAGTTGACCATCACCGCGTCGCGGCCGCTGGCGCGCACGGTCATCGCGGCGTGCACGCAGCAGTAGTCGAACTCGATCCCCTGGCCGATGCGGTTGGGCCCGGCGCCGAGGATCACGACGCTCGGCTTGTCGCCGCGCCGCACCTCGTGGTGGGGAGCGGCCTCAGCGCCCCGCTGCGTCCGCGGGAGCCCTTCCCACGCCGAGTAGTAGTAGGGCGTCTCGGCGGTGAACTCGGCCGCGCAGGTGTCGACCGCCCGGAACGTCCGGCTGCCGGTGAACGGCCCCTCGGAGTCGCCGGCGAGGTGCTCGAGCTCGCGCAAGAACCAGAGGTCGATCCTCGTGCGGCGCTGGACCTCCTCCGGGTCGGCGCCCGCTGAGAACGCCGCCAGCAGCACGTCGTAGCGGTCCGGGCCGGGCTTCTCCAGGCGCGCTAGCAGTTCCTCGAGCGAGCCGCCGGTGTCCGGCACCGAATCCAGCTCGCGGCTGCGCATCGCCTTCGCGAACGCCTGCTGGAAGGTGCGCCCGATCGCCATCGACTCGCCGACGGACTTCATGTGCGTGCTCAGACGCTCGTCGACGCCGGAGAACTTCTCGAAGGCAAAGCGCGGGATCTTCACGACGACGTAGTCGATCGTCGGCTCGAACGAGGCCGGCGTCAGCAGCGTGATGTCGTTGTCGATCTCCTCCAGGGCATAGCCGACCGCCAGCCGCGCCGCGATCTTCGCGATCGGAAATCCGGTCGCCTTCGAGGCCAGCGCGCTCGAGCGCGACACGCGCGGATTCATCTCGATGACCATAATCTCCTCGGTCGCCGGGTTGACCGCGAACTGCACGTTCGAGCCGCCGGTCTCGACGCCGACGGCGCGAATCACGGCGAAGGCCTGATCGCGCAGCCTCTGGTAGAGGCGGTCGGTCAGCGTCTGCTGCGGCGCCACCGTGACGCTGTCGCCGGTGTGCACGCCCATCGGATCGATGTTCTCGATCGAGCAGACGATCACGCAGTTGTCGTTGTGGTCGCGCATGACCTCGAGCTCGAACTCGCCCCAGCCCAGGACGGACTCGTCGAGCAGGATCTGCGCGATCGGCGACGCGTCGAGGCCGCCGCGGACGATCTCGCGAAACTCCTCGGGCGAGCGGGCGATGCCGCCGCCGCGGCCGCCGAGCGTGTACGCCGGGCGCACGATGATCGGCAGGCCGATGTCGATCAGCGCATCCTCGGCCTCGGCCATCGTCGTGGCGATCGCGGAGCGCGGCATCCGCAGGCCGGCCTGCTGCATCGTGATGCGAAACTGGTCGCGGTCCTCGGCGCGGCAGATCGCCTCGTAATTCGCGCCGATCAGCTCCACGCCGTGCTCGGCGAGCGTGCCGTTCTCGTGGAGCTCCTTGGCGAGGTTCAGCGCCGTCTGGCCGCCGAGCGTCGGCAGCAGCGCGTCGGGCTTCTCGCGCGCGATGACCTGCGCGACCGGGCCGGGCAGCAGCGGCTCGACGTACGTCGCGTCGGCGAACTCGGGGTCGGTCATGATCGTCGCCGGATTGGAGTTGACGAGCACGACCTCGTAGCCCTCCTCGCGCAAGACCTTGCAGGCCTGCACGCCGGAGTAGTCGAACTCGGCCGCCTGGCCGATGACGATCGGCCCCGATCCGAGGATCAGGATCCGCTGGATGTCGTCTCTGCGCGGCATTACGCGGTGGCCTTGATCTGCTCGAGGAAGCGGTCGAAGAGGTAGAGGCTGTCGTTCGGGCCGGGCCCCGCCTCGGGGTGGTACTGCACGGTGGCGCCGGGGACGTCGAGCAGGGTGAGGCCCTCCACGGTGCGGTCGTAGAGGTTGATGTGCGACAGCTGCGCGGCACCGAAATCCGTCTCCCAGCGAACAGGTTCGTCGCCTGGGATCGTGCGCTCGCCGTAAGGGCCCAGCACCGCGAAGCCGTGGTTCTGCGAGGTGATCTCGATCTTGCCCGTCTGCAGGTCCTTGACGGGGTGGTTGGCGCCGCGATGACCGAAGGGCAGCTTGAAGGTCTGCAGGCCGACGGCGCGGCACAGCAGCTGGTGGCCGAGGCAGATGCCGAAGGTCGGCTTGCGCCCGACGAGCGCGCGCAGCGTGTCGACGATGTACTCCAGCGCGGCCGGGTCACCGGGGCCGTTGGCGAGGAAGATCGCGTCGGGGTCGCCGGCCAGCAGCTCCTCGGCGGTCACCGTGCAGGGATGCAGCTCCAGCAGCGCGCCGCGCTGGACCATGTTGCGCACGATCGACCCCTTGATGCCGGTGTCGATCGCCGCGATCCGCGGCCCGTCACCACTGCCGTGGACGGTCATCTCGCGGGGCGTGACGACGCGCGCGAGGTCGGCGCCCTGCATGGAGGGCTCGGCGGCGATCATCGCGCGCGCCTCGTCGAGGTGCATCGCCCCGGGAAAGACGCCGCCGCGCATCGAGCCGGCGTCGCGGATGTGGCGCACGAGCGCGCGCGTGTCGACCTCGCTGATCGCCGGCACGCCGCAGTCGGCGAGCCAGTCGCACCAGCCGCGCTCGGCGGTCGGCGCGTCCTCGGTGTTCGTCGCGCTGCGCATCACGACCGCCCGCGCCCAGATCCGCGCAGACTCCATCGCATCCTCGCAGACGCCGTAGTTGCCGATATGCGGATAGGTGAACGTGATGATCTGGCCGGCGAACGACGGGTCGGTGACGGACTCCTGGTAGCCCGACATGCCGGTCGTGAAGACCACCTCGCCGGTGGCGGCCTCAGGTGCACCGACGGCGACGCCGTCGAAGCGCGTACCGTCCTCCAACAGGACGTAGGCGCTCATGCGGGCACGCTCAGCAACGTCGACCGCTCGCGGTAGGCCACAGCGCCGGCGGCCAGCGTCAGCAGCACGCGGCCGCGCAGCGTGCGCCCCGCGAAGCAGCAGTTCTCCGAGCGGCTCTCGTAGCCGCTCTCCCCCACGACCCATTCCGCGTCGAGGTCGACGAGAACGAGGTTCGCGGGCTCGCCGACGGCGATCACCGGCACGAAGAGGTCCAGCAGCCCGAGCCCCGACGTGAGCTTCTCGACGACGAGCTCGAGCGCGAGGACGCCGGGCAGGACGAGGTCCGTGTAGACGGCGCAGAAGGCCGTTTCGAGGCCCGTGGTGCCCATCGGCGCCTGCTCGAAGGGAACCTCCTTCTCGTCGCGCGCGTGCGGCGCGTGATCGGTCGCGATGCAGTCGATGGTCCCGTCGCGCAGGCCCTCGATCAGCGCTTGGCGGTCCTCCTCGCTGCGCAGCGGCGGGTTCATCTTGCGCCGCGTGTCCAGGCCGCGCACGTCCTCGTCGGTCATCGTCAGGTGATGCGGACTGGCCTCGCAGGTCACGGCGACGCCGCGCGCCTTGGCCGCCGCGATGACCGCGACCGACTCGCGCGCGGACAGGTGCTGGATGTGGATCTGCGCCTGCTCGTACTCCGCCAGGGCGCAGTCGCGAGCGATCATCGTCGACTCGCTGACGCTCGGGATGCCGGCGACGCCGAGCAGCGCGCTGACGACGCCCTCGTGCATCGCGCCCTTGCCCGACAGCGACGGGTCCTCCTCGTGCAGGGCGAGCACACCGCCGCACAGGCGCTGGTACTGCAGCGCGCGGCGAAAGACGCCCGCGTCGGCGACCGGCCGGCCGTCGTCGGTGAAGCCCGCGGCGCCGAGCGCGCGCAGCTCGGCCATCTCGGTCAGCTCGCTGCCGTTCAGGCCGCGCGTGATCGCCGCCATGAACCCGACGGGAACGCGCGCCTCGCGAGCGGCGGCGTCGAGCAGCGCGCCGAGGATCGGCGCGCTGTCGACGGCGGGCGCCGTGTTCGGCATCGCGATGACGGCGCAGTAGCCGCCCGCCGCGGCCGCCCGGGTGCCGGTCTCGAGATCCTCCTTGTGCTCCTGGCCCGGCGTGCGCAGGTGCACGTGCGGATCGACGAAGGCGGGGAACAGGTGGCGCCCGTCGCCGTCGACGCTCTCGACGCCGGCGGGCGGCGTCAGCGTCCCGGGGGCGGCGATCTGCGCGATCTCGCCGTCGCGGACGAGCACGTCGTGCAGCGCGTCCAGGCCGGTGCGGGGATCGAGCACGTGGACATGTCGCACCAGCAGGTCGGCGGGCCGCGCGGGCGCGCTGACGAGGCGGACGCCCGGGGAGGCGCCGTCGCGGGAAGGCTCGTGCGGGGTCATGCGAGCTGCGGTTCGGTCGGCCGCGCGGGCCTGTGGCGCACGTCACTCGCGCCGCCCGCCAGGACCTCGTAGAGCACGGCCATGCGCACGACGACGCCGGACTTCACCTGCATCGTGATGACCGCCTGCGGCGAGTCGACGACCTCGCCGGACAGCTCGACGCCGCGGTTGACCGGGCCGGGATGCATGAGCACCTGGCGCGGGCCGAGGCGGCGGCCGTTGATCTGGTAGTTGGCGGCGTACTCGCGCAGGCTCGGGACGAAGTGCTGGTCCATGCGCTCGTGCTGCATCCGCAGCGCGTAGACGACGTCTGCCTCGCGCAGGTCGTCGAGCTCGTAGCGCACCTCGCAGCCGAGCGCCTCGATGCCGCGCGGGATCAGCGTCGGCGGACCGCAGACGGTGACGTGCGCGCCCATCTTGCGAAAGGCGAGGATGTTCGAGCGCGCGACGCGGGAGTGCGCGACGTCGCCGACGATCCAGACCGAGCGGCCTTCGAGCGAGCCGAGCTTCTGGCGCAGCGTGTGGACGTCGAGCAGGGCCTGCGTCGGATGCTCGTGCTTGCCGTCGCCGGCGTTGATGATCGCCGCCGTCGTCCAGCTCGCGACGAGCGCCGCGGCGCCCGCGTACGGCGTGCGGATGACGATTGCGTCGGGCGAGTGCGCCGTCAGCGTGAGGACGGTGTCCTTCAGCGACTCGCCCTTCTCGACGCTCGAGCCGCTGGCGGCGAAGTTCACGACGTCGGCCGAGAGGCGCTTGGCGGCCAGCTCGAAGGACGAGCGCGTGCGCGTCGATGCTTCGTAGAAGAGGTTCAGGACGGTGCGGCCGCGCAGCGCCGGCACCTTCTTGATGTCGCGGTGCGAGACCTCCTCGAACGCGGCGGCGCGGTCGAGGATCCGCTCGATGTCGCCGCGTGTGAGGTCCTCGATCGAGAGCAGGTGCCTCATACCGGGGCCCTCTGGTACTCCTCGATCGTCACGCAGTCCTCGCCGTCGACCTCGGTGACGCGCACGTAGACGCGCTCGCTGCGGGCGGTCGGCAGGTTCTTGCCGACGTAGTCGGGGCGAAACGGCAGCTCGCGATGGCCGCGGTCGGCGAGCACCGCCAGCTGGACGCGGTCGGGCCGGCCGTAGTCGAAGAGCGCGTCGATCGCGGCGCGGACGGTGCGGCCCGTGAAGAGGACGTCGTCGACGATGACGATCGTGCGCCCGTCGACGTCGAAGTCCAGGTGCGTCGCATGCACGACGGGTGTGCCGCCGCGCAACGTCACGTCGTCGCGGTAGAAGGCGATGTCGAGATCGCCGAGCGGGACGTCGATGTCGTGCAGCTCGACGAGCAGCTCGCGCAGGCGCGCGGCGAGAACCGCCCCGCGGCGGTGGATTCCGACGAGCGCGAGCTGGTCGGGCTCGCCCGCGTTCTCGGCGATCTCGTGCGCGATGCGCGTCAGCGAGCGTCGCATGTCGTCCCCGTCGAGGACGACCTTGGGGTCTGGCATCTGTGTCCTTCCTGGCCTCACGGGACCGGGTTAAAGGAGCGGGCTGTCGTGGCTGTCAGGCTAGCAGCGCCCGCGGCGGCTCAGGCGGGTGACTCGAGCGGAGCGGCGGCGGGTCTGCGCGCGCCGGCGCGCTGCGGCTCCCAGCGCACGAGCTCGGGCTCGCCGCGCTCGGGCAGCGGGATCTCGATCGTGTCGAAGTCGCGCGGGACCTCGGTGTCGGCGAAGACCGCGCGTGCCTCGTCGCGGATCTCGTGGGCGGCGTAGCGCGAGGAGAGGTGCGTCAGCGCGAGCAGGCGGACCTCGGCGTCGGCGGCGACCTGCGCGGCCTGGCGCGCGGTGCTGTGGCCCGTCGCCGCGGCGCGGTCGGCGTCGTCGTGCGCGAAGGTCGCCTCGTGGACGAGCACGTCGGCGCGGTGCGCGGCAACCACGACGGCGTCGGTCGGCGCGGTGTCGCCCGTGACGACGACCCTGCGCCCCGCGCGCGCCTGCCCGACGACCTGCGCGGGCGCCACGCCGGCGACGGTCTCGCCGCGCTGCAGGCGCCCGAAGTCGGGCCCAGGCGTGACGCCCAGCCGCGCCGCGAGCTCGGCATCGAAACGGCCGGGCCGCGCGTCCTCGACGAGCGCGTAACCGTAGGCCGTCGTGCGGTGGCGCACGCTGATCGGGACGATCTCGAAGTCGCCGCGGCGGATCGCCTCGTCGGGCTCGAGGTCGCGGATCGTCAGCCCGTAGCGGGGACGGCCGTAGACCGGGCGCATGCGCTCCAGCAGCGCGCTCGTGCCGGGTGGGCCGTGGACCGTCAGCGGCTTGTCGCGGTCGCGCAGCTCGAAGGACTTCAGCATCCCCAGCAGGCCGAGCCAGTGGTCGGCGTGCAGGTGCGTGAGGAAGATGTCGGTGAGGTCCGTCAGGCCGACGGAGCGCACGAGCTGGCGCTGCGTGCCCTCTCCGCAGTCGATCAGGATCCGCTCCGCGCCACGGCGGATCAGCAGCGCCGGCAGGCCGCGTCGTGCCGAGGGGACCGACCCCGCGGTGCCCGCGAAGAAGAGCGACAGATCCATTGCTCGCGAGAGTACTGCGGCGCTGGTTAGGGTCGGCGCTGAGGAGATCGCGTCAGCTGGTCACGAGGAGGCGTCACGATGTTGAAGGAGTTCCGCGAGTTCATCCTGCGAGGCAACCTGGTCGATCTCGCGGTGGCCGTGGTGATCGGCACCGCCTTCGGCGCCGTCGTCACGGCGCTCGTCGAGGACATGATCACGCCGCTGATCGGCGCCGTCGGCGGTCAGCCGGACTTCTCTGCGCTGACCTTCACGATCAACGGCAGCAGGTTCCTCTACGGCGACTTCATGAACGCGTTGATCGCGTTTGTGCTCATCTCCGGCGTCGTCTTCTTCTTGGTCATCAAGCCGGTGAACGCGTTGATGACGCGCCTTCAGCCGGCGCCGGCGGTGGACATCAAGACGCGCCCGTGCCCGGAGTGCATCAGCGACATCCCGTTCGCTGCGTCACGCTGCGCGTTTTGCACGTCGCAGGTAGAGCCTGCGGCCTGATCGGCGCGGCGTCCGTGAGAGCGGCTAGCGGGCCGCCCACAGACGTCGCACCCGAACTGGGTGCCGATCACCGTTTGGCGGCGACGGCGATCCGCGCAATCCAATCGATCCACCAGTCGCGGGGCGGCGCGGCCCATCGCGCACTCGGGCGTGCGTCTTCCCGTAGTTATACGTGCAGGATTGCCCCTCTCCCGGGTGCTGCCCCACGAGGTATAAGACATGTAGCGATCGGTGCCGCTTCGCGCTCCGACTTGATCGAGGAGCCTCAATGCCCACCCATCGCCCCGCAGCAGCTACGTCATCGCGCCTTTCGAGGCTGACTCGGCCGGGAACAACCGTTCTTCGGCGGCGGCCGTCGGGTGCGCTCGTGTTCGCCCTCGGTCTGCTCGCCGCCCTCGCCCTGACAGCTTCCGCCGAGGCCGCCTTCCCCGGCCAGAACGGCAAGATCGCCTTTGTCAGCGATCGCGACGGCAACGCCGAGATCTACGTGATGAACCCCGATGGCTCGGGTCAGGCGAACCTCACCAACAACCCGGCCTGGGACGACGTCGCCCCTGCCATGTCACCCGATGGCCAGAGGATCGCCTTTATCAGAAGGCCGCTTCCCGGGAGTGGCCGGCCTGGCCGTCCGGAGATCTACGTCATGAACGTCGACGGGTCGGGCCTGACCAACCTCGCCGGCGACCCGTCGGCCTTCACTGCTCTTGGCTTCTCGCCCGACGGGCAGCGGATTGCCTTCCAGAGCAGCCGCGAGGGCAACTCGGAGATCTACACGATGAACCTCGACGGTTCGACGTTGACAAACCTCACGAACAACGCGGCCTCTGACCAACTCCCCGCATTTGCACCTGATGGGCGCAGGATCGCCTTCGTGCGGCTCCTGGGCACGAACTTCGAGATCTACACGATGGCCGCCGACGGCTCGGACCAGAAGAACATCACCAACAATCCCGAAAACGACTTCATGGGCGACTTCTCGCCCGACGGCAAAAGGATTGCCTTCACGCGCGGCCCCTCCGGGATGCCCTTCGAGATCTACACGATGAACTCCGATGGCTCGGGCCAGACCAACATCACCAAGCACCCGGCCTCCGATCGGGGACCCGCCTTCTCGCCCGATGGTCAGAGGATCGCCTTCGCGAGCGACCGCGACCACCCCTTCTCCGAGATCTACACGATGGCCCCGGACGGTTCGGATCTCGCCCGCCTCATCAGCAACGTGAACATCGTTGATAGCTCGCCCGCCTGGCAGCCCGTGCCACTTCCGCAGGCTCCTCCGGACACCGACGGCGGTCAGCCATCTGGTCCCCTGGCGACAGCGCCGGATTCCAGCAGCGACCCGCCCGCTGAGCCACCGATAAGTTTGGATCCCAGCAGCGGGCAACCGTCTCCGTCTCGGACGCGGATCGTCCATCGCACCATCAAGCTGCGCCGAGACTGCTCGCGCAACCGGCTGCGCGTCTCGGGACACGGCGTGCAGGTCAGCTTCGTCAGGCGGCTGCCGCGCGCGCACTGTCGCTTGACGCTGCGCGTGTCGTCCGAAAGCAGCGGGCGGCGCGACCTTCTGATCAAGCGCGGCAGGCGAACGATCCGGCTTATCGCCGTCATCCGGCTGTAGCGGCTCCTCCGATGAGTGGGTCCACGAACGCGCGCCAAGGCGTGGCCGGTGGGTAGCCGACTGTGACAAGCCCGCCTGCTCCCAGTGCGGTTTGTCAGGTTGTTGTGACGTCAACGATGGACCATTAACCGGGGCGTTTGCATCGGCGCCTGGCATACCAGGCGCCGACGCTGCCCCGGATGTCGCGCCGGGGCCACAGGTTCCGGGTTGTCGCCGACATCGTGCAGCCAGACGCGTGACCGTCGCGACGACCCCGTGCGTCTTCCTGCAGTTGATAATGCGAAAATCGCCCTTCTCATGGTTTGTAACCCGTGCGGTATAAGCTACGGACGAATCGGCGCGCGTGGCGCTCCGACGTGTTGCAGGAGCCTCAATGCCCAGCCATCGTCCCGCAGCAGCTAAGTCCGCGTCCTTGGGAGGTTCGGCCGTGAAAACGATTCTTCAGCGGGCGCCGTCTGCGCTCGCGCTCGCCGTCGGTCTGCTCGCCGCCCTCGGCACGAGCACCGCCAAGGCCGCCTTTCCCGGCGCGGCCGGGTTGATCGCCTTTGTCAGCGACCGCGACGGCAACGCCGAGATCCACGTGATGAACCCCGATGGCTCGGGCCAGACGAACATCACCAACAACCCGGCCTCTGACTCCAGCCCGGCCTTTTCGCCCGACGGGCAGAGGATCGCCTTCACGAGCAGCCGGGACGGCAACCCCGAGATCTACGTGATGGCCGCCGATGGATCGGACGTCGCGCGCCTCACGGACAACCCCGCCTCCGATTCCGCGCCCGCGTGGTCGTCCGACGGCCACAGCATCGCCTTTGTCAGCACCCGTGACGGCAACCAGGAGATCTACGTGATGGCCACTCACGGGTCGGATATCACCCGCCTCACCGACAACCCGAGCCCGGACTCCGCGCCCGCGTTCTCGCCTGACGGGCAGCGGATCGCCTTCCAAAGGGAGCCGCCGCCGTCCCCGTTCCCGGGCCGGCCGGTCGAGGAGATCTTCACGATGGCACCCGACGGCTCGGACGTGACCCGCCTCACCAACAACACCGCCGACGCCAATCCCAACTTCTCGCCCGACGGGCAGAGGATCGCCTTCTCACGCAACCTCTTTCGCCACCACAAGATCCACACGATGGCCGCGGATGGATCGGACCAGAACGCAATCACCAACAACATCGAAGGTCCCTGCCGGGATTTCGTCGACGACTTCGATCCCGCCTTCTCCCCAGACGGAGAGCGGATCGCGTTTGCGAGCAACCGCCAGGGTAACGAGTGCTTCTCTCGCAACTTCGAGATCTACACGGTTGCCCCCGATGGCTCGGGCGTGGTGCGCCTGACCGACAACGCGGCCAGTGATCTAGACCCCGACTGGCAGCCGCTACCTCCCCCGTTGGTCCTGCCCCCCGGTAACGGCGAGGGTGAACCACCAGTCGGCGTGCCGTCTACGACATGGTTCGTCCATCGCATCGTCAGGCTGCGCCGCGACTGCCAGCGCAACCGGCTCCGCGTCTCGGGGGACGGCGTGGAGGTCGCCTTCGCCAGGCGACTGCCGCGCGGGGACTGTCGCTTGACGCTGCGCGTGTCGACCGGAAGTAGCGGACGGCGCGACCTGCTGATCAGGCGCGGCAAGCGAACGATCAGGCTTATCGGAGTCATCCGCCTGTAACGGCTTCGGCAAGCACCGGTGGCTGCTTGCGGTACTGTGCGAACCGCGAGCAGTGGGAGCCACACGGATTCGAGGCGGCTCGCGGCCGCCTCGAATCATCATTTTGACTGCAAACGGGTCCCCGGGACGTGGCTGCAGGCCGCGGCCGGTGGGGAGCTGCCGCTCAGAAGCCGGGCTGCGCCCAGGTGCGGTTTGTCAGGTTGGTCTTGACGTCACCGATGTACCACTGGGCGCCGGCGTTCCACCAGCGCCCGGCGTACCAGGCGCCGACGCTGCCCCAGATGTCGCCGGCGGCGTAGGTGGCGCCGTTGTCGCCAACGTCGTGCAGCCAGGTGGCGCAGCCCTCGTAGTACTGGCGCACCGAAGCGCCCCAGTAGTCGAGGTTGAACGCCGTCGAGTCGCGCGACAGCGGGAAGGTGCCGTTCCAGTTGGGTGCCACCAATCCGCCGCTATTGCGGCGGACCTGGGTCAGGCCGTAGCTTTGGAAGTCCTGGATGTTGCTGTCCCAGTCACCCCGTGCGTCCTGGTTCCAGTTGGACTCCTTGACGGCGACGGCCCGCGTGATGTCCTCGTCGATGCCCCACTTGTGCGCTGCCCACTGGATGATCTCGTCGGTCGTGCCGGTGAAGTTGCCGGTGATGCGCGCCTTGAACGTCTCGGCGCAGGGGCCCCAGTTGGGCGAGTAGGTAAAGAAATGGCTCAGCTCGCCGGCGCTGGGCCTGCGCTGGTTGGCCTGCGCGTTGATCGAGCGAGGCTCAAAGCTCGATCGCGTGACCCGTGCGGCGGCATCGGCGTCGGCCAGGACCGGTGCGCCGGCGGCCGTGGTGGTTGCCTTCGCCCCGCTAGGCGGTGGGGGGGTGGTGCCAGTCGTCGATTGGATGGTGAAGCTCCGTGCTGCGGGGCTGGCGTCAAGATTCCCGACCGCGTCCTTGGCGCGCACCTCGAAGGTGTGGCCTCCGCTGGCCGGCGCAGAATAGGACTTCGGGGACGAGCAGGCGGCCCAGCTGCTCGCGTCGAGGCGGCACTCGAACGTCGAAGCCGACTCGTTCGAGCTGAAGCTGAAGCTCACCGGGCCCGAGCTGATGGTCCCCGACGGGCCCGACGTGATCGTCGTGTCGGGCGGGGTCGTGTCGGCCGGCGGCGCGCAGGTCTTCCCCTTGTGCCCACAGCGGTGGCCGGCGTCAGCTTGCGCGGCGGCCAACAGGAACGTGAGCGCAGCGAGGATGAGCGGCGCGACGAGGACGCGGCGGCGGGAGCCGGCCGAACGGGCATGGATCATGTGCGACACCTCCGGTGAGGGTTCGGCGGCACCGCCGAACCGACACTTCGGTAGCCCGGCCGACTCGTCTACGGAGTCCCGTGGCTTTGCGAACCCGTCTCGCGGCGGGGGTGCCTTTCTCGGATGGGTGCCGTGTGGCTATGGGATCGTGTGCTTCGAAGCACGTATCGACCGGAGCTCTCTGGACCGTTGGCATTTCTCCAAACTCTGGACCGACGTTCGAAATGACCTCGGGCCAGCCGGAACGAAGTCCGAGATCGCCGGTATGGCGCCCGCCGCGCAGCTCGAGGAAGCGCCGAGTTGTTGCACGGGGTCAGGCGGCGTTGGCCCGGACAAGCGCCAGCGGCGTGCGCAGCAGGATCTTCGCGTCAACCCGCGGGCTGCAGGTGCGAGCGTACTCCGCGTCCAGCGCCAGCATCTCGAGAAAGCTCAATCCGTTGCGCCCGCTGACCTGCCACAGCCCCGTGAGGCCGGGCCGAACGTCGAAGCGGGTGAAATGCTCTGGCCCGTAGTGCTCGAGCTCGTAGCGCAGCGCCGGTCGCGGCCCGACGATCGACATCTCGCCTCGCAGGACGTTCACGAGCTGGGGAAGCTCGTCCAGACTCGTCCGCCGGAGGAATCGCCCGACCCTCGTGACGCGGGGGTCGTGGGTGAGCTTCTTCAGCCCGGGGCCGACGGCGACGCCGGTGAGTGCGAGGTGGGCGATGTAGCGCCGGTGGAGATCCGACGACGCGCCGTCGCGCATCGTGCGCAACTTGAGAACCACGAAGGCTCGGCGGCCACGGCCGTATCGCTCCTGGCGGAAGAACAGCGGCCCCGGCGTGTCGAGCCTGATCGCGAACGCACACAGCACGAGCAGCGGGCTCAGCGCCACCAGCAGGACCGTTGCGAGCAGCACGTCGAAGACGCGTTTCGCGCGTTCCCATGCGCGAGGTATCCGGTTGGGCGCGGCATCGTCTGCGCGCTGTGGCCGAGGCTCGGCAGTGGGTAACGGATCGCCCGCACAGCGGTGCCGTGCCGACGCCGGTCGTGCTCTGAGTCGCAACGTCTTCACGCTCTAAAGTTTGGGATATCTGTGCCCCGCGCTCGTGACCAGCTTGTTGCCGTGCACTCGCCCAAGACGCGCGAGGAACCGGTCTTCGCCGACCGCCTCGATGATTCTTGCGCCCGCATTCAACCTCGAGCCGGGCTCCGCAGCCCCGCGGCAGGCATACGGCGCAACAGCCGCCTCGGGGAGTAGCCCCGCCGCTTCGAGCCAGGCTCGGCAGCCTCGACCACGCTTGGTCCACCCACATCGGCGGCTTCGAGTCGACATCGGTCAGCTCGGCGGCAGCTCTGCGGCGCCGGCTCGCACTGCCGGCAGGCTACGAGCACGCCACGCCCACGCACTGAGCCGGGTTGCCGTTGCCCTTGCCGTGTTCCGGCCGCCGTCGTTGAAGCCCGGATCGGCCTCGATTCCGAGGTCGCCATTCCTGTTCGCCGCGTTCCGTCTGAGCGTGGTCTCGAGCCCACGACTGCACGTCGGGGCGAAGCCGAATCTGCAATCGACGTCAATGCCGTCGTCGCCATTGCGGTGCGTTCGGTTTCGCTCCAGATTTCCGCCCGAGCCTGCGAGCCAGATGCCGTCGCGCTCGTTGGCGATGACATCGTTTCTCTCGATTTGGTTGATGCTGACCGGGAAGGTGTGACTTTCGGCCGTGATCCCGTCGCCCCCGTTGGCGATCACCCTGTTGTTGCGGACAAGATTGCCCTGCAAGCCGGTCACCCGCGTAGCGAAGTTGAGCACCAACCCCCCGCCGCCGTTGCCGACGAGAGTATTGCGCGCGACCGTGTTCTGCCCGCCGAATAACACAATCCCCTGGGCGCCGTTTCGCGCGACCGTGTTTCGTTCCACGGTTGTGTCAAACTGCCCGCCGCCGCCGGGTATGAAGCCGTAGCTGGCGCTGATGCCGTTACCGGCGTTGTCGACAACGGCGAGCTGCGTAACGAGATGGTGGTGCGTTCGACTAGCTGATGGATCTCGGCCGATAGCGACACCGGTTCGGAACTCGCGGACGGTGCCGTTCTTGATCTGCACGCGCTCTACACGGTCTGTTGCATGGCTGACGATCCCGACCCCGCCATCGCCATCGCCGTCGATCACGTGGCCGCCGAGGTCGAGCGTGACGCTGGCCCCGATCTCGAGCCCATTACCGGGGCAGTCAAGGAGGTCTTCGTTGAGCTTTGTGTCCTCGGTGATGACGTCGCCGCAGCGCACGTCGCGGGCGGAAGCAGGAGTCTCCAAGCCCGCCATGGCCAGCACCGCGATCACCGCAGCAGCAAGCGCCTTGCCCTTCCTGGATCGCGCGGCAGAGCCGCAGGCATCGGCAAACATGGCACCTTCTCTGTAGTGACTGGCGTCCGTGAGTCTCTCCCGCGCGTCATCCCTGCTGGGGCTCTGGGCCAAGCTAGTGGACGCGTCCGCAAGTTCTGCGGGTTTTCCGGGCGCCCGATCCGCGCCTGACGTCCGCCGGCGCCCGCCCCCGTGCCACCAGCACGAAGGCGGGACACCGTCTACCGTCAGATCACGGCCGGG
>CADCVQ010000099.1:22120-22481 GCA_902806175.1 uncultured Solirubrobacteraceae bacterium
CGGACGCGCCCACTAGCGCCGCGAAGGCGTCAACTCAAGCTGCGAGGCCTGTCCGAAGAAGTGGCGCCTGGTCCGCAGGTACGTACCGTTCGCGTGGTCCACCCGATGCCACTGGGCCGAGTACCCCTACGGAGCTGCCTTGGCCTCAAGATCAGTGCTCGGTTCATGGCCGGCACGGCGCCCTCTTCTGCGGCATGTCGTCACGTACCGACGGCCGCCGATCTTGGGCCTGACCCGCCGCCCGCGCCGGCAGTACGCGCTCCAGCGCCCGACGGTGTAACCCCGGCGTCCGCGCGGTGTCTATTGACCCACGGTCAACAAGAAGCACGGGAGACAACATGGACTCGCTCGCTCGCAGGTT
>CADCVQ010000100.1 GCA_902806175.1 uncultured Solirubrobacteraceae bacterium
CGGCCGTGATCTGACGGTCGACGGTGTCCCGCCTTCGTGCTGGTGGCACGGGGGCGGGCGCCGGCGGACGTCAGGCGCGGATCGGGCGCCCGGAAAACCCGCAGAACTTGCGGACGCGTCCACTAGCCACTGACGTCCGCGAGCGGCTTGTTCATCGCGGGCGTCGTCGGCGCCTCGCGATAGGGCTGCTCGTCGGCGACGTCCTCTTCGTGATATGCGCTATCGGCGTTGACCGCCCAGATGTCGTGGCCGGCGCCGTCGAGCAGGTTCTCCACCGCACGAAGGGCCGTCAGCGACGAGTGGTCGGAGTTGTTGTAGCGGTGCAGTCCGTTGCGACCGATCTGGATGAGGTTCGGGACGTCCCGCAGCCAGCCGCGGATCTCGCCGATGCGCTCGGCGTACGCGGCGTCGTACATCGGATAGGCCTTCGGCACGCGCACGACGTGACCGTCGCGAACGGTGCCGGCGTCGGCGAGGTTCAGCGCCGCGAGCTCCCGTGTCGCCAGCGCGACGAGCTCGTCGTCGCTCATCGTCCACAGCTCGTCGCCCTCGAAGCAGAAGTACTCCATTCCCACGCAGGACTTGTCGCGATCGGGAACCATCCACTCACTCCACGAGCGGTAGTTCTGGATGCGTCCGACCTGCACAGCGGGCTCGTGGATGTAGATCCAGTTGTCGGGAAAGAGATCTGCTCCGTCGAGGATGAGGGCGACTGTCAGGAAGTCGCGATAGCGCAGACCCCGTGCCGCCTGCTCGATCTCGGTCGGCGCGGGCGGGTCGACCATCCCGACCGTCGTGCGCAGCGGAAGCGAGGAGATCACGTGCGGCGAGGCCAGGATCTCGCCGTCGACCTTGACGCCCGTCACGCGGCCGTCGTGGACACACAACTGCTCGACCGGCGCACGCAGGCGCACTTCGCCGCCCAAGGCTTCGATCTCGCGCGTCATCGCATCCCACATCTGCCCCGGCCCGTAGCGCGGATAGTGAAAGCGGTCGATGAGGCTCTTGACGTTATTGTCCTCGTTGCCGACGAAAGCGGCCTTCGCGGCGCTGAGGAACGACAGCCCCTTGATCCTCTGCGCCGCCCACTCGGCGCGGATCTCGGAGGTCGGCACCCCCCACACCTTTTCGGTGTAGCTCTCGAAGAACAGGTGAAACAGCCGCTTGCCGAAGCGGTTTGACACCCACTGCTCGAACGTGTCCTCCTGGCGCTTGGGGCGCGCCGCGGCCACGAGGTAGGACGCCACCGAGCGCGTCAGCTCGATTGGCCCGAGCTTGCGGATCACGTCGCCACCGCGCAGGGGGTAGTCCAGGAAGCGCTGGTTCCAGTAAATGCGCGACATCCGACGACGCAGGAGAAACTCGTCGTCGAGCACCTCGTGCCACAGCGCATCGACCGCCTGGACCTTCGTGAAGAAGCGATGGCCGCCGAGGTCGAAGCGATACCCGTCCTTGACCACGGTCTTCGCTAGTCCGCCGACCTGGTCCTCGGCCTCGAGCACGAGCACGCGCCTGCCGCGCTTGGCCAGCGCGTACGCCGCCGTCAGCCCTGCGGGACCGGCGCCGAGCACCAACACCGTCTCACCGTCATCGACCGCGGCCATGGGTTCGGGCGTCTCGAGGTCGCTGCTGTGCACGAGGCTCCTAAGGGATCGGGTGGTTCAGCCGTCGCCGCGTATCCCGCGCCTCGCCTGCGCAAGCCGCTGGGGCAACGCGCGCTCGCGGGATTCACTCGTCTTCGCGCCTGGACCCTACCGACGACAGGCGCGCGTTCACGAGTCGCATCGCGGCTTCGCGGTCGCCGGCCGGCGGCTTGACCTGGGCCAGTAGTGCGAGCGCCGGCTCGATCCGCCGCGGCGTCGAGCCCCGCGGCCTGCCCGGCGCGGATCGCCGCGGCGCCGAAGCTCGCCGTCGGTCACGGGGCGCGAGCCAGGAGCGCGATGGTCATGCCGCCGGCTCCGGTCCGCAGGCAGATATCGTGCCCGTGCATGCCCTGGTCAGAGCCCCGGCGCCTCCCGCGGTCGAAGCGACAGACGTCGCGAGGGTCGCTTCGCGTGGGCTGCTGTGGCGCGTGCACAGCCCAGGAGTCCGACCAGGGCATGCACGGGCGCGAATCGTCGCGCAACGCGCGATCGTTCCCGCTGACGCCAACCGCGGGAGGTGGCCATGAGCACCGTTGACAGGAGGGAGCTTCCTCGATGACCGAAGCCACGGCCCGGGCCATGATCCAGGCGCACTTCGAGGCCTCGAACGTCGGCGCCGCCGGCGGCGCACCAGAAGACGCGATCGACCGCGCGTCGGAGATCTACGCCGACGACGCTGTCGTGGAGTGGCCGCAGGGCGGCGAGCGCCTGCGCGGCAAGGCGAACATCATCGGGTTCAGGTCGACGTACCCGACCCGCCAGCACTTCGAGCTTCACCGGACCACCGGCTGCCACGACCTCTGGGTCAACGAGTACACCATCCGCTACGACGACCAACCGGTGATGGTCGTCGGCATCATGGAGTTCCGCGACGAGAAGGTCGTACGCGAGCGGATCTACTTCGGCGAGCCCTGGGAGCCGCCGGCCTGGCGCGCTCAGTGGGTCGAGCGGTTCGACCCTCAGGAGTCCGATCCGGCGGCCACGGCGGACCGGTGAAGGGCCCAGGGTGCCGTTCGCGATGAAGTCGCGCGCCTCCAGGCGATCGAGGAGTGGGTGACCCGACACCTCCCGCACCCGGCCGCGCACGAAGGCAAGAGCCCGCAGCGGCCCCGCTCGCCGGCGCTGTCGCGCTGTCGCCGGCGCAGGGGCAACTCGTCAGGGTCCAGCACGACGACGGCAACGGCGGGCTGCTCCAGGAGACCACGGAGCGGCTCCCGGGCGGGAATGGGAGGACTGACATGGACGTCGCCTCGCTGGCAGACCTGTTGCACGAGACCGCCGAGCATCACGGCGCGTACGAGGCGATCGCCCCGCCGCACGACTGGTGGGACTGGTACGCGGCGTACTTCGATGCCCGGCAGAGCGGAAGCACTCCCGACGATGCCGACGCGGCCGCCGACCGCTACATGGCGGAGGTCGGGCACGTCGTCGTGTCGCGCTCCTGAGCCTCGAATCGTGCTGCACTGCAAACCCCCGCCCGCCCCGCGCGGGGGTGTCCACCCCGACCAGCGACCTCCGGAGGATCTTGATGAGCAACACACGCGCTGATTACGACGTCATCGTCATCGGCGGCGGCTCGCCCGGCGAGCACTGCGCGGGCGCGCTGGCCGAGGGTGGGCTTCACGTGGCGCTCGTCGAGCGGGAGCTGGTCGGAGGCGAATGCTCCTACTGGGCGTGCATCCCGTCCAAGACCCTGTTGCGCCCCGGCGAGGCGGTGCACGGCGCGCGCGAGGCCGCGGCGAGCGCGGAGGTCGACGTCGAGGCGGCGCTCGCCTGGCGGGACTTCATGGTTTCGAACCATTCGGATGCCGGACAGGAGCGCTGGCTGGCGGGGCAGGGCATCGAGCTGCTGCGCGGCAGCGGCCGGCTCGCCGGTCCGGGCGTCGTCGAGGTCGACGGCGTGCCCCACACCGCCGAGCACATCGTCATCGCGTGCGGCGCCGACGCGATCGTCCCGCCGATCCCAGGCCTGCGCGACCTCGACGGGATCTGGACCAACCGCGAGGTGACGGCGATGAAGGCCGTCCCCCGCCACCTGCTCATCCTCGGCGGCGGCCCGGTCGGTGTCGAGATGGCGCAGGCCGTGCGCCGCCTCGGCGGCGAGGTCGTCCTCGTCGAGGGCGCCGCCCACGTGCTTGCGCGCGAGCCCGCGCCGCTGGGCGAGGCGCTCGGCGAGGTCCTGCGCCGCGACGGCATCGAGCTCATCCTCGCCGTGCACGTGACCGCCGCCCGCCGCGACGGCGACGACTACATCCTGGAGCTCGACGACGGCCGCCGGCTGCGCGGCGACCGGGTGCTCGTCGCCACAGGCCGGCGCCCCCGGATCGCCGACATCGGTCTCGAGACTGTCGGCATCGAGGTCGACGCTGACGGGGCGGGCGGGATTCCTGTCGACGCGCACATGCGCGCCGGTGAGCGCCTGTGGGCGATCGGCGACGTCACGGGCATGTGGCCACTGACTCACGTCGGCAAGTACCAGGGCCGCGTCGTCGCCGCGAACATCCTCGGCGAGCCACGCGAGGCCAACTACGAGGCCGTGCCGCGGGTCACCTACACCGACCCGCAAGCCGCCGCGGCCGGCGCGACCGAGGCCGCATTCAGCGCGACCGCGCTCGTGTCCGAGGTGGCCAAGACAGCGACCTACACGAGCGCCTACGCCGAGTCAAACGGCTTTCTGACGCTGCTGAGCGACGGCCAACGCCTCACCGGCGCCTATGCGCTCGGCCCCGAGGCCGGCGAGTGGCTCCAGCAGGCGACGCTCGCCATCCGCGCCCGCGTACCGCTCGACGTGGTCGCAGACACGATCCAGCCCTTCCCGACCTTTTCGGAGATCTACCACGCGGCCGTCAAGGCCCTGCGCCGCGAGATTGTCACAGCGCGCGAGCCGGCCGCGGCGGGGGCGACACCGTCCGAGCAACCATGACCGTCGGGTCCACCACCTCCACCATGCAGCCCGAAGGTCATGCGGACGCTGGCTCGGGAGCTGCGTGCGGCCGAGGAGGCGCTGGCGCAGGCGCGCCGCGGGCCGTAGCCGGTCGCCATCAGGACGCGTCGCAAGCCGGAACGCCCATGCTGGCGCCGCGCTTGGCGCCGAGATCCCGCCCGCAATCCCTAAACCGCCCCTCAAGTGAAGGCAGACAACAACAAGGAGATGCCGCCGAGAAATGACCCCGGCCCCTCCGCTCCCATCGCGCCGCGGCCACCGAAAGGCCATTTGCAGGGCTTTCTCCCGATGGCGAGACCCGGACTCGAACCGGGGACACCACGATTTTCAGTCGTGTGCTCTACCAACTGAGCTATCTCGCCGCGACGGCGCAGGATATCGCCGCGGCGCCGGCGCTCTCACACCGCTACGACGTTCGCGCCGGAGCTTCGAGCTCGACCCGCGCCAGACGGTGATGGTCGACGGCGCTCGGGCTCTGCCCGGCACCGATGCGCCGGCCCGGTCGTGGACGCCGGGGCGACCCGACGAGTCGGCGCATGATCGACCGCGGCGGCGCCGCGCCGCGCAGGTGTCCTCCTCAGCCGCGGGCGCGCGCGGCGGCCATCTCCTGCAACGCGCTCAGCGCCGCGGCGGGCTCGACGACCGGGCGGATGCTGACGTCGGCGTACGCCGTGAACGGATGCTCGACGAGCATGTGTTGTAGCTGCGCCGAGTCCGCGACGTCGACGACGCCGAACCCGCCGCCGCCGGCGAAGAAGTACAGCGTCTCCATCTTCGGGCCGTACTTCTCGACCCAGGCGCCCATGCCGGCGAACATGTCCGGCAGCATCTCGACGGGCGGCGGCGTCTTCGGGCTGTAGATCACGGCGAGCTTCATGGCGTGCTCCAGTCGTTGGGGGGCTCCGAAGCGCGAGCCTACGCCCGCCCGCAGCCGCCGATCAACCGCGAACTAGATCGCATCCGTCAGCGGCCCGACCAGGCCCGCAGCTCGGGCAGCGGGTCTATCGGCGCCCCGCCGGGAGCGTGCCAGGCGCCCTGCCATATCTCGAAGTGCAGATGGTTTGCGCCGCTCGTGGTGCCCGTCGCGCCGACCTGGCACAGCGTCTGGCCGGCCCCGACGGCCGCGCCTTCCGCGACGACCGTCGACCGGCGCAGGCAGTGCGCGAAGAAGTAGTCGCGCCCGTCGGCGCCGTCGAGGACGACGTACTCGCCCGCGCCCTCGGCCTGGTAGCTCGTGCTGCTGACCGTGCCGGCGTACGGCGCGACTACCGGGGTCCCGGCCGCGGCGAGGATGTCCTGGCCTTCGTGGACGTGGCCGGGGCGGCCGGCGCCGAAGCGCGCGCCGGGGCCGCCGAAGTCGAACGCGCCGGCCACCGGGAACACGCCGGGTCCCCCGGGCGACGGCGCCCGGTCGGGAGCGAGCGGCGCGGGCGCGGC
>CADCVQ010000101.1 GCA_902806175.1 uncultured Solirubrobacteraceae bacterium
TTTCTTCGCTCGGGCTGCTGCGCCAGCTTCCGGACGGGCGCTTCGAGATTCTGAGCCCGCGCCTGTCGAAGGCCGGCCGCGAGCTGCAGAAGCTCGGCGTGCCGCTCGAGCGGTCGCTGCAGTTCACGGCGACGGTGCGCGAGCACGCCGACCGCCTCGCGCAGATCTACGTCGACCTGTTTCTCGAGACGGTCTGGACGCCGTTTGAGGAGGCCGGCCGGCCGGCCGAGGGCTGGCCCGCGGTGCAGGACGCCCTGGAGCGCTTGCAGCCGCTTGCCTCCGAGTCGCTGCTGGCGCTCTTCGGGATGGCGATGCGCGCCGCGACCGACCGCGCGATCGCCGAGGCGCTCAGGCGGATGGCGGTCGATCCAGCCGAGGCCGACGTGGCGGCCTCGTGACGCAGCGGCCGCGGTGAGCGCGCCGGCACTGACGCTGCGCGAGCTCAACCGCGCGACGCTGGCGCGCCAGATGCTGCTCGAGCGCGCCGCCGGCGTCGGCGCGGCGCAGGCGGTGCAGCGCCTGGCGGGCATGCAGGCGCAGGAGCCCAAGCACCCGTTCATCGGGCTGTGGACGCGACTTGCGGACTTCGAGGAGGAGGCGCTGCGCGCGGCGTTGCGCGAGCGCCGCGTCGTGCGTGCGACGCTCATGCGCTCGACGCTGCATCTGCTGAGCGCGGCGGACTACGCCGCCGTGCGGATGGCGTTGCAGCCGCCGATGTCGGTCGCCCTGCGCGTGCTCGGCGCGCGAGCGAAGGGCCTGGATCCGGAGCAGGTGCTGCCGGCGGCGCGCGCGCTGCTGCAGCGATCGCCGCTGACGTTCGACGAGATCCGCGCGCAGCTGCGCAAGCAGTTTGCCGACGTCAACGACCGCGCGCTGGGCTACGCCGTGCGCACGCTGCTACCGCTGGTCATGGTTCCCGGCGACGACGCGCGCTGGGGCTTCGGCCGCGCCTGCGCCTTCGCGCTGGCCGACGAATGGCTCGACGAGCCGCTCGCCGGCGGCGACGCCGCGGCACGCGCGCTGGCCCGGCGCTACCTGGGCGCGTTCGGCCCGGCGAGCGCGAAGGACGTCCAGGCGTGGGCGGGCGTCGGCGGGATGAAGGTCGTGCTCGACGCCATGCGCGGCGAGCTCGAGGTGTTCACCGACGAGGGCGGCCGCCGCGAGCTGTTCGACCTGCCCGACGCGCCGCGCCCCGGCGCAGACGCTGCCGCGCCGCCGCGGCTGCTGCCGGAGTTCGACAACCTCATGCTCGCGTGGGACGACCGCTCGCGCGTGATCGCCGACGAGCACCGCCCGCGCGTCACGACCAAGAATCTGCGCGTGAAGGCGACGTTCCTCGTGGACGGCGTGGTCGCCGGCATCTGGACGATCGCCGTCAGGCGCGGCGTGGCGACGCTGACGCTCGCGCCGTTCGGGAAGCTCGCCGCGCGCGCCTCGCAGGAGCTGCAGGCCGAGGCCGAGCGCCTCGCGCGCCTCGTGGAGCCCGATGTGAAGGAGTACGCGGTGGTGGTCGACGCGCCGTAGATCGCCGAGCGCGGTGCCGCCGGGATCGGCACCTGCCGCCGTCGGCGAGCTGCGCCCGCGCCTGCCTTCAGGCCGCCCGCTCCGTGCGCTGACCGTGCTCCACGACGAGACGGCGCAGGCGGTCGTCGTCGGGCTCGGAGGCGTGCGTCGTCTCGATGAAGTCCGTCAGCGCGGCGGCGAAGCCGGCGGGATCGTCGTGGTGGGGGAAGTGGCCGGCGCCGGCGAAGACCTTCAGCCGGCTGCCGGGCATCTGGTCGTGCGCGCGGATGCCGTGGCGTGCGGGGATGATCGAGTCGCGGTCGCCCCAGAGGATCAGCGTCGGCACGGCCTCTGCGAGGTAGAGCTTGTCGATCGCGCTGACGCGCTGGCCGGCGATGTCGATCACCGAGCGCGCGGTGTGCACGAAGGCGCGGCGCGCCTCGATGTCCCGCAGCGACGCGACGCCCGCCGCCATCGCCGCCATGTCGGCGCCGCGGCGCAGGCCGATCTGATCGATCCAGCCGACGAGCTTGGACCCGGCGTTGACCAGCGGGCGGGAGGCCAGCAGCGGCAGGACGTACTCCGCCGCCGGCAGTGCGACCGCGCGCAGCGCGGCCGTCACCTGGCGGCCGAGGCCGCCGCTGGAGACGAGCACGAGCCGCTCGACGCGCTCGGGGAACTGGTAGGCCATCTGCATCGCGATCCCGCCGCCCAGCGAGTGGCCGACGATCGTCGCGCGCTCGTGGCCGAGCGCGAGCATCAGGTCGCGCATCAGCGAGGCGCTGGCGCCGAGCGAGTAGTCGCCGCGCGGCTTGTCGGACTCGCCGTGGCCGAGCAGGTCGGGTGCGATGACCTCAAAGCGCGTGGCGAGCTGCTCGAGCACGGGCTCCCAGCTCGCCGACGAGCTCGTGATGCCGTGGATCAGCAGCAGCACCGGGCCGCTGCCGCCGGTGCGGTAGCTGACGCGGTGGCCGTGCAGGCGGATCTGGGTCTGGCGCACCGGCATCTCGTGGCCCTAGGCGATCTGCAGCCCTGAGATCGCGCGCGCGATGACGAGTCGCTGGATCTCCGACGTGCCCTCGAAGATCGTGTAGATCTTCGCGTCGCGGTGCCAGCGCTCGACGGGGAACTCGCGCGTGTAGCCGTTGCCGCCGAGGATCTGGATCGCGCGCTCGGTCGCCCAGACGGCCACCTCGCCGGCCTTGAGCTTGCTCATCGACCCCTCGGCGGCGGTGAAGCGCTGGCCGGTGCGACCCATCCACGACGCGCGCCAGACGAGCAGCCGCGCCGCGTCGATCTCCATCTTCATGTCCGCGAGCGCGAACGCGATCGCCTGGTTCTCGATGATCGCACGGCCGAACTGCTTGCGCTCCCTCGCGTAGTCCAGCGAGTACTCGTAGGCCGCGCGGGCGATGCCGATCGCCTGCGCCCCGACGATCGGCCGCGTCACCTCGAAGGTCTGCATCGCCGCCTGTGAGTTCGAGCGCCCGCCCTCGCGAGCGCGCGCGAGCCTGCTGTCGAGCTTGTCCTTGCCGCCGAGCAGGCAGCGGCCCGGGATGCGGCAGTCGTCGAGGAACACATCGGCCGTGTGCGACGCGCGCAGGCCGTGCTTCTTGACTTTCGTGCCCTGCGTCAGCCCGGGCGTCTCCGGCGGGATGACGAAGGCCGCCTGGCCGCGCGAGCCGAGCGCGCGGTCGACCGTGGCGACGATCACGTGGATGTTCGCGATGCCGCCGTTCGTGGCCCACGCCTTCTGACCGTTGAGGACCCACTCGTCTGCCGGCTCGTCGTACCTCGCGGTCGTCCGCAGCGCGGAGACGTCGGAGCCGGCGTCGGGCTCGGAGACGCAGAACGAGGCGACCTGCGGCTCGTCGACGGTTCCGTAGCACTGCGGGATGAACTCGCCCATCTGCTCTGGCGTCCCGGAGCCGAAGATCGACGCGACCGCGAGGTTCGTGCCCATGATCGCCATGCCGATGCCGGCGTCGCCCCAGAAGAGCTCCTCGTTGGCGATCGCCATCGTCAGGCCGGTCGGGTCGGCGTGCAATTGAGCGACGCCCTCGAAGCCGTAGAGGCCGATCTTCGCGGCCTCCTGGATGATCGGCCACGGGGTCTCCTCGCGCTCGTCCCACTCTGCCGCCGCAGGGCGGACGACGCTCTTGGCGAACCCGTGGACCCAGTCGCGGATGTCGCGCTGGTCCTGCGAGAGCTCGAGCGAGAAGGCGGGAGCCTTCTCGGCGTCGGGAGCCGCGGCGTCGGCGGTGGTTGACATGGTGTCAGGCTATCGCGAGGTCCCGTCCGGCCGCGGGGGCCGCGCGGCGGTCGCCTTCAGGCGCCGGCGGCTCTTGCGCTTGAGCTGGCTGGTGAGAAACGCCCGCACGGTGGGCACCTGCGGCCGCCCGTCCTCCAGCGACTGCAGGCAGTCGCGGCACAGGCAACCGTCGTAGTACTGCGCCAGCGCGGCGCGCGTCGTCTCGTCGACGCCCACGCCGGCGCACCAGCAGGCGCCGGTGTCGACGCCGCAGACGAACGTCGTGGAGCAGCGCGGGCAGACGCTGGGGGTGCTCGACATGGCCCACATGTTGACGGGCCGCGGGCGCGGGTCCGCTACGCCAGCAGCTTGCCGGGGTTCATGACGCCCGCGGGGTCGACGCGCGCCTTGACCGCGCGCAGCGCCGCGAGGCCCACGTCGCCGACCTCGCCGGCCAGCCAGGTCGCGTGGTCGGTGCCGACGGCGTGGTGGTGGCTGATCGTCGCGCCCGCGCGCGTGATCGCGTCGCTCGCGGCGGCCTTCGCCGCCTGCCACTGCTCGAGCTCGGCGCCCGCCTGCTGGCGCGCCAGGCACGTGAAGTACAGCGACGCGCCGGTCGGATACAGGTGCGAGACGTGGCACATGACCACCGCGGGGGTGCCGCGCCGCGCCAGCGCGCCGCGCAGCGCAGCGCGGACGTCGCGGTGCAGATCCTCGAGCGCGGTCCAGGTGGTGGCGGTCTCGAGCGTGTCGACGAGCACGCCGCGGCTCATCAGCTCGTCGCGGACGTAGGCGCCGTGGAAGCGGCCCTTCGCCCATGCCGCGCCGGGCGCGCGACCGAGCGCGATCGCGCCGTGGCGGCGCAGGATCGATCGCGCGCGGGAGCGGCGCGGCGCAACCTGCGCCGGATCGCCGTCGAAGCCGAGGATCGTCAGGCAGCCGGCGCGCTGGCCGCGCGCCCTGACGTAGGCGCGCATGGCGCGCGTGGCGCCCGGTCGTGACGCGAGCGCGAGCGAGATCCGCGTCTCCTCTTCGTCGGACAGACGCGCGAGGTCGGGTGCGGCGCCCGCCTGCTCGAGCTCGCGCAGGGCCTCGCTGCCGGCGGCGAAGCCGGGCAGGGAGTAGGCCTCGAAGTGCTGGCCCGCGGTACGCGGGCGCACCCGCAGCGTGACCTCGGTGATCACGCCGAGGACGCCCTCGGACCCGAGCAGCAGCTCGCGCAGGTCGGGTCCTGCGGCGCTCGCGGGCACCGCCAGCGTGGCGAGCTCGCCGCTCGGGGTCGCGGCACGCAGGGCGACGACGAGCTCGTCGATCCGGCCGTAGCCGGTCGACGCCTGGCCGGCGGAGCGCGTCGCCGCCCAGCCGCCGACGGTCGAGAACTCAAAGCTCTGCGGAGCGTGGCCGAGCGTCAGGCCGTGGGCGCCGAGCAGGCGCTCGAGCTCGGGGCCGGTGGTGCCTGCCGCGAACGTCGCGAGCTGCGAGCGCGGGTCGAGCGCGGTGAGACCGCTCAGGCGCGCGAGGTCGAGCGTGAGCGCGGCGCCGAGGGGCCCGCGCAGCGGCTCGACGCCGCCGACGACGCTCGTGCCGCCGCCGAACGGGATGACCGCGACGCACTCCTCGGCGCAGACGGCGAGCACGGCGGCGACCTCGTCGTGGTCGGCAGGAAAGACGATCGCGTCCGCCGCCGCGAGCCCGCACCCGCTGCGCAGCCGCACGAGATCCGGGTAGGAGCGGCCGGCGGCGTGCGTGATCCGCGTCAGCCGGTCGTCGCGCACGTACTGAGCACCGACCGCCTCGACGAGCCGCGTCCGGGCGCTCGCGGAGAGCGCCGGCTCGGGGAGGTCGATCCGTTCGAGCGCCGGCGGCGCGAGACGAGCGCCGCTCACGCCGAGCTCGGCGCGCAGCATGGTGGCGGCGGCCTCGGGGAGCGGGGCGTCGTGGCCGTCGACGCCCCATCCCCACCAGCGCATCCGCGCGGCGAGCGGGTCGGTCATGGTGCACAGCACACCACAACCGGCGTGGCGTGCTGCGGCTACTTCTTCGTGCGCGCTGGCTACTTCTTCGTGCGCGTGGCTACTTCTTCTTGCGCGCTGCCTACTTCTTCGTGCGCGTGGCTACTTCTTCTTGCGCCCTGCCTTCTTCGCGGTCGCAGCGTCCTGCAGGCGTTGCGCCTCGTCCTTCGCGGTGAGCGCGGCCTCGCGCTCCTCGAGCGCCTGCGCCTCGGCCTCGAGCTGCTCGAGGCGCGCCTTGTCGGCCTGCTTGTCGATTGCCTTGTCGTTCTTGCTGCGTGCCCGGGTGCTGGCGGCCTTGCGCCGCGACTCGGCCTGCGCCGCCGCGCGCGCCTTCGCGGTGCGCCGTTGCTCGGCCTCCTTGCGCTCGCGCTGCGCGCGCTCCTCGGCGGCGTAACGGTGCTCCTCGGCCTGCTCGACTCGATTGGCGAGGCGCTCGTCGGCCTCGGCGCTGCGCCGCTCGGCGGCTTCGCGCAGGCGCAGCGCGCGGGCACGCTCGTCTGCCGCCATACGTCGGCGTACCGCGTCCTCGCGCAGCTCGCCGTCAAGCAGCGCGTAGCCCGCGAGCTGGCGCATCGTCGCCTCCCAGCGGTCGACGGCGATGCTCGCCGCGGGGCGCGCGCCGTTGCCGTTGCCGTTGCCGGGCAGCAGCGACACGGCAAGGTCCAGCGGCAGGCGGGCGAGCTTGACGGCGCCGCCGACCGCACTTCTCGGAATGGTCCTGATGATCATCTATCGCTCCTCAGGGTCGATGGCGTCGGCGGCCGCCTGCGCGGCGCGCGCCTCGTCGTTGAGCCGAGCAGCCTCTTGGGCAGCCGCCACGCGCTCGGCTTCGGCAGCACGCTCGGCGAGGTCGGCGCGGTGCTCCTGCAGCTGCTCCTGGCGCGTGGCCTTCTCCTTCTGGCGGCGCGCCTCGGCCGCGGCGGCGAGCTCGGCCTCGCGGCGATCGCGCTCGACCTGCTCCTCGCGCTCGCGCGCGGCAATCTCGTTCTCCAGCCGCTCGCGCTCGAGCTCGTTCTCCTTGCGCTCGGCCTCGAGCTCGGCCTCGGCCTCGGCCTGAGCGGCGCGCTCGGCGGCGACGGTGGCGTCGTCCTCGGCTTCGACCTGGGCCTGCTGGAGGCGGCCCTCGCGAGCGAGATCCTCGTCGCCGAGCGCGGACCCCGCGGCCTGCTTCACGCGGCCCGCGAGCTTGCCGGCAAGCCCGCCGCGGGTGCGCTCTGGGATGTCCGGGTTCGTCACGTCGTCACAGCTCCTGGTTCGTATCCACGGGCCGTCGGGGGGTCGACCCGGACATGCGTTTACCCAGGATCAAGGCGGCGCGGACCGTGCGCCCGGGCACACAGCCTGATTGAGCTTCGGGATCGCGGCGCCGCAGTTCGTGCACTGCGGCCGGCCCTCGCTGCCGACCGCCTGCTCGAGCACGACCAACAACTGCGCCAGGGCGTCGAGCGGGACCGCCATCGCGGTCCTGGTGGTGCCCGGCACGACGACGTAGACCTCCTCCTCGCCGCCGCATGGCGGCCCGTCCTCGTCGAGGTGGATCGCGCAGAAGTGCATCAGAGCAACGGCAGGTCAAGCGGTTGCAGGCAGCCGTCACAGCGCGGCAGCAGCGGTGGCGTGCCGGCGGAGGCAGCCGCTTCGCGCAGCACCCGCGCCATCTCGGGCACCGCGTGCAGCGGGCCGGCAACGGTGAACGGGCGTTCGCGGCCGTGTTCCCAGGCGCAGAGGATGACCTCGTCGCCGTCGTCTGAGGGCAGGTAGAGCAGTCCGAGCCACATGACCTCACGACATCACGAGATTCGCCCGGAACGTGCGATCTGCGCTGAGTTGTCACGCGCGCTGCGCAGCGTTGTCACGAAGCGCGTTGACGGCGCGGCACGCCCAGCGGAGGGGGCGGGATTCGAACCCGCGGTCCGCTTTCACGGACTCTGGTTTTCAAGACCAGCGCATTCAACCGCTCTGCCACCCCTCCCGAGACGCACAGGATGACGAACTGGTCGTGGCGCAGCTGCTGCGTGTGGCGCTGCTTGACGCCACGATCGGCGGGCGGTGCTGCTCGAGCGTGGTCGTGGCGGCGTTGCTGCGGATGGCGCTGCTTTGACGCCGCGACGCCGGGGTTGGCGCTGCGTGATCGTGGTCGTGGCGGCATTGCTGCGGATGGCGCTGCATTGACGCAACGACCGCGCGGGTGGTGCTGCTCGATCGTAGTCGTGGCGAAGTTGCTGCGGATGGCGCTGCATGAGCGCCACCACGCGCATCGGCGCTGGCCGGCCCGTTCGCGGTTCACACGTCGCCCCGCTCGGCCTTAGACTTACGCCGCAGCCGGACCCCGGAGAGGTGGCCGAGTGGCTGAAGGCACTCGCCTGCTAAGCGAGTATGGGGATTAAACTCCATCGCGGGTTCGAATCCCGCCCTCTCCGCTACCCTGCACGACCCAATTGCGCCCGTAGCTCAGCTGGATAGAGCGTCGGTCTACGGAACCGAAGGTCAGAGGTTCGAATCCTCTCGGGCGCGCTCAGAACGACCCTGCAAGCGCGGCGCTTCTGCGGCGTTTCGCGCCGAGCCGCCAGAGCAACCTTTCGGCACGTTCCACTAGAGCGCGCCCGCCAGCACCTCGGAGACCGTCTGCGGTGGGCGGCCCGTGAGCTCCTGCACCGTGTTGGGCGACTGATCGAGGTGGCCGCCGCGGATCGCCGCGCCGAAAGAGGCCAGGAGCCCAGCGACCTCCGGCGGCAGCCCGGCGCCCTGCAGCCCGGCGACGAACGCGTCGTCGTCCACATAGGCTGCCGTGACGGGGGCGCCGCCGGCCGCGGCGTAGGTGCGCGCGAGATCGTCGGCGCTCAGCAGCTCGGGGCCCGTGACGTCATATGTGTGCCCCGCGTGCTCTGCGCCACCGGCGAGCCACGCGGCCGCGACCGCGGCGCAGTCCTCGCGGGAGACGTAGGCGCTGCGGCCGTCGCCCTGGTTGTGGTGGAAGGTGCCCGAGGCGAGCGCCGCCTGGGCCTCGAGAATGCGAAACTCGCTGTAGAGCGCGTTGCGCAGGAGCGTCCACTCCAGGCCGCTGGCGGTGAGCAGCGCCTCGGTTTCGCGATGGTCGGTAGCGACCACGGAGGGGTTCTCGGCGGACGGGTTCGGAAACGAGGTGTAGGCGACCGCGCGGACGCCGGCGCGCTTGGCCGCGTCGATGGCGTTGGCGTGCTGGGCGACGCGCCGGCCGATCGCGTCGGTGGAGATGATCAGCAGACGTTCGCCGCCGGCGAACGCCTCCACGAGCGAGGCCGGGTCGTCGAAGTCGCCGCGGCGGGTCCTCGCGCCGCGGGCGGCGAGGTCGGCGAGCTCCTCGGGGCGGCGGGAGACGAGGACGACGGTGCCCGGCTCGACCCGGTCGAGGAGCAGGCTGCGGTGCGGCGACCGAGGTGGCCGCTCGCGCCGGTGATGACGAGGGACATGGGGCTCCGATTCGTATGCATCGTGGTTACGGTTCGATCAGAACCGTAGCAGCCGCGGTTGCGGTTCCGGTTATGATGCAGCGGTGGCCCGCCCGACCAACACCCGGTTCGCCGTCGCCGTGCATGTGCTGACACTGCTCGCCGGCACGTCCGAGGAGGTGCTGAGCTCCGAGCTGCTGGCGGGGAGCGCAGGCGCCAACCCGGTGCACGTGCGCCGGGTGCTCGGCGCGCTGCGACGCGCGGAGCTCGTCGGCTCGCGACCGGGGGCGCACGGCGGCTGGCAGCTCGAGCGTGCCGCCGACACCGTCACGCTCGGCGAGGTGTGGCGCGCCGTGCAGGGCGACGACCCGCTGCTCGGGCTCCACGGCGCGGCGCCGGAGTGCACGGTGGGCCAGCGCATCCAGCACGCGCTGGGCGACGTGGATCGCCGCGCGGCCCGGGCGGTCGAGGAAGAGCTCGCGCGCACGACGATCTACGACCTCGCCCGCGACACGCGCGCCCGCGAGCTGGAGCCGGCGCCGGCCACGGCGCTGTAGGTACGGGCACATTCCGTTCGCGGCGTGATGACAACCCGCCGTCGCGCGGTGCGGCCGCCAGTGGCCCCCAGCCGGGGCCAGGCACATGAGCGATGCGAGCGAAGCCATCCTCTCGGACGCCCAGCCTGCGGCGCTTGCCGTAACCGGCGACGAGGTCGCGGACGCAGGCGAGACGTTGCTTCGCGCCGGTGACGCTCACTGTCTATCCGCTCATCGCGATCGTCGGGAGGGGGCGAGGTCGCCATCCTCGACGCGTCCGGGGAGCAGATCTCGCGTCACGGCCCGAAGGGCTTTCTCGGTGAGGTCGACCTGCTGTCGGGCACAAGCCGTGTTCGTGACCGCGGTCGCGACGCAGCCACTGCGCTACGTCGCCGTCGAACGCGCGCGGCTGCTTTTGCTCATGACCGAGGACGCGTCGCTGTCGGACGTGCTCTTGGCGACGTTCGTCCGCCGGCGGTAAACGTTGCAGCAGATCGACGGTGCCGGGGTCGAGGTCATCGGGCCGCGCAACTCGGAGGACACGCGGCGGATCCTGACCTTCGTCCGGCAGGCGCGGATCGCGTTCACCTGGCGCGATCCGTCACACGGCGACGACGAGCCGCGGCACTCGTGTCCGGGCTGCGCCCGACGAGATCCCGCTCATCCGCTTTCTGGTGGCCGAGAGCTGCGGCAGCCGACCAACGGCGAGCTCTCGCGCGCGCTCGGCATCGGGCTCGAGCTGCGACCGCACGAAGAGGTCGATCTGCTGATCATCGGCGCCGGGCCGGCCGGCCTGGGCGCGGCGGTGTACGGCGCCTCGGAGGGACTGGACCGCCACGTCGTCCACCTCGAGGACGACCGAACGGTCGCCGCGCGGGCCGTCCTCATCGCGACCGGCGCCGACTACCGGCGGCTGCCGGTCGCCGACCTGGAGCGGTACAGCGAGCCGCGCCCCGGCGCCGCGTCGTCCGCGGCCGTCGCCGGGGCCGAGGTCCTCGCCAGACGCATCCGCCAGATCGCCGAGGCCGGCCGCCTGCGCGTCGGCGAGGAGCGCGCCGCCCACCTCGTCGCCGCCGCCGGTCGCGGCACGACGCTCACGCTGATCGCAATGCCGGCGGATGCCCGCGACCCGGCGCTGTCCACCCTGGCGAGCGAGGCGATCATCGCCGCGATCACCACCGGCGCTCCCGGCCGGCCGACGCCGGAGCCGGTGACGGCCGCAATCACCCTTCGCGCCGTCCTGCCTCAGACCTCCGCCCTGAGCAAGCGAGAGCGTGGCCTCCTGCAGGAATGGCTCGACCGCATCGCCGACGTGGGGCACTGAGCGGTCGCAGCGAGGTGCGGCGCGCCGCACATCGCGCGAGGTGCGGCCGCCCGCAGCGGCGCCGTCGCTGCCGATGACCGCGGGGCGCTCAGCTCGTGGGCGTCGAAGCGCCGTCAGTGCCTACCGCGTGCCTTGTCTGCAGGAGCTGACGGAGTCCGCTGCCGTGCGTCCTGTGCCCTCATCCGGTTGGCCGTCGGTGACGACAATGCGATGCGGGCAGCCTCGGTGCGCAGCGCGGCCACCATGGCGCGGGCCGCGTCGGTCGGCTCGGTTGCTGTCAGGGCAAGCGCGCTGCGCTTTCTGTGCGCGGAGTCCTCGACGTCGATCACCACGACATCGGCGGGGATCGCTGCCGCGGCGATGTTCGGGAGAACCGCGATGCCGAGACCTGCGGCGACCATGCCCAGCCGCGACGGCCAGTCGCGGCTGGTGTAGGCCACCTTGGCGTCGGTCAACGTCGGCCACGCAGCGAATATCGGCTCGTTCTCGCCGGCCGCCTGGCCGACGATCCACGGCTCGTCGCGCAGCTCGTTCACCGGGACGCGGTCGCGCCCAGCGAGCCGGTGGCCCGCCGGCACGGCCACCCGCAGCCCGGCGACGAGCAGGACGTCGCGGCGCAGGCCCTCGAGGTCGTACTCCGGCAGCTCCTCGCCGACGGCGATCACCCCGACGTCGACGAGCCCGTGGCGGACGCGCTGGATCACGACCGGCGTCGAGCCTTCGTGCAGCGAGATGTCCAGGTGTGGGTTCCCCCGCGAGAGACGCGCGATGGCACGGGGCACCAACACGCTCATCGCCACCGGGATCGAAGCGAGCACCAGGCGTCCCTCGAGGCGTTCGCGGATCCGCGCTATCGCGGTCTCGGCCGCCTCGAGCGCGGCGAACACGGCAGTGGCATGCTCGACGAGCACGGTGCCGGCCTCCGTCGGGCGTACACCCCGGGCGATCCGGTGAAACAGCGGTGCGCCGACCGCCGCTTCGATCGCCGCGACCTGACGCGAGATCGCCGACTGGGCGTACCCGAGCTCCTCGGCGGCGGCTGAGAACGAACCAAGCGCCGCCGCCTGCTGCACGACCCGCAGGCCGCTGATCGTAAGCCCCGGGGCAGCCATGTTATCTGAGCATACATGCGTGCCTGATCAGCGTGGTTGATGTGGCGACAGCATGGAACCATGCGTTCATGGCCAGCCAGGCGACCCAACTCCGCACGCGCTTGCGAGCGGTCGACGACGACGCGGCTCGGCAGATCGGTGATCTTCTGCGTGAGACCGCGGCCGCGGCCGAAGGCGGCGCTGCAGTCGCTCACGCAGTCCGTCCGGCTGCAGCTCGAGCGCGACGGCTCGAAACATCAACGTCTTCGAGTTCATGGCACGGCCCATCGACTCGCCGTCTCAGCCGCCGTACAGTGGGACATCAAGATGCCGCCCGCCGGGGCCGACGCCGTGGCCGAGCTGTCCGACGGCCTCGAGCGCGACGAGCTCGAGCTGCACGTCGCAATCACCAAGACCACCTTCCAGACCCTGGGCGAGTCGTCCGACGCGGCCGTTCGCGCAGTCAACGCCGCCACCGGCGGCTGACCCCGAGGGAGACAATGGCATGACCACCTACCTGATCACGGGCGCCTCACGCGGCATCGGACGCGAGCTGACCGAGCAGATCCTGGCCGGCGGCGACCGCGTCGCGGCGACCCTCCGACGGCCCGAGCAGCTCGACGACCTCAAGGAGCAGCACGGCGACCGGCTGTGGACGCGGCGACTCGACGTCACCGACACGGCCGAGATCGAGCGCGTCGTCGGCGCGGCGTTCGCCGACCACGACCGCATCGACGTCGTCGTCTCCAACGCCGGCTACGGCGTGGGCGGGACCGCCGAAGACCTCGACGACGAGCACGTGGAGGGCGTGATCGCCACCAACCTCACGGGCTCGATCCAGCTCGCCCGCCGCGTCGTCCCGCACCTGCGCGAGCAGGGCGGCGGGGTGCTCGTCCAGATCTCCAGCATGGGCGGGCACATCGCCTTCCCCGGCTTCGCGATCTACCACGCGACGAAGTGGGGCGTCGAGGGCTACTTCGACTCGCTCGCCCAGGAGGTCGCCCCGTTCGGCATCAGCACCGTGCTCGTCGAACCGGGCATGGCCCGCACGTCGTTCTACGACGCGCTGCAGCACGTTCCGCTCAGCCCGCCGTACGTCGGTGGCCCCGCCGACTCCCCGGAGCTCCAGGTCGAGGACATGCCCGGCAGCCAGTCCGGCCTGGCCCACGCCATCATCGAGGCGGCGTCGATGGACGACCCACCGCGACGGCTGCTCCTGAACTCCGACGCCTACGAGATGGTGACGACGACCTTGCGTGAACGACTGGCGTCATTCGAGGCCCAGCGCGAGAGCGCGCACGCGGCCGACGCCGAGTACGAGCCCGTCCGCCAATGCTGAGATGTTCGCCGCCGCAGGATCTCCATCGTCCCCGCCGGCCGCTCATGCGTGCAGGTGGACGCGTTCGCCGTGCGGGCCGAAGATCATGATCGCCTCGACGGGACCGTCCACGGCCCCGAATCAGTGCGGTGTCCAGATGGCGAACTCGACGGCTTCTCCGGGCTCGATCGTCAGGTCGTCAGCACCGAGGGACGACGGTGTATTGCCTGATCGGCAATGCAACTTGTCGATCTGTGGCTTCCTTGCCATGTTCGCTCCATGGATACGACCTGGGACTGCATCGTCGTCGGCGCCGGAGCTGCCGGCCTCAGCGCCGCGCTCGTGCTCGGCCGCGCCCGCCGGCGCACGCTCGTCATCGACGCCGGCAAACAGAGCAACCGACACACGGCCGGGATCGGCGGCCTGCTCGCCAGCGACCGCCGCCCTCCGCTCGACTTCTACGAGACCGGTCGCGTTGAGCTGGCGAACTATCCACCGTGGAGTTGCGATCCGGCGAGGCGCTGAGCGGCGGGCGCGACGAAGCGGGCTTCGTGCTCGAGCCGGCCGACGGCTCGACGCAAACGGCGCGGCGCGTGCTGCTGGCCACCGGCATGGAGTACCGCTACCCGCCGCTCGAAGGGATCGCGGAGCGCTGGGGTCGTTCGGTGTTCCACTGTCCCTTCTGCCACGGCTGGGAGCACCGCGACCAGCCGCTTGCGGTGTTCGACCGAGGCGGAGCGCTCATGCTGACCGCCTGGAGCGATGACGTCACGCTGCTGACGAACGGGCCGGCAGATCTGACGTCGGAGGATCGGGGCCGGCTGGAGGCGGCGGGCGTCGCGATCGACGAGCGATCCATCGCCGGTGTACGCGGTCCCGGCGGGACGCTGACGGCCGTGACGTTCACCGACGGCAGCGAGCGCCCGTGCGGCGGGCTGCTCATCGCGGTCACGCTGCACCAGCGCTCGACGCTCGCCGCGCAGCTCGGGGCGGTTAGCACCGAGCCGGGGCCGCTCTTCGCCGACGCCCTGGCCGTGGACGCCGCGTACGCGACCAGCGTGCCCGGCCTGTTCGCCGCGGGCGACGCGGCTGGCGTGATGCCCTCGCTGGCCAACGCGGTCGCCTCGGGCAACACCGCAGCCGCGATGGTCGTCATGAGCCTCACGACGGCACCCCGCGGTCTGTCCGCATCTGGCGCCGGCCCGGGCGCGACCCGATGACCGCGCACACGATTCCCGGGCCGCGCGCCGTCCCGGCGCCCCGCGGTTCGGGGCGCACAGGGCTCGTGCTCGCGCTGATCGTGACCTGCCAGCTGATGATCGTCCTCGACGCGACAGTCGTGAACGTCGCGCTTCCGCCGATCCGGGCCGACCTCGGCTTCTCGGCGACCGGCCTGTCGTGGGTCGTGAACGCCTACACGCTGGCCTTCGGCGCGCGGCGCTCGGCGTCGCGATCCTCGTTTCGGTGTTCGCAGGTGCGGCGGGCAGCGCCGGCGAGACGGAGCCCGCAGCGTTCGCCGCCGGGGCCGCCGACGCCTTCGTCGCCGCCGCGGCGTTCGCCCTGGTCGCGCTCGTCCTCATCGTGACCGCAGTGCGGCCGGCTCGGGCTGCGGGAGCCGCTCCGTCGTGAGCCGCCAAGAGCGCCAACGCGCCAAATGGTCATTCTGCCTAGAACTGCTCCATACAACCCGCTACCGTACGTTTGAGGCAATTTGACCAATACTGGAGTAGCCGATGGCCGACGTCACCGCCCCCACCCTGCTGCCGTTTCTGCGCCACCTGCGCGCAGAGCCGACGTCGCACGTCATGCGCTACCGCCGCGGCACGCTCGTCGCGCAGGGAGCGGGCCTGGCGTTCTGGTTTCGCCCGATCACGACCGCCGTCGCCGAGATCCCCGTCGACGACCGCGAGCTGCCGTTCCTCTTCCACGCCCGCAGCGCCGACTACCAGCGCGTCACGGTGCAGGGCGCGATCACCTTCCGCGTGACCGATCCGGCGCGGCTCGCCGAGCGGATCGACTTCAGCGTCGACCTCGACACGGGCCGCTGGTCCAACGAGCCGCTCGAGCAGGTCGGCGGCCTGCTCACGCAGCTGGCCCAGCAGTTCGTCATCGACCAGCTCGCCGCCCGCGCCCTGCGCCCGATCCTCGCCGAGGGCGTCGCTCCGATCAGGGCGCGGATCGACCGCGGGCTCGGCGAGGAGCCGGCGCTTGCACAACTCGGGCTGCAGGTCGTCGCCGTCCGCGTCGCCGATGTCGCGCCGACGGCCGAGGTCGAGAAGGCGCTGCAGCAACCCGCACGCGAGCAGATCCAGAGCCAGGCCGACGAGGCGACGTTCGCCCGCCGCGCGACGGCCGTCGAAAACGAGCGTGCGATCGCCGAGAACGAGCTCGCCAACCGGATCGAGCTCGCCCGCCGCGAGGAGCAGCTCGTCGCCCAGCAGGGCGCCAACGAGATCCGCCGCGCGCAGGAGGAGGCCGCCGCTCGCATGGTCGCGGCCGAGGCCGACGACGAGCGCAAGCGCCTGGATGCCCAGCGTCGCGCCGACACGATCGACCTCGTGGAGCAGGCCGCGCTGCGCACCGAGCGCGAGCGGGCAGAGATCCAGAAGGCGATGCCCACCGATGTGCTGCTCGCCCTGGCACTGAAGGAGATCGCCGGTCAGCTCGGCAACATCGACCACCTCACGATCACGCCCGACCTGATCGGCCCGCTGCTGCAGCGCGCCGCGGCGGCAAGCGCGCGCGACAACTGAGCGCATGGTCCCGCGCGCCGTCCTCGTCCAGCGTCCGACCGAGTGGAGCGACCTGCTCGCGCGGCACGGCACGCGCGAGCAGGTGCGCTTCTTCCTGAGCCGGCGCGAGCTCGACCCTGCGCAGGTCGAGCAGCGCCATCACACGTTCCTCGGCCACCGCCACCACGTCCTCGCAGCGATCCCGGGCGACTGGCGCCGCGCCTCCGTGACCCGCGACGACCTCGAGCGCTTCCTCTTCGAGCCCGAGGACATCGTCGTCGTGCTCGGCCAAGACGGCCTCGTCGCCAACGTCTCCAAGTACCTCGACGGCCAGCCGCTGATCGGTCTGAACCCCGAGCCCGAGCGCAACGCCGGCATCCTCGTCGCGCACCCGCCCGCCGCTGCGCCCGATCTGCTGCGCGACGTCGCCGCCGGGCGCCATGCGATCCAGGCGCGGACGATGACCGACGCCCGCCTCGACGACGGCCAGGAGCTGCGCGCGCTCAACGAGATCTTCGTCGGCCATCGCAGCCACCAGTCGGCGCGTTACACGCTGCACGTCGACGCGCGCAGCGAGCGCCAGTCGTCCTCGGGGCTGATCTTCGCGACCGGCACCGGCGCGACGGGCTGGGCGAAGAGCATCAACGGCCAGCTTGCCGAGCCCGTCGCGCTTCCGGGGCCGACCGACCGCGCCCTGGCCTACTTCGCGCGCGAGCCGTGGGCGAGCCCCGCGACCAGCGCCTCGCTCTCACACGGCCGACTGGAGGGCGACACGCGCGCGCGCGTCACCTGCGAGCTACCCGACGGGGCGACGGCGTTCGGCGACGGCATCGAGGCCGATGCGCTCTCGCTCGACTGGGGCCAGACGTTGACGGTCGGCCTCGCGCCGCAGGCGCTGCAGATCGTGCGCTGACGGACGCGTGGGCGCCGCCGCACGCGTTCGGTGTGATCGGCGTCGCGGTGGCATGGCGGGCTACGCCGCAGTAGGCGGTCCCAACCAGGTGGTCAGCGCGTCGGCGAGCCCGAGCTGGGTTGGGTCTCCCACCCAGGCCACATAGCCGTCGGGCCGAATCAGCACGGCGGTTGGAGCGGTGACCGCCCCGAGTGCCGGAAGCTCCCACGTACCAACGTGTTCGGCGTCGATCAACTGCACGCGATCTGCCCATGGTGTGATGTCGACGCCGCCGGCCTCACCGAAGTTGAGCAGCACGGGCCGGCCGTCGTGCAGCAGGGTGAAGACCCGCAGCGGGCCGTTGGCGGTGACCAGGTCGAGGTCGGGCATGCGGCGTCCGAGCAGCGGGTGACCGTCACCGAGGTCGTAATGAATGTCCAGATTGGACATCATCGCGGCGAACCGCCTGCGCGGTTCGTCCATGCTCAGCAGCTCGGACATGGTGTCGCGCAAGGCCTTGATGCGGTCGTCCGGGCGGCGAAGCGCGACCTGGGCCATCGTGTTGCGCAACACGCGGGCACCGACCGGATGGCGCTCGGCGTGGTAGGTGTCCAGGAAGCTTTCTGGCGATGTCTCGTTGACCACCTGAGCCAGCTTCCATCCCAGGTTCACCGCGTCCTGGACACCGGTGTTGAGCCCCTGTCCGCCATCCGGCGCATGCACGTGTGCGGCGTCGCCGGCGAGCAGGACCCGCCGGTCCCGGTAGGCGGCGGCCTGCCGGGTCATATCGGTGAACCTGGAGATCGAGGTGGGGCTGTGGACCCCGTAATCGGTCCCGTAGACGGTGATGAGCGCGTCGCTGAGATCGCGCAAGGTCGGTTCGGCCGTGGCTCCGACGTGCTGCTCGGTCAGCATCACCCCTACCAGCCCCCCTTCCTTGTAGCGGGTGCGCTGCGGCCGTGGCCTGTCAATCCAGCCGCGGCGGCAGCCCGAAGCGCTCGAACACCGCCACCGCCTTCGCGGCGTCGACGGCCTCGTCGGGGTAGCGCGCCAGCCGATCGGGCTCGACCGGCTCGGCGGAGCGCGCGATGAACGACGTGACGGCCGCGATCTCCCCGTCCGCGTCGATCGTCAGCACGTCGAGCGCGAAGGGACGAAAGCAGGCTTCGTCGTCGCGCCACGTGTAGGCCGCCACCGCCGCCTGGCCGCTGGCCGTCGTCACGACGCGGCTCCAGCGCCACGCGCCCGACAGCGGGCCGTCGGCGAGGAACAGGCGCAGCGACTCGCGGCCGAGATACCAGGTCGCGAGCGGTGGCATCGACCAGGCCGCGTCCTGCGCGAGCATCGAGACGACGGCCTCGACGTCGCCGCGCTGCATCGCGTCCATGTAGGCCTCGACGATCTCCTTCAGGCGCTCGTCGCCGAGCGTGCGCAGCGACTGCTGCTGGCTGCGCTGTGGCAGGCGCTCGGCGATCGTCTTGCGCGCGCGCTGCAGCGCGCTGTTGATCGAGGCGGCCGTCGTATCGAGCGTGTCGGCCGTCTCCTGCGCCGAGAAGCCGAGCACCTCGCGCAGGATCAGCGCCGCACGCTGGTTGGCCGGCAGGTGCTGCAGCGCGGCGATGAAGGCCAGCTCGACGCTCTCGCGCAGCTCATAGCGGGCGTCGGGCGCGGCGTAGCCGTCCTCGAGTCCGAGCACGTCGTCGGGGTAGGGCTCGACCCAGACGGACTCGATCAGCGGCCGCCCGGGCGCCTCGCCGAGGTCCGCGGCCGGCAGATCCAGCGGCAGCACGCGCTTCTGGCGGCGCCCGATCAGGTCCAGGCACGTGTTCGTCGCGATCTTGTAGAGCCACGCGCGCAGCGAGCTGCGGCCGTCGAAGCGCGGCAGCCCGCGCCACGCGCGCAGCAGCGCGTCCTGCAGTGCGTCCTCGCTGTCGTGCACCGAGCCGAGCATCCGGTAGGCGTGCGCGTGCAGCTCGCGGCGGTGCGGTTGCACGAGCAGCTCGAATGCATCCTGATCGCCGCCGCGCGCCGCCTCGAGCAGCTTCGTCGGCGCTGCCCCCGTCCCCGTCGAAGCTCTCGCCATCGCCGAGCAGCGTAGTGCTCTGCGCGGACCGGCGGCGGCGCCCTGGCCGCCATAAGCGGCCCGTGGGTGCCGGTCGTCCAGCCCCCGTCAGCAGCGCGCATCGCCGCCTGACGTTCTCAGGCCAGCGGCGGGCTTGATCAGGCCTGGGCGGCCAGCGCGACGCGGTTGCGCCCGGCGCGCTTGGCCACGTAGAGCGCGCGGTCGGCGCGCTCGACGAGGCTGCCGGCACCCTCGCTGCCATCCCAGCGCGCGAGCCCGATCGACACCGACTGTTCGTGCAGCGTCGCGTTGCGCAGGCGCTCGGCGATCTCGATCGCGCGCTCCTCCGGGCAACCGGCGAGCAGGACGGCGAACTCCTCGCCGCCATAACGAGCGAGTATGTCCCCGGCGCGGATCGCGGAGCGCCAGGCGCGCGCCGAGCGGCGCAGCAGCTCGTCGCCCGCACGATGGCCGTGGGTGTCGTTGTAGGCCTTGAAGTGGTCGAGATCCAGCATCGCGACGAACAGCGGCTGTGTCCCCTTGCGCAGCGCGCTCGACAGCAGCTGATCCCAGGCCCGACGGTTGAGCACGCCCGTGAGCGCGTCGCGCTCGCTGAGCTGGCGCAGGTCATCCTCCGTGACCCGGCGGCGCTCGAGCTCCTGGGTGAGCATCGCGCGCTCGAGGGCGACGGCGGTGCTCCCGGCCAGCGCGCGCAGCAGTGCCACCTGCTCACCACTGGCCTGGTGCGGCTGCGCCCAGTAGGCGCCGAGCGCCCCGCGCGGGTCAGCGCTGTGGATCGGGACGACGAGCAGGCTCCTGACGAACGTCGTGCGGTACTGGTCGTGCGAGACGCGCGGATCGCCGTACACGTCTTCGATCACGACCGGCTCGCGGTGCAGCATCGACCAGCCGGTGACGCAATCCTCGATCGGGAAGCGCCGGCCCTTCCAGAGCGGCTCGATCGCGTCCTCGCCCACGTAGTGGCATTGGGTGTCCTCACGCAGGACGAGCGCCGCCCCGTCGGCAGCCACCAGCCGCCGGGCCGTCGCATTCGCGAGTCGCTGAACGTCGTCGACCGAACGGGCGCTCGCGATCTCGTCGATCGCGTCGGCGAGGGTGCTCAGGGTGTCGGCTGTGGTCGTGGGCACTGACGTCATCGTGTCCGTACTACAACGTGTTGCCACGAAAGTCCGCCGGTTACTCCCGAGCCTCATCGAGACGCGATCCAGCGCACGAGGGCGATGTCCTGGCGCCGGACGCGCGACCATTCGTTGACAGGCGCACCCGGTAATCGGGCATCATGTGGCGCTATGCGCAACCGCCTCGTCATTCTGCTCGCCTGCGCCGTGAGCTGCGCGCTGCTCGCCGTGCTCGTGCCGACCGCCGGCAACGCCACCGACGCGCGTACGTCGGTCCGCGAGAAGGCCTTGGCGTGGGGGGTGGCGCAGGTCGGCACGCGGGAGCGCGGCACGACGAACTGCTCGCCGACGATCGATCGCTGGCAGCGCGCCATGGGCCTGGACGTGCCTCCCTGTCGCGTCTGGTGCGGGGCGTTCGTGCACCAGGCCTACAAGCGGGCCGGCGTCGAGCTGTCCTCGCGCCTGATCGATCCCGATCGCTCCTACGACGACGCCGTCGCCGGCCGGCGCCATCTGCGCCAGATCCCCGTGTCGGCGATCCGTCCCGGCGACATCGTCTTCTACAAGTTCCGCGACGGCGTACGCGCATCGCATCTGGCGCTTGCACGATCCAGGCCGAACAACGGCAAGCTCGACACCGTCGAGGGCAACACGAGCCACGCGGTGCGCCTCGAGACGCGCGGCATGCAGTACATCGTGCTCGCTGCGCGCGTGACGCGGTAGACGCACTGGCTCGCCGGGCGCGTCAGGCGCAGGCGCACGCCGTAGTACGGCCCGCCGGCGCCCCGGGGGACTTCCCGCCGTTGCCCGAGCCCGCGGGCTGCACGAGAACGCTCAAGAAAGCAGTGACCTTTGCGGGCGCAGTGAACATACTTTGGCGTCCGCGCTTGTCCGACGATCAGCCCGCGGCTAGCTTCGCGGCACCGCCCACCGGAGGATCCGATCGCGGATCATGGGTACGGGAGGCGTCGGGAACCGGCCGCGTCGCGTGGCCCGGGCGGCGTGGGACGCGCCGCCTGCTCACCGGCCGGCGACGCACGGCGTGTAGGCGCCGGCTGCAAAACGGACGTTTCCGCCATCGCGGGCGGTTTGCGCTCAACCCCGGCGGGCACCGGCCGATAGGGACTGCATGAGCCTTCGGGGCGATCCGCTACCTGCGCCCGCTGCCGGCGACGAGCGGATCGAGCAGGTTCTGCTCGGCTTGGCCGACGGCAGCTACGTGCTCAGCACGCCCGATGGCGCCGTCGCCGAATGCGGCGTCGGCGTCGTCGGCCTGCTCGGCGCGGCGGCCGACGGGCTCGTCGGCCGCCCCACGGCGGAGGTGCTCGTCCCCGGCGCCGACGACGCCGTCAGAAGAGCCTTCGATCAGCTGCTGCTCGCCGATGGCGCCGACCTTGCCGCACCGCGCACGTTTCGCGCGCAGACGCCCGCCGGCGCCACCCGGTCGCTGCAGTTTGTCGTCGTCTCCGTGCCGCTCGCGCTCGGCTGGGAGTTCACCTCGCTGCTGAGCGAGCTCGGCACGCGCGACGCGGGCACGTGGCATCCCGAGGCGCTGCGCATGCGCCACGGCCGTGCGCTCGAGGCGATCGAGGGCGTCGTGCGCGACGGCCACCAGCCCGATCCGAGCGCGCGCCTGGCGGGCATCCTGATCGTCGTGCGCGACGTCGACGCGCCGGCGCTGACGCGCGAGGACGTCGATCGCCGGATGGCCGATCAGCGCGAGGCCGCGCGCGTCGCCGCGGCCGAGGCGGCGCGCCGCAAGGACGAGGCCGCTGGTCGCGCCGGTCCCGGGCCCGACGCCAAGTCCGTCAACCAGCTTCCGGGGCTCGAGGATCTCGTCGAGCGCGCGCGCGTCCTGCGCGAGCGTCTCGAGGAGGCCGAGCACGACGCCGCCGCCGCGGCGGTCGAGCGCGACGAGGCGCTCGGCAAGCTCGCACACGC
>CADCVQ010000102.1 GCA_902806175.1 uncultured Solirubrobacteraceae bacterium
CACCGCGCCGGCCCAGAGCACGCAGGCCACCCGCCAGGGCGCCGGCACGTCGGCCGCTCGCGCGACCGCGCCGGCAACCACGAACGCGACGCGCTCCAGCGCGCGCTCGGATGTTCCGGCCCGCCAGCGTCAGGCAGCAGCAGCGGCGCCGCGGACCGCGGACGCGCCCGCGGCGGCCACTCGCAGCGCCACAGGCGACCTGTGGAGCGGCGTCCGGTCGGCGGCCACCTCGCCGGTCGCGGCTGCTGAGGCCACCGCCGGAGCGCAGGGCGCCGGTGCCGGCAGCAGCGTCATCGCGGGCCTTGCGATTCTCGGCCTCGGCCTCGTTGGCCTGACCGGCGCGTTCGTTGTCACCGTCGGTCGCCGCCGCAAGGCCGGCGCGCGTCGGAACGACTAAGGGGGATGGGGTCGTCCACCCGGCCCCAGAGGGTGAGGCGCGCCTCACCCTCTGACCCGGAGACCACGAGCCCCGGCCGCCAGCGGCGCCGGGGCTCGTTGATTTCGGGTGTGCTCGGGGCCTCGCTGCTGCTCGTCGGCATCGGCGCGGTGCTGCTCTCGGGCGCCTTCGAGCGCGATCCGAAGCTGCGGGTCGCGGGGGAGGACCGACCGGTCAACGTGTCGGCGCGCAGTACGCGGGACATCAGCGCCCACAACTCGCCGACGCTGGTTCGCAACCCCACGCGGCCGGGGAACCTCGCTGTTTCCAGCCGCGTCGACACGCCCGTCTTCACGTGCGCGCTGCACGTGTCGGGCAACGGCGGGGGAAGCTGGACGCAGACGTCGATCCCGGAGCCGAAGGGGGAGGGCGGCAAGTGCTTCAACCCTGACGTCGCGTTCTCGGCCGACGGCACCCTGTACCTCTCGTTCGTGACGTTGAAGGGGCGCGGAAACGTCCCGCACGCCGTCTGGATGTCGACGTCGAAGGACGGTGGCCGCACGCTGTCGGAGCCGGTTCGGGTAGGCGGGCCGCTCGCCTTCCAGGTCCGCCTTGCGGCCGATCCCGTCAAGCCCGAGCGCGTGTACCTCACGTACCTGCAGGCCGCAGAGGTCGGCACGCTGAAGTTCACCGAGCCAGGGAACCCGATCGTCGCCGTGCGATCTGACGATGGCGGCGCCACGTGGGGCGAGCCCGTGCGCGTCAGCAGCGCTGCGCGCGGACGGGTTGTCGCGCCCGCGCCGGTGGTCGGCCGCGATGGCACCCTCTACGTCCTGTACACCGACCTCCGCGAGGACCGGCTCAACTACGAGGGCGGCCATCAGGGCAGAGGCGGCGCCCCGTATCAGGGTCCGACCTCGCTCGTCCTGTCCCGCTCGCGCGACAACGGCGAGACGTGGGTCGAGTCCGTCGCCGCCGACGACCTCGTCCCGATCCAGCGCTTCGTCGTGTTCCTCGCGCAGTTCCCCTCGGTGGCGGTCGACCATGACGGCCGCGTGTACGCGGCGTTCCACAGCAACACCCTTGGCGATCCCGACGTGTGGGCGTGGTCGCTGGCACGCGGAGCCTCGTCGTGGAACGGACCGGTCCGCGTGAACGACACGAGGCGACGCGACGGCACGGCGCAGTACCTGCCCAAGCTCTCGGTCGCCCCCGACGGGCGCTTGGACGTCATGTACTACGACCGCCGAGCGGATCGGCAGAACCTCCTCAACCACGTCTCGCTGCAGTCCTCGTTTGACCATGGCAAGACGTTCACGCACGCGGTGCGGCTCACGAGCCGCCCGTCGGACTCACGGATCGGCTTCGGAGCGAAGGAGGGCCTGCCGGACCTCGGCAGCCGCCTGGGGCTGCTGTCCACCAATCGCGCCGCCCTGGGCCTGTGGACCGACACGCGGGCGGGCATTCCCGCCACGCAGAAGCAGGATCTCGCCGAGGCTGCGGTCGCGGTCACGCCACCCGAGCAGCTCTCGGACGGTGCGCAGGACGCACTGCGCTATGGCGGGGTGGCGATGTGCCTCGCCGGCCTCGCGCTGCTGGCGATGGCCTTGCTGCGGCGCCGCGGCGATACGGCCGCGCCGGCGTAGCGGCGGCTGGACTCGGCGGCTGCTCTCAGGCTGCGACGGGAGCGCCGGCGAGCCGCTCGGCGAGCCGCACGAGCGCGGCGACGCCGGGAGCGCCGGCATCGAGGTCGATCGCTGCCGTGCCTTCCCGATCGGCCTCGGCGATGACGGCATCCTCGGGCACGACGACGAGCTCGCGGTCGCCGAGCACGTCACGCATGAGCTCGAGGTCGGAGTCGTCCTTGACGCGGTTGGCGAGCACGATGACTTCCGCGACGGCGCTTGCGAGCTCGATCGCGCGGCGCGCGACGTCCAGCGACTTCGCGGTCGGGTTCGTGACGACGAGCACGACGTCCGCATCGCCGGCCTTGAGCCCCTCGACGGTGCCGAGGCCGGCCTCGAGGTCGCAGATGACGGTGCGATCGCCGTGCTCGAGCTCACGCACGAGCTTGAGCGGATTGACGCCGCAGCACATGCACCCGGGATCGATGATCTCCAGCCGCGAGGCGACGATCAGGCGCACGCCGTCGGGGGCGTCGGCGCCGAAGCGCTGCACGATCTCCTCGACCGTCGGCGCGTGCTCCTCCTCGCCCGCCGCCACGGCCTGGCGGGCGGCGATCAGCGACTCGGTCTCGTCGGCGCCGACGCCGAGCGAGACGCCGAGCATCGGGTTGAGGTCGGCATCGAGCGCGAGCACGGTATGGCCGTTGCGGGCGATGGCACGCGCGACCGTGCCCGAGACGGTCGTCTTGCCGACGCCGCCCTTTCCTGCGACTGCGATCTTCATCGGAGCATCACCCCAATGAGCCTACAGCCGCTCGCGCACGATCGCCACCCGCGTGTGGCCTTTGCTGCGCATCAGCGCGCGCGCAGCGCGAAGCGGTCGCGGCTGACGAGCGCGTTGCCGTCGAGATCGCGGCTCGTGATGAACACGTTGATCGCGATCGTGGACGTCGTGCGCAGCGCCCGTGCAGCGGCGGGGGACACGCTGAGGCGCGTGGTTCGCCGCCCACCGCCAGGGATCTGGAACGCCCGCGTGCCGAGCGTCAGCGCGCGCCGCGCGCGGCCGCGGCCGACCGGCCGGGCCGTGCGCAGCTTGACGCTGCCGGTGCACAGCTCGCCGCTGGGGCAGCGCAGCTGCAATCGCACCACGCGGCCGAGCCCGAGTCGCGCCGTCCGCGTCACGACGTCGACCTGGGCGGGCACTGCCACCGCCTCGCCGTCGGAAACTGCGCCGAGGCACAGCTCCGTCTGGGCCACCCGCGCGCGATAGCGTCCTGTCGTGCGGGGCCGCACCGTGGTGGCGAAGTTCCCAGCCGCGTCGCTGACGACCCGACGGATCGTCGTGTAGCGGCGTGCGCTGCGCGCGCGGAACTGCAGCTCGACGGGCTGGCCGTTCTCGCAGGCGGCTGTGTTGGTGAAGGCCTCGACGGCTCCGTCGAGGCGCACCGCCGAGCCACGGCGAGCGATGCTGCGGTTCGCGCTCAGCTCGATCGCCCGTCCCGCGGCGGCAACGGCGGTTCCCGGTGCGCCCGGGCCCGGCGGCGGAGCACTCTCGCCGCCGCCCGGCGAGCCGACCCCAGCCGGTGAGTTGTCGCTGCGCAGGATGTAGATGCGGCCCTGGTTGCGGCCCGCGTCCTGGTTGGCGTCCCAGAGATCTGCGGCAACGGTGAAGTCGACGAACCCGTCGCCGTTGACGTCTCCCAGCGGGGAGAGCGCGGTGCCGAACGAGCTGCCTTCCTGCTGGTCGGGGTCGACGATCGTCTGCAGCGGCCGCTCGGTGAGCGGGTTGAAGATCGCGATGTCGTTGATGATGTTGGCGTTGGTGCCCGGGTTGTGCGGCCCGAACGCGCCGACGAGCAGCTCGTTGCGCGGCGCTCCCTCCGCATCGGACACGAGGTTGCCGACGCCCGCGGAGGAGACGCCGAAGTTGCCACCCGATTGCGGCGTGGGATCGTTGACCTGCGCGAAGTTCGTGCCGTTGGCGCCGGCCTTGAAGTTGCCGTTCATGACATAGCCGCGTCCCTGCGCGGTGAAGTCGATGTTCTGGCGCATCGCCGGGATGAACACGTCCGGCAGGGCGGTGCTGCCCATGTCACCGGGAGCTGGCTCGTTGTGCAGCGTGAAGCCGAAGATCGAGCCTGCCTGCGGCTCGGGATGCTGGTAGATCGCCAGCAGCGAGCCGGTCTTTCCGTCGACGAGCATGTTGACGCCCACGTCGAAGAACGCGGGATCGGGCACGTCCGCATCGCTCGGGAGGTCGGCGCGGAAGGCGGAGACCACGACCTCCGGGCTGCCGTCTGGCGTGTTCGTGCTCATCGCGTTGGGGCAGCGCTCGCCCGGCGCGATCACGGCCGTGCAGCCCCCGACGTCGCCGATCGGGAACACGGCTTGACCGAAGAGCTCGCTGTTGGTCTGCGCGGAGCTGATCGTGTCGTCGGTCTGCGCGACGATGTTCTTCAGGGTGCGCAGTGGCGCCGCCAGCGGCGTCGCCGGCCCGCCGTTGGCCGGATCCATGACGTCCTCCCCGCGGTAGACGTAGGCGCGCCCGGCCTCGTGGCATTGGCCCGGGTCGCAGGCGGGATTGCTCGCCGTGGTCTCGTCGTAGGTCGGGGCTCCGATGACCAGGTCCGCCAGGTCGTTCGTGTCGGCGTCGAAGAAGCCGTCGACGTCGCCGATCGCTGCCGAGGTCGAGAGCATGTCGCACGCGCCGATTCCGGAGTTGCCCTCGCACGGCGGCAGCCCGGCGGGGGAGAGCACCGTGCGTCCGAAGCTCGGCGAATGCGGATTTGGCGGGCCGGCCGGGAAGTTCGCGTGCTCCGCCCGGTCCGCGGCGGGCATGTCGATGCGCTTGAGGACGGCTCGTGTCCGGCCGTCGAACACGTACGCGCGGCCGATGTCGACGGCCACCCCGCCGGGCGCGCCGGCCGTCGGCACGTCGACGCCGGTCGCGCCTGCGACGATCTCGTCGATCCCGTCGCCGGTCGTGCTCGGGTTCGCGCAATTGGCGCCCGCGCTGCCGCCGGGACAGCTGCCAAGGTCGGCGATCGTGCTCGTGAACAGGCCAAAGCCGGCGCGGTTGTTGCCGGTGGGGGCGTTCCCGGGGTTCCCGGCGTCCGGCGCGTTGACCGTGTCGACCAGCGCGCCCGTGGCTCCGCTGAAGACGAACAGCTGTCCGTCGCCGTTGGGACCGGTCGCAGTCTGGGGCACGAGGACGTCGTCCCTGCCGTCGCCGGTGACGTCGCTGTGGCCGATCAGGCCCAGGCCGAAGTTGGCGCCCTGGCGCGGGTTGGGGCTGTCGACACGCTGGACGTCATAGGTGCGCGGAAGCGCGGCGAGCGCCGAAGCGGCCGGCAACGCCAGCCAGATCAGGGCAAAGGCAGTCAATCGCGCAGCGGTTCGGGGTGGCGTGACCATCGGGAGCTCTCCTCGTGGACTAGCGGGTCGTTGCCCGGGCGGTTCTCGAGCGCAACCCGAGCCGGCCTGAGACGTTGTCGCGGGCCGCTACCGCGTAGTAGTAGGTGGTGCGGCGACGCAGGTCGGTGATCCTGAGCGTGATGTTCGATCCGACGGCCCGCACCGGGAATCGGCACGTTGCCTTGCACAGCGACTTTGCCCGTGCGAAGTCGCGCGTGCTGCGGATCGGGCGCAGCGACTGCCTGACGAGATAGCCGCGCGCGGCCGGCGGCCGCGAGCCGTGCGTGCCCGGCGCCTTGAAGGCGAGCACGATCGAACCCGGCGACGACGCACGCGCGGTCAGCGTCGTGACGCGCCCGGGCCTGCGCGCGAACCTCGTCATGCACAGCCGCCGGCGCAGCCCGGCCTGAGCGGCGGCCGAGCGCAGCGCGCGCAGACGCGCCGCGGGCTGCCGAAGGCGCAGCGCGCGAGCGCGCATCGTGCGTGTACGGCGTGTGACGGCCGCGCGGCACGCACGCAGGTCGCGGGCGCGCCGCGCCGCCTCGCGCAGGGCCTCGGCGAGGGCGTCGCGGGC
>CADCVQ010000103.1 GCA_902806175.1 uncultured Solirubrobacteraceae bacterium
CAGGGCGCGCGGCGGGATCGACCGCCACCGCGCGGTCGATCGCGCGACACAGCTCGCCCGGCAGGTCGCGGCGCACGCGGCCCAGCGGCGGCAGCCGCATCCCGACGCGCCTCGCCGTCGCCGCCGGGTTACCCGCGCGCACGGGATTGACGCCGGCCAGCGCCTCGTAGAGCACGACGCCGAGCGCGTACACGTCGACTGCCCCGCTGATCTTCTCGCCGCGCGCCTGCTCGGGCGCCATGTAGGCCAGCGTGCCGATGATGTCGCCCGTCCGCGTGAGCACGTCGTGGTCGGCCATCCGCGCGATCCCGAAGTCCGTCAACTTGGCGGTCGGCAGGCCCTCCTCGACATCCGGGCAGATGATGTTCGACGGCTTGACGTCGCGGTGGATGACGCCGCGCGCGTGGGCGTGCGAGAGCGCCCCGCAGAGCGTCGCGCCGATCACCAGCACGTCGCGATCGGACAGCTCGCCGCCGCGCAGCAGCTCGGCGAGCGTCGGCCCGTCGATGAGCTCGGAGACGAGGTAGACGGCGTCCTCGTCGCGCCCGGACTCGTACAGCGCGACGATCCCCGCGTGCGACAGGCGCGCGGCCGCGAGCGCCTCGCGCTCACCGCGGCCGTCGAGGTCGTGCTCGATCGCGATCCGCTTGACGGCGACGTCGCGCTCGAGCTGCTCGTCGCGGGCGCGATAGACGACGCCCATCCCGCCCGCGCCCAGCCGCCGGCCGAGCCGGTAGCGGCCCAGCACGACCTGGCCCGGGGGGGCCGCTGCGGAGCTGTGGGCGTGCGACACCGGCTCTGACTTCGGCGTGGTCGTGGTCGTGTCCTTGCCTATGGAGGCAGGAAACTGCCCGCTGGCGGCAAAGTTGCACCCAGAGCCTGCGCGCGGCGCGCGCGGCATACTGAGCGTTCCGCCAGCTTCCGGCAAGGAGCGGACCCCTGTCTTTCTTCGATGACGACGAGCCCCGCAGCACCCGCACGCGGCCGCGTAGCCCGGCACCTGCGGCGATCGGCCCGCCGTCCGATCCGCAGCAGCTCATGGTGCGCCGCGCCGCGGCGCTGGTGATCGGCCTGCTCGTCATCGTGCTGCTCGTCGTGGGCATCAACGGCTGCCTCAACGGGCGCCAGGAGCAGGCGCTGAAGGACTACAACCGCGAGGTGGCGACGATCATGCGCGACGCCGACGCCAACGTCGACGCGTTCTACGACACGCTCAGCGCGGGCGGTCAGCCGTCGACGGACGTGCAGTCCGAGATCAACCAGCTGCGCATCCGCGCCCAGGCCCTCACCAAGCAGGCACAGGGTGTCGACGTCCCGGGCGACATGCGTCCAGCGCACCGCAACGTGCTGCTGTCGCTGTCGCTGCTGCAGGAGGCGATCGGCAAGGTCGCAGAGAAGCTGCCCGCGGCGCTGTCGACCGATGCGGCGACGGCCGTCCCCGCCGTGCGGTCGATCGCGGGCGAGATCCAGGCCTTCGACGCCGCCAACGTCGTCTACAACCGGCGCGGCGCCGCGCTCATCAAGGAGGTCCTCGACGACAACGAGATCGGCGGCCAGACGATCCAGAACGCGAGCTTCGTGGAGAACTACGGCTGGCTGCAACCGTCGACGGTCGCCAGGCGGATCAACTCGCAGGCCGGCCGCGGCGCCGGCGACGCCGGCACGAGCGAGCCGGCGCCGGGGCTGCACGGCCACGGGTTGCTCAGCGTCAGCGTCGGCGATCTGACCCTGGCGGCGGGCGCCAACCGGATCCCGGCGGCGTCGAACGTGACCTTCAGCGTGAAGGTCGCAAACCAGGGCGACAATCCCGAGACCGACGTGCGCGTGCGCGTGCGGATCCGCGGCGCGGGTGACCCGATCTCGGTGCAGAAGGTCATCGACCAGACGATGGCCAAGACCGAGACCACGGTCGCCGTCCCGCTCGGCGAGGCCCCGCCGATCGGGCAGCCGGTGACGATCACCGCCGAGGTGCTGCCGGTGGGCGGCGAGAAGAACACCACGAACAACAGCGTCAGCTACCCCGCGCTCTTCGTTCGCAGCTGACGCCCGCGCTACCGTTGGCGCGCATGGGTGCCGAGCTGAGCTCCACGGTGGGCATCGTCGCGCTGGCCGCCGCCGTCGTCGCGCTCGTCGCGGTCGTCTGCGTCATCGTCCTGTACCGCCAGCTTCGCCGCCAGCGCGCCGACCAGCGGGTGATCCTGGGCGACCACGGCAGCACCGACCTCGTCGGCCATGCGGCCGCGCTGGACGCCGGCTTCAAGACGCTGCACGACTACGTCGCGGATGTCGCCGAGCGCCTCGACGCGCGCATGAGCGTCGCCGAGGCACGGCTCGACGGCGCGATCTCGCACTGCGGCCTGATCCGCTACGACGCCTACAACGAGATGTCCGGCCGGCAGTCGACCTCGATCGCGCTGCTCGACAGCTCGCGCTCGGGCGTCGTGCTGTCCTCGATCCACCATCGCGACCAGGCGCGGCTGTACGCCAAGCAGGTCTCCGCGGGCAAGGGTGAGCTCAAGCTCTCGCCCGAGGAGGAGGAAGCGCTGCGTCTCGCGATGACGTCCTGATGCGGCTCGGCTACCTCGGGCCCGCAGGCACGTTCTCGGAGGAGGCCGCCCGCACGACGGCGCAGGCGGCGCAGGCCGAGCTCGTCGGCCTGCCGACCGTGCGCGACACGATCCTCGCCGTCCACGACGGGGAGGTCGATCGCGCGATCGTGCCGATCGAGAACTCCGTCGAGGGCCCGATCGCGATCACGCTGGACACGCTTGCCGACGACGGCAACGACGTCGCGATCGTCGGCGAGGTCGTGCTCGCGGTCTCACAGCACCTGCTCGCGGCGTCGGCGCTCGAGCTCGGCGCGGTGGAGCGCGTGCTCTCGCACCCGCAGGCGATCTCGCAGTGCGCGCGCTACCTGCGCGACAACCTGCCCGCAGCCGTCGTCGAGCCGACGGCATCGACGGCGGAGGCGGCGCAGATCGTCACCGGCCAGGACGCTCCGTGGGCCGCGCTCGGCACGCTGCGCGCGGCCGATCTCTACGGAGCGACGGTGCTTGCCGAGGCCGTCGAGGACGAGCCCGGCAACGCGACGCGCTTCGTCTGGCTCGCGCGCCGCGCCGACGCGCAGGCGCCCGCCGACTTCGCCCCCGCCAAGACGTCACTGGCGTTCTGGGGCCTGGGCGACGACAGCCCGGGGTGGCTCGTGCGCTGCCTGTCGGAGTTCGCCTTCCGCGGCGTGAACCTCACGAAGATCGAGTCGCGACCGCTGCGCGGACGGCTGGGCCACTACCGCTTCTTCCTGGACTGCCGCGGTGCCGCCACCGACGCCTCCGTAGCCCAAGCCGTCGCCGGCCTGCGCAAGCACTGCGAGCAGGTCAGGATCCTGGGAACGTACCCAGCCGCCGGTCCGCCTGATTAGACTTTCGCGCGACTCATGGCGACCCAGTCCGTGCCACCAGGCCCAGGGGGGTTCGCGCCGCATCCGGAGCACCGGCGGCGCGGACGTGAGTCTGGCCGTGTGCTCGTCCTGAACGCCACGTACGAACCGATCAACGTCTGCACGGTTCGGCGTGCGGCGGTCCTCCTGCTCAAGGAGAAGGCCGAGATCGTCGAGCACTCCAGCTATGAGCTGCGCTCGGAGAACTCGACGCTGCCGCGGCCGGTTGTCATCCGCCTCGTGACGTTCGTCAAGGTCCCGCGCGACACGCACCGGCGCAAGATCACGCGCCGCGCGGTGTTCGCCCGCGACGGCTGGACCTGTCAGTACTGCGGCTCGCGCGCGAATCTCACCGTCGACCACGTCATCCCGCGCTCCAAGGGCGGCGAGTCGACGTGGGACAACATCGTCGCCTCCTGCGCGCCGTGCAACCGCCGCAAGGGCGACGCGCTGCCGCAGAAGATCGGCATGCACCCGCGCCACCCGCCGCGCGTCCCGCACCCGCAGGTCTTCATCCACGTCGCCAGCCCGACGATCCCGCCGGCGTGGAAGCAGTGGCTGCCCGAGGCGGCGTAGATTCCGGTGCGCTGCGGCGGTGCGGGCGGGAGGCGCGGCCGCATGCTATGTGTTGCGCGCATCTACTGCTGTCGCCGTCGCCCTAGTACCGTCGCGGCCTCTGCGGGCGCTGACGGACATCCCTGAACGCGCGAGGCGTGCGCAGCGCGCGTCGATCCTCTGCAGCGCCGTGGTCCTCTTGGCCTGCTGGGCGAGCACGGCGGCGGCGGCTCTGCCGCGGACCTACGACGTGGCGCGCATCGACAGCCCCGTGCCCGCGGCGAACGGCGTCTTCGGTCGTGGCATGGCGGGGGCCGGCGACCTCAACTCCGACGGCGTCGACGACCTCCTCATGCCACAGCAGGCCGGCAGCCCGAACGGCGAGGGCATGGTCTTCGTGATCAGCGGCGCGAGCGGCGGCCTGATCGCGCGAATCGACGCACCCGATCCCGGCGGCGCCGGGGCGCGGGCCGGCTTCGGCTCGTTCTGGACCTCGAAGGTCGGCAGCAGGGCGGTGACGCAATCAGACCTCGGCAGCTGCAGCGGCGCAGCGGCCGGCGCGCTGTGCCCGCAGAACCCGATCGGCCCCCCCGACGGCATCCCGGAGATCGTCGTCGGCGCGCGCGGCGTCGATGCCAACGGCGTCGACAGCGGCCGCGTGTACATCTACGACGGTGCGACGCGCGCGCTGCTCAAGCGCATCGACATGCCGCCGGCCGACGCCGGCGCGCCCAACGCGCTGCTGCGCGGTTCGGGCTTCGGGCGCACCGCGCTGAACCCGGCAGGCATGACGGCCTGCGAGCAGAACTTCGGCGTGGGGATCTGCCCTGCCGTGGCGCGCGCGGTCGCGATCGGTGACCTCGACGGCGGTGGGCGGCCCGATCTCGTCATCGGCGCCCCGCAGCTCACGGAGAGCCCGGCGACGGCGCAGCCGGGCTCGCACTGCGCCGGCCGCCCTCCCGGCACCGTCTGCGAGCAGGCCGGCCGGGCCTACGTCTACCGCGGCGAGGACATCACCGCGAGCAACCCGGCGACGATCCTCGACGGCACGGCCCCCGGCCAGACGATCCGGACGATCCGCAACCCCGACGCCCAGGGCGACGCGACGACGGGCGTCCCGGCCGACAACGAGCAGCTGGCCAACACGGTGACCGCCGTCGGCGATCTCGGTCGCTGCACCGATCCGGCGATCCTGCCGGGGCAGCGGTGCTCGCGTCTGCTCAGCACGACGCTGCCCGACGCCGTCCCGGACATCGTGATCCCGTCGCCGGGCACCGACCTGCCGATCGACGCTCCCGATGCGGGCTTCGCCAACGCGGGGGTCGCCCACCTCGTCGACGGCGCCACCGGCGCGATCCTCTACACCTACCTGCATCCCGAGCGCCAGTCGGGCGCGACGTTCGGCTCGCAGCTGTCCAGCCACGAGCCGGCGGTCGGCGATCTCGGCAACACGTCGGCGCCCGACCTGTACCTCCCCGCCCCGATCCAGCACACGGTGGCGGTCGGCGCCGGGCGCGGCTACGTGATGAACGGCAACTTCAAGGTCGGATCGGGCGGCGTGCTCTTGAGCCGGCTCGACGACCCGACGCCGGCCAAGATGGGCAACTTCGGAGGCGGGGCAGCCGGCGTCGGCGACCTCGTGCCCGGGGCGGCGGCGCCCGCGAACGAGCTTCTCGTCGGCGTCGAGGGCTTCACGAGCTCGCCCGGCAACGACGTCCATGTGTTCAACGGCGCCACCGAGCGGGTGCTGCAGACGATCTCCGATCCCGACGGCCAGAGCGGCAGCGCGTTCGGCGGCGCGATCGTGCCGATCGGCGACATCAACGGTGACACGTTCCTGGACATCGCCGTCGCGGCGGAGAACTTCAGCGGCTCGACCGGCGTCGCCCAGGGCCGCGTGTACATCCTGCGCAGCGACAACTCGCCGGCGCCCGCGGCGGCGGCGCCCGCGGCCGCACCGGACGCACCGGCGCCCGGGCCCGCGGGACCGGGC